>JBKPSV010000077.1:0-11083 GCA_046735215.1 Pseudomonadota bacterium | reverse complement strand
ACCACACGTTGACGTAGATCCAGAGAATACGGACGCCCCATGCATGGCTGGCCTCCATTCCAGCCAGCAGCTTGAATCAAATTTACATCCGCGCCGGAACCCCCAAATCAGGAGTCAATCTCAGACGATCATGCTCTAGAGCGGTCGCTTCGGGATTTCGGGGCGAGGCTGCCCGATCCCCTTATCAGGCGCAAACGAAGCGGCTGAACCCGACTTTTGGATAAGCCTTGCTCCAGGCCGCGAGCAGCTTGCCATGACGCGCATCATCTGCATCGATTGCAGCGATCTTCTCCTCCAGAGCTCTCTCGAACGGCAGGTGCCCGGTGACTATTCGGCGCATCGCAAGCTCGGAACTGACCTGCACTGCGTCCCTCCCGATACCCCGCTCGGTGGCACAATATAACCTGCGGCTCGGGTTCTTCGACGGCGTTCCTGCTAATTTGCATTGCGGGTCGATCACGATGTAGCCGGTGTTCGTACGAATGATGCTCATCACGGACAGATCGTACCCACGCACCTGCCAGATACCATCGACCACTTGGAACAATCCGTGGATCATGTTGAGCTTGGCCATCCGCCAAAGGCTTGGATTGACCGTATCAGATGCGTCGTCGTTTTCGGTTACTTTAATGAAATCATAGCTAGTAGCATCCCATACAGGGACACCCTGGCTTCCCACGGCGACGAACGGTGCGACAGGATCAAACAGATGGGGTGCAGGTCCTTCCGTCGCATTCACATGGCGACGTCCTGAGAGCTGGAGTTTCGCAATGGTTGTCAACAATCTCTGGGGCCTTGGCGATTATCCTTCAGGTACGCAGAGATCGAGCAATTTGCTGCTCAATCCGATCTTCTCTTACCGCATTGGCGATGGCTGGTCCTTGAGCACGTCGCCGAATATCACCGCTAACTGGACCGCGAAACCAGATGCACGCTGGACGGTCCCAGTCGGCGGTGGGATTTCCAAGACATTCAAACTTGCCCGGCAGCCCATGTCGGTAAAATTCGAGACGTATTACAACCCGATACGTGCCAGCGGGGCGTCAACTTGGGCAGCCCAGATCACATTGACCTTTCTATTTGCCAGATAGCAAACACCGCGCGCGTCGGCTTCGCGGAGGAGAGACCGGAATGCCTCGCCCGACATGTTTCGTTCCTGCGCTTCTCGCGATGACGGGGAGCGTATAGTGCTTCATCGATTGTGGTTACTACTTCAGGAATTCAAGAACGGCACTCCAGGATGCGATCGCAGCGTCGGCATTATAGCCGGGCGCGCCAGATGGTTGTCGATCGCCATCGGGTAAGCCTCGCATATCGAAACCGTGGCGGGCACCGGGATAGATAATCATCCGAAGTCGCTCCGCCGGCATCGCCTTGCTGATGGCACCGCATAAATCGGGAAACGCGATGTCATCTCGTTCGCCCAGTAGCATCAATGTGGTGACGGCAGCGGACCAGGGAGGAGCGCCACGGCACACGGGGTAGTAGAGCACGGCCTTGGTGAACGCTGGTGGCGCAGGCATCGTCCGCAGTGTTGCGAGCACGCCGCCGGCACCATAGGACCAACCAATGACCGATACTCTGCGCGGGTCCACACCTGGTTGCGTTCGTGCCCAGGCCGCGGCCTCCAGAATGTCGGCACTGACTTCTGCCTGCGATACATGGGCACAGTTGCCCTGCATCCGCCGGCCGACGTAGTCCACGAATACGACAGCGTAGCCAGCAGCCTGCAGTTCGGCTGCTCTTGCTTCGTACAGGTTGACCCCATTGTTTGCAGCGAAGCCAGAACAACCCGGAACGAGCAGTATCGCGGGGTGGGGACCGCTTTCTGCCGGCAATAGAGCACGGAAAGCTTCCCCTGCAGCCGTCACGGGCTGTGACGATACGCAAAGCGCAACGGCGATTGCGGCAAGGCGTTTGGTCACGGGACACCTCCGGGCTGTTGTTCGCGGCTTCTTCGGACGTGCAACCAAACCGCGGTCCGAAGATGTGGGAGCAGGCGAAGGGCTCTCGGTTACGAAATGCCACAAGCCGCCTTCAAAATGCCAGCAATACGTCCCTTTGCGGCCCTCGGAGTGCACGAAATCTCGGGTCATCGGCGGATGGCTATGCCGCCGGAGCGAAAGGAGTCCAAACATGCGTCGGCTTATTCTAGGGACGATGGCAGCGGCAGCGATGGCAGTCGGGATCTCATCGGCTGGATTTGCCGCTCCGGCCTTTGGTCCGCATGAGCACGGTGGTCCGGATACTCGACGGGTCACCAATGTTCATCCGGTGGACTATTACTGGAACCATCATCGTTACCATCATCGCGAGTGGGACCGGCACCACCACCGGTGGCACTATTACGACTGAGCGTCTACGCCTGAGGATCGCTTCGCGTGACAGCAGCCCGGTTCACCAAAGTGAGCCGGGCTGTTCCTGTTGGCGAGACGAGAGTTACCATCCCTTCAGCCGAGGCAGCACCTGCTCGCCGAACAGCTGCATCGATGCCTGCGCATCGGCAAGCGCGATGTCGTTGAAATTGACCTGCAGCGACGCGATTTCAAAATCGCCGATTAGGCGTCGATAACGCTGCACCGTGTCGAGAATGCACTCCGGCGTGCCAATCCAGGCGGCACATTTCTCCACCTGGGTCTCGAAGGTTTCCTGCGACAGTGCGGTGATGATCCTGTCGTAGCCCGAATAGTCCGCCGACGTCTCGCCTTGCACCCAGTCAGATGCCGCTGTCACCAGCGAACGCAGGTAGCGGTTCAGCGGTTCGCGGGCGATGCGCTCGGCTTCGGCCTGATCGGTGTGGCAGAACATGTGGAACGCAAGCATCACGGTGCCGCGGCCTGGATGACCGGCGCGGCGCCTCGCATCGCGATAGAGATCAGTCAGTTCCGACATGGCGCCACCTGCCATCGGAATGGCCATGATGCTGTGCCCCGCCGCACCGGCGCGTTCGAACGACTCCTTGGTTGCGAGGGCCGCGACATAGAACGGCGGGCGCGGCTGTTGCGTCGGCCGCGGCAGGGAGGTGACGTTGCGGAAACTGTGGAAGCGGCCCTCGCAGGTGACATTCTCCTGCTCCAGCAGAAGGCGCACCTGTTCGATGCCTTCGTCGAAGCGGGCGCGACTTTCGTCCAGCTTCACGCCAAAGCGGGAAAACTCGTGCGGCAGGAAGGCGCGGGCGAAGCCGATGTCCAGCCGGCCGTCGCACAGCGCGTCGAGCATTGCCAATTCACCGGCAAGCTTCAGCGGATTGTTGAATGCCGGCAACACTGCGCCGGTGACCAGGCGCGCTCGCTTCGTCACCTGTGCCGCGGCGGCAAGGAACACGACCGGGTTAGGGCTGTAGCCACCATACGGATGGAAGTAGTGCTCCACCGTCCGGACGTGGCTGTAGTCGTAGCGATCGCAGAGTGCGACCAACGACAGCGCATCCTGCCAATAGTCACGCGCCGAACGCACATCCGGGCCGATATCAGGAAAGAACTGGATGCCGACCTGCATGATGGCGTCAATCGCGATGCGAGTTGCTTAGCCGTTCGGCAAGTGCCAGCAACACGCCGACCACGCCGATGCCGAGCAGGATGGCCAATTGTTCGAACGCGTCCTGCGGCCTCATCTCGTCGATGTGCACGAAGGTCTCGAGGATCTGGATAGATCCAATTGCGGCAATCGAACCGATCAGCCGCAACTTCACTGTGCTGAAGTCGAGCCCGCCCAGCCACAGCGGCCGGTCCTCGGCCTGGGTGACAAGCAGGCGACCGACGAAGTTCTCCCAGCCGGCGAAGATGACGATGACCACCAGGTTGGCGACCAGCGACAGATCGACGAGGGTCAACGTGAGAAAAATCGCGTCGCTGGTATCGAGTGCGAGGAAGCCAGGGATTGCCTGCACCAGCTTCTGCACGAATTTGACCATGACAAGTGCGAGCGCGCCCAGCAGACCGAGATAGATCGGCGCCATGATCCAGCGGGCCGCGAACATGGCACGACCGAGGTTACGGCGGGTGCGGTCCTCAAACGCGCTGAGCCATGCCGCCGGTTCCTCTTTCATTTTCACCCCCGTGAGCTCTCGCAGGCTATCTTAGCCGGGCGAGCGCTGCGAGGGTGGCCGGCGGCGAAGCACGCGCGGATCAGGCAGCCTTCGCCATGCCGCGCAGCACGTAGTGCAGAATGCCGCCGTGCTGGTAGTAGGCGACTTCATCGACGGTATCGATGCGGCAGGTCACCGGCACGGTGTCCACCTTGCCGTTCAGCCGGTGGATCACCAGCGACAGGTCCATGCGCGGCGTGATGTTGGTAAGGCCGGTGATGTCGATGAGCTCCTCGCCGGTGATGCCAAGCGACCTGCGGTCCACGCCGTCCTTGAACATCAGCGGCAGCACGCCCATGCCGACCAGGTTGGAGCGGTGGATGCGTTCGAAGCTCTCGACGACGACGGCCTTGATGCCGAGCAGCAGCGTGCCTTTGGCGGCCCAGTCGCGCGATGACCCGGTGCCGTATTCCTTGCCGCCGAACACCACCAGCGGGACGCCTTCCGCCTTGTAGCGCATCGCCGCATCGTAGATCGGCATCTGGTCGCCGGACGGCAGGTGCTTGGTGTAACCGCCCTCCACGCCGGCTACCAGCTCATTGCGGATACGGATGTTGGCGAATGTGCCGCGCATCATGATCTCGTGGTTGCCACGACGCGCGCCATAGCTATTGAAATCCTTCTGCAGCACCTGGCGTTCCAGCAGGTAATCGCCGGCGGGCGATACCTTGCGGATCGAGCCCGCGGGGCTGATGTGGTCGGTGGTGATGGAGTCACCCAGTTCGGCCAGGATGCGTGCGCCCTTGATGTCGCCGATCGGCGGCGGCTGCATGCTGATGTTCTCGAAGTAGGGTGGATTCTTCACGTAGGTGGAGCCCTCGTTCCAGCGATAGGTCTCGCTGGTGGTGTCCACCTCGATCGTCTGCCACTGCTTCGGTCCCTTGGTCACTTCACCGTAGCGCTTGAGGAACTGCTCGCGCGACAGATTGGCGGAGATGACATCGGCGATCTCCTTGTTGGAGGGCCAGATGTCGCGCAGGTACACCGGCCTGCCGTCGTTGCCGGTGCCGAGCGAGGCGGTGGTGATGTCCTCTGTCATCTTGCCAAGCAGCGAGTAGGCAACCACCAGCGGCGGCGAGGCCAAGTAGTTGGCGCGAACGTTGGCGTGCACGCGGCCCTCGAAGTTGCGGTTGCCGGACAGTACCGCGACACCCACAAGGTGATTATCTTCGATCGCATCGGCGATCGCATCGTCCAGCGGACCGGAGTTGCCGATGCAGGTGGTGCAGCCGTAGCCGACAAGATTAAAGCCGATTGCATCAAGATCGGCCTGCAGTCCGGATTTTTCCAGGTATTCAGTGACCACCTGAGACCCTGGTGCGAGCGAGGTCTTCACCCACGGCTTCGGCTTCAGTCCCTTGGCGTTGGCCTTGCGTGCGACCAAGCCGGCAGCGACCAGCACCGACGGGTTCGATGTGTTGGTGCACGAGGTGATCGCCGCGATCACCACGTCGCCATGGGTGATCTCGTAGTTCTTGCCTTCGACCTTCACCACCGTGTTCACGTCGTTGGCCGGGACACCGAGACCCTTGGTCAGCTCGGCCTTGAAGGCAGAGGCGGCATCCTTCAGCGCAACGCGATCCTGCGGGCGCTTGGGGCCAGCCAAACTGGGCAGTACGGTGGAAAGATCGAGTTCCAACGTATCGGTGAACACGGGCTCGGGCGTGCCCGGTTCGCGGAACATGCCTTGTGCCTTCAGGTATGCCTCGACCAGTGCGATGCGGTGTTCGTCGCGCCCGGTCATGTGCAAGTAGTCGAGCGCCACCTTGTCCACCGGAAAGAAGCCGCAGGTCGCGCCGTATTCCGGCGCCATGTTGCCGACGGTGGCACGGTCCGCGAGGCCGAGTTCGTCGAGGCCAGGGCCGAAGAACTCTACGAATTTTCCCACGACGCCTTTGCGGCGGAGCATCTGCGTCACCGTCAGCACGAGATCGGTGGCGGTGGCACCCTCCGGCAGCTTGCCGATCATCCGGAAGCCGATCACGTCTGGGATCAGCATGGCGATCGGTTGGCCTAGCATGGCGGCCTCCGCCTCGATGCCGCCGACGCCCCAGCCGAGGATGCCAAGGCCGTTCACCATCGTGGTGTGGCTGTCAGCACCGTAAAGCGTGTCGGGGTAGGCGATCGTCTTGCCGTCGGCCTCACCGGTCCACACACACTGGCCGAGATACTCCAGGTTTACCTGGTGGCAAATGCCCGTCCCGGGCGGTACGACACGGAAGTTGGAGAAGGCACTCTGGCCCCAGCGGAGGAACTTGTAGCGCTCGCCGTTGCGTTCGAACTCGATGTCCACGTTCTTGGTCAGCGCGTCGGGACGTGCCGCGACGTCGACGATGACCGAGTGGTCGATCACCAGGTCCACCGGCACCAGTGGATTGACCTTCTGCGGGTCACTGCCCAGGCGGCGAATGCCGTCGCGCATCGCCGCCAGGTCGACGACGGCGGGAACGCCGGTGAAATCCTGCAGCAGGATGCGCGCGGGGCGGAACGGTACTTCCTTGTCGGAGTGCGCCGCGCCGAGCCAGCCGGCGATGGCCTTGGCATCATCGACCGTGTAGCTGGTGCCATCCTCGAAACGCAGCACGTTCTCCAGCAGGATCTTCAGAGTCACCGGCAGGCGAGAGACGTCGCCCAGTGACTTCGAGGCCTCGGCCAGCGAGAAGTAGTCGTAGCTCTTGCCCTGCACGGTAAGAGTGCGGCGGGTCTTGAGAGTGTCCTGGCCGATCGCTTTCATGGCAGCGCCTTCTGTTGAGCGGCGAAGTTGAGATGGCATGCCGCAAGTGCAATGGTGAGCCCACAGCCCTTGAGCGGCGGGCTTAGATCACACCAGCCTGCGAGCGTCCACAAGACGGCGGGGAAGAGGTTTGTTGCAGGCGGAGGGTCTTGCTGCATTTCGGGGCGAGCGTCTGGTGTTCCGTGATGTGGCGTTTTCGCTAAAGGCCGGCGGGGCGCTGTTGCTGACCGGGCCAAACGGGTCGGGGAAGTCGACACTGCTGCGGCTATTGGCGGGGCTGCTGCGGCCGGCGGCGGGGACGCTCCATTGGAACGGTGAAGATGCGCTGGCCGATTCGCCAATGCATGCGCGCCGGGTCGGATATGTGGGGCATCTGGATGCCATCAAGTCTGGTTTCACGGCGGCGGAGAACCTGGCGTTTGCGGCGCGTCTGAGCGGCGGGTCGGTGGTGGATGCGCTGGCCGAGGTAGGGCTCGAGGAACTCGCCGATTTGCCGGCGCGCATGTTGTCGGCGGGACAGCGGCGTCGACTGGCGCTGGCGCGGCTGGGACTGACCCGCGCGCCTCTGTGGCTGCTGGATGAACCGACACTCGGGCTGGATGCCCGGTCGGTGGAACGGTTCGGGCGCATGATCGGAGCGCATCGGGCAGGCGGAGGGATCGTGGTTGCCGCGACTCACCTGCCGCTGCCGCTTGGCCTAGCGGGGGAACTCGCACTTGGATAATGGCCCCTTCCCCCTTCCCCCTCCCGCGAGGGGAGGGAAAGGTTTGTGCCATTGATCAGCTTTGCTGCCGTGCTGGAGCGCGAGTTGCGACTGTCGCTGCGTCATGGCGCCGATACCCTGGCCGCCATGCTGTTCTTCCTGGTGGCGGCGGCACTTTTTCCGCTGGCGATCGGTCCGGCCCCAGAGACACTTGGGCGCATTGCGCCGGGCATCATTTGGGTCTGCGCGCTGCTCTCCGCTCTGCTGCCACTGGACCGGCTGTTCGGCGCCGATTTCGAAGATGGCTCGTTCGATCAACTGCTGCTTTGCGGGCTTCCAGCGTCAGCTGTCGCCTCGGCCAAGACACTGGCGCATTGGCTGGTCACTGGGATCCCATTACTGATCACAGCGGCGCCCTTGGCCATCATGCTGCGGCTGCCCAATCTGGCGATTCCTTGGTTGCTCGCCGGACTGCTGCCCGGAACCATGCTGCTGTCGCTGCTGGGCACCGTGTGCGCCGCGGTCGTGCTGGGCGCGCGCCGTGGCGGCGTGCTGTTGCCACTGCTGGTCTTGCCGCTGGTCACGCCGGTGCTGATCTTCGGCGTGGCCGCGGCTGATGCGGCCTCAACCGGCTTAAGCCCCCGGCCCCATCTGCTGCTGCTTGCTGCCATGGTTGCCGCAGCACTACCACTTTGCCCATTGGCAGCAGGGGCAGGAATTCGGAGTGCGACCGAATAGGTGCATGACCTTTTTGAATGTCTTTCTACTAATGGTTGTGTCGCGCATCACAAGAAGATCAGCTAAGTGCCATCTCATATCCTTGATTTCCGGGTTGCATGTATCCGGCACAGTTCGTTAACACCTGACCGTGAGGAGACGATTTGATGACGCAAGCCGAATGGTGGCGTCCAGAGAGCGCGATGAGCGCTCAAGCACGATCTGACTCGTCACAGGCGAGCAACGGGAGACGGTGACCCTCGATGGATGTGCCTGAATCATTGATGGGCCGTCTGGCTAGTGCCAATGGCGTGTCGGACCAAAGCGATGCCGAGTCACTCCGGCGTCTCGTGGTCGAAAAATTGACCTATTCAACCGGGCGGGACCCTTTGATCGCCGGCGAACGCGACTGGTTCGTCGCAGCAGCGCTCGCACTTCGAGACCGGATCGTGGACCGCTGGCTGTCCGGAGCACGGAACGACGCGGCAGCGCAGCGTAAGCGCGTCTATTATCTGTCATTGGAGTTCCTGCCGGGCCGGCTGCTGCTGGACTCGCTCAACAATGCGGGGCTCACCGAGCCGATGCGGGGGGCGCTCAGCGCGTTGGGGGTCAGCCTTGACCACCTGCGCGCGCTGGAGCCAGACCCTGCGCTGGGCAATGGCGGACTGGGCCGTCTCGCGGCCTGCTTCATGGAGAGCATGGCAAGTCTGGGCATCCCGGCGCATGGTTTCGGCATCCGCTACAATCATGGGCTGTTCCAGCAAGTGATCCGCGACGGCTGGCAGCACGAATACCCCGAGAATTGGCTGTCGTTCGGCAATCCCTGGGAGTTCGAGCGGCCGGACATCAATTACCGGGTGGGCTTCGGCGGCTGGGTTGAACCGCGTGCTGCAGGCGATGGAACATCGCCTTCGACCTGGCATCATGGCGAGACGGTCATTGCTGTTGCCTATGATACGCCCGTGGTCGGTTGGCGCGCACGACATGCGAACACGCTGCGCCTTTGGTCGGCGCGGGCACCCGATCCGCTGGCACTGGAGACCTTCAATCGCGGCGATCATGTCGGCGCGCTGGCGGCGCGCGCGCGGGCCAATGCAATCTCGCAGATCCTGTATCCGAGCGATGAAACCCCGGCAGGCCAGGAGTTGAGGCTGCGGCAGGAGTATTTTTTCTCGTCTGCCTCGCTGCAGGATCTGCTGCATCGGCATGTCCGGCAGTATGGCGACCTGCGCACACTGCCCGACAAGTGCGCCATTCAGCTCAATGACACGCATCCCGCCATCGTCGTCGTGGAGTTGATGCGGCTGTTGCTTGATGAGCACGGCATGCCCTGGGACGAGGCCTGGAGCATCACGACCCACACCATCTCCTACACCAATCACACCCTGCTGCCTGAAGCGTTGGAGAGTTGGCCGGTGCCGCTGATGGAGCGGCTGCTGCCGCGCCACATGCAGCTGATCTACGAGATCAACAAGCGTCATCTCGACGGCGTGGCGAGTCAGTCGGATGCGCCACAGCTGTCGACGATCTCACTGATCGATGAACATGGCGAGAGGCGGGTGCGCATGGGCACGCTCGCCTTCCTTGGCTCACACAAGGTGAACGGTGTGTCCGCACTGCATACCGAACTGATGCGACAGACAGTGTTCCGCTCTCTGCATCAGCTGCATCCTGCGCGCATCGTCAACAAGACGAACGGCATCACCTTCCGTCGATGGCTGCTGACCGCCAATCCGGGGCTTACGGCGCTCCTGTGCGATACGATCGGTCCGGAGCTTCTGGACGATCCGACGACGCTGGAACGTCTGGTGCCGCTGGCGAACGATGCGGCACTGCACGAGCGGCTGGCGGCCACGCGCCGTCTCAACAAGGAGGCCCTGGCGCAACTTGTGGCCGAACGGCTGGATATCAGCATAGATCCTGACGCACTGGTCGACGTGCATATCAAGCGCATCCACGAGTACAAGCGCCAGTTGCTGAACATCCTTGAAACGATCGCGCTGTACAATGAAATGCGTGCGCGGCCGAACCACGATTGGGTCCCAAGGGTCAAGGTGTTCGCCGGCCGCGCCGCTGCAAGCTATCGGCGCGCGAAGCTGATCATCAAGCTGATCCATGACGTTGCGCGGGTCGTGAATCGCGATCCGCTGGTACGTGATCGGCTGAAGGTGGTGTTCCTGCCCGACTACAATGTCAGCCTGGCCGAGGTGATCATCCCGGCCGCTGACCTGTCCGAGCAGATCTCCACTGCCGGCATGGAAGCATCCGGTACCGGCAACATGAAGCTCGCCCTAAACGGCGCGTTGACCATCGGGACTTTGGATGGCGCCAATCTGGAGATCCTCGACCGCGTCGGTCCGGAAAACATGTTCATCTTCGGACTAACGGCTGAACAGGTAGAGCAGCAGCGACGGGCGCAGAATCCGATTGCGATCTCTCCCGTGTTGCAGCAGGTACTGGATGCCATTGGTTCGGGCGTGTTCTCGCGTGAGGAGCCAGAGCGTTACCGCGAGTTGGTGGATGATCTGAGAAATACTGACTGGTTCATGGTCACAGCCGATTTCGATGCCTACGCGGATGCCCAATCCGATGTAGCGATGCGCTGGTGCGACCGCCACGCCTGGTGGCGCTCCAGTGTGCTGAACACGGCGCGCATGGGGTGGTTCTCGTCGGATCGCACCATCCGGGAATATGCCGAGGAGATCTGGGGCGTTCCGGTGGCTCGCATCGGTGGCTAGCGCGTGATGATCGAAGGCGGAATCGCCAGAGATCTCAATCACGCGGTGAAACAATAGGGCCAGGGCCGGATGGCGCATCTGCGTGCGCTCATCCGGCTCTAGTG
>JBKPSV010000076.1:0-4709 GCA_046735215.1 Pseudomonadota bacterium | reverse complement strand
GTCACGACCTGTGCGCGCCCGCCGTAGGCCTCGCCACGACCTGTGCGCGCCCGCCGTAGGCCTCGCCTCTATTCCACCGATCGCCAATGTCCCATATCAGCGACTCTGTCTTGACGCCATGACACATCCGACGATGCGCATGTTCGGAATATCGAGCGGTCGCAGGCCATCAAGCTTTGGCAATCGGCACCAGCGCAGCGTCAGCCGCCGACCCTGCGGTAAAATTCCCCGCTTTCAGCTGCTGATCGACAATCCGGTGTAGAATCTTGTTGGCGTCCGTGGCCATCGTAGAAATACCTCCCCGCCAGTTCATTGATCCATTCGACGCCCGTTGCAGTTCCGGATCGAACAGATGCTCGATGCCGGGGTACGGATCGGCCAGCAGCTCATCGACCGACCGATGCGCAGTCGCACACCGCCTGCAATGCGCGCAGCGCTGCCCACCATCGCTCGCCACGCGGGTTCCCTGTTGAGAGGAGAAAACTTTGAGAGGATCGCTGTCGTGGGTAGTATCTATTTGGGCCACTTGGGCATCAGGCACGCCACCAAAGATGCATCCACCAAGGCCAGCGCCGGGATGCCACCTGCCATCGCCGATCTGACGCGCCCTCCCGTTCTCTGTCTTGGTCGATCCAGTCCTGGGCTGCGCTTTGCGTCGCAAAGTCAGAAGTCGTGCAGGACGACTCCCCCTGCCTGGTCAGCTCGATGTAGTACCTGTCAGAGCCGCTCAGCATCACTCGATATTCGGTACCTTCCATGGCTCCTAATATGGCATTCCAAATCCTTATTGCGACGATCCTGCCATCGTAGGTCCCGGCCTGATCGAGAAACGCTACGGCCGGCGGCAGCCCATTGCCGTCGGCCAGCAGGAACATGTGCAGTAGTGGCGCGGCCAGGAGGGTGCCGACCTCGATGTCAGCCAGGCGCTTTGACCCGGTGGGGCATGGGCCAAATGGAATCGCGTTTGGACATTGGCACATTGGCATATGCCGCGTGTCCATTCTGCTTCTCCAATAGTGCATTTGATATACTGCAAATTGAGCCGTGATGCCCTCTTCGGGCTCGACTGGTAGGCCTTTGGGCGCGCAGAGTTACCGATGCCACAGTGAACGCACTGGGTTGGGGAGGCGGCGATGGATGTCGCGGACTGGCTTCGTGATCTTGGGCTCGGTGAATATGTAACGCCATTTGAATCAAATGCCATCACAATGGACCTGCTGCCGACCTTGACGGCCGATGACCTCAAGGACCTGGGTGTCACCGTTATTGGGCATCGCCGCCGCCTGTTGAATGCCATCACGGCGTTGCGCGCGGCCGCAGAACCGGTCGCCGAATCAAGCGCCACAGAACTCTTCGCCGAACGGCGCCAGGTCAGCGTGATGTTCTGCGACATCTCCGGGTCGACGGCACTCTCCACACGGCTTGATCCGGAAGACCTGAGCGCCGTGGTACGCAATTACCAGGCGGTGGTCAGAGCCACCATCGCAGGCTTCGGTGGATTCATCGCGCGCTATGTTGGCGATGGCGTGCTGATCTATTTCGGCTGGCCGGAGGCACACGAGACAGACGCCGAAAGAGCTGTGCGAGCCGGGCTCGCGGTGATCGCCAAGTTGAGGCAGACGCCAATTCACGGTGAGCAACTGAGTATTCGAGTCGGTATCGCCACCGGGCTTGTTGTCGTCGGCGAGCCGATCGGCGAAGGCGACGCGCGACAGCAGACTGCAATCGGAGAAACGCCAAACCTCGCCGCCCGTCTGCAGTCTCTCGCGGCTCCGAACAACCTGGTCATCGCCGACAGCACGCGCAACGAGATCGGGTCGCTGTTCGATGTTGAAGACCTCGGCCCGCGCGAACTTGCCGGGTTTGCCGCGCCGCAACGTGCTTGGCGGGTTCGGGCCGAGAGCAGCGCGGCGAGTCGGTTCGAGGCGCTGCGTTCCGAGGCGACGCCGTTGATCGGCCGCGACGAGGAAATGGAGTTGCTGCTGCGCGGGTGGCAGCAGGCCAAGCTGCAAGAGGGTCGCGTCGTATTGCTGTCGGGCGAACCTGGGATTGGAAAATCACGCCTGACGGCAGCCGTGGCGGAGCATATCGGCGGCGAGCCGCACACAAGGCTGCGTTGGTTCTGCTCGCCGCATCATCAGGACAGCGCGCTCAATCCGGTTATCGCGCAGCTTGAACGGGCAGCGGGCATAGTGCGTGACGATGTGCCGGAAGAAAGACTGAGAAAACTGCACGCCGTGGTCGATGTCGAGAGCGAAAATGATTTCGAACTCTTGGCCGAATTGCTGTCGCTGCCAAATTCTGCCGCGGCCCTGAATCTCAGTACTCAGCGCAAGCGAGAAAAGCTGTTCGAGGTCCTGTTGCGACAACTAGCAGTTCTCGCGCGGCAGAATCCTGTTCTTGCCGTGTTCGAGGACGTGCACTGGATCGACCCCACGTCACGCGAATTGCTGGATCTGATGATCGAACGCGTGCGGCAGGTATCAGTGCTCCTGATCGTCACGTTCCGCCCGGAATTCCAGCCGACCTGGACCGGCCAGCCGCATGTCACGACGCTGGCGTTGAATCGCCTCGATGACCGGCAGGTCGCCGCTCTGGTTGAAGGTCTGGCCGGCAATGAGCCTCTGGGCAGCGAGGTGGTCGAGGAAATCGTCGAGCGCACCGACGGTGTGCCGTTGTTCGTCGAGGAATTGACCAAGGCGGTTCTTGAGCGCTCCAACGACGAGGATCGCGTTGCCGCGGTATTGTCGGAGACTGCCGTCACCTCATTGTCTGTGCCGCCGACCCTGCACTCCTCACTGATCGCACGACTTGACCGGATAGGACCTGCGGCCCGGGAGATTGCACAGATCGGCGCAGTTCTTGGCCGCGAATTTGGTTACGAGCTGATTGAGCGGGTGGCGAGGCGGCCAGAACCGGAACTGCAGGCCGCGCTCGCTCGATTGGGCGAGGCGGGGCTCCTGTTCTGCCGGGGTCTGCCGCCTGCATCGTCTTACCTTTTCAAGCATGCGCTCGTGCAGGACACGGCTTATGGCACTCTGCTGCGCAGCAGACGGCAGGAGATGCACGCGCGCGTCGCCACTGTCCTGTCACAGGACTTTGCCGAACTCGTCGAGCGCCAGCCTGAATTGCTCGCGCAGCATATGACTGCGGCGGGCGACAATGAGCGCGCCGTGGAGCAATGGCTGAGAGCGGGACGATACGCGGCATCGCGCGTTGCTTACCGTGAAGCGATTGCTCATCTGGAGCGGGGTCTGGCTACGTTGCGTTCCCTGGCCGAGGGTCCGGATCGTGACAGGCAGGAGATCGGGTTGCAACTAGCTCTCGGTCTTTGCCTGTTTACCGCGAAAGGCGCGGTTGCCGGTTTGCCGGCGTATTCCCGCGCGCACGAGCTTGCCGAGCGCCATGGCAATTCTCGGCAACAGTTTGAAGCAGTTTTCGGGGTGTGGCAGTGCCACCTCGTCGTGGGCGAGATATCCGTCTCCCGTCGGTTCTCCGACCGCCTGCTGTGGATGACGACATCAGAGGCAGACACTGGTCTGCGCCTCCAGGCACACCACAGCCACTGGTCAAGTCTGTTTTACCTGGGCGAGCTCGCGGAGGCGCGCAAGAACACTGACGCAGGACGCCAGCTTTATGATCCGGATCAGCATCGTGACCATCGGTTCGTCTACGGTGGACACGATCCTGGGGTGTGTGCCCGATACATAGGCGCTCAGGTTGAATGGCTGCTGGGATATCCGGACACGGCGCTGGCGAGCGTTGCCGAAACGTTTGCACTTGCCGATCGCTTGGCGCATCCATTCACCTCAATAACGGCTCTTGTTTTCGGCTTTGCGGTCTACCTTTGCAATCGCCGTCCTGATGAAGTGCTCAGACGCTTGGACATGGCCGAGGTGCTTGCCGCTGAACAGCGGCTCACGTTCATCATCGAACCTGAGATCTTACGTGGCGCGGCTATGGTCGAACTGGAGGCCGTGGACGAAGGGACTGACCTGATCAGACAGGGGCTGGTGAAGACACGCCAGCGGGGAGCGACATTCTTCTTGCCGTTTGGGCTTGCATTTCTTGCCGATGGGCTGAATCGGCGTGGGGAGCACACTGCGGCGTTGGCGACAGTGCGAGAGGGATTGGAGTTGGCTGCCGCAACGGGCCAACATGCATGGGACGCCGAGCTGCAGCACCTTGGCGGCGTTGCCTCTCTGGCGAGCAACGCAATTGAGGACGGCCGGCTTTATTTCGATCAGGCACTGCGCGTTGCCCGACAACAGCAGGCAAAGTCCTACGAACTCCGCACCGCAACCAGCATGGCGAGATTCTGGGGCGAGCAAGGAAGGCGGTCAGAGGCGCGCGAGCTGCTCGAGCCGATCTATGGTTGGTTCACCGAGGGCCTCGATACCGCCAATCTGAAGGAAGCAAAGACACTCCTCGCCGAGCTGGCGTGATGGGGGTCAGCCCTGCGGGTTACCTGACTCCGAAAGTTGCCATGCGCACTGAATTCAGCTCTGGTTGCGGTGCTCAGCGCATGGGGAGAGTGCCGGCTTCACTTCCAGCCAGGCGCCTCGGCTCGGGGAGTACGGGCCAAGCGCAGTTGCCGAGCGAGCAGCGCGGGAATCCTCGGCTGCCGTCGAGCTGCGCCAGCTATTTCCGGGCATTGTGGACAATGCGCAGGCGCGACTGTGCGTGCTGACCACCGCGGGCTGGCGGCC
>JBKPSV010000075.1:0-10544 GCA_046735215.1 Pseudomonadota bacterium | reverse complement strand
ATTTGTTTTAATTACCTTTCGGATCGGCGCGATATCCAAGAAATGATCGATGGGGTCAGGAAGACCCTGATCATTGCTCACGAAAGCGCATGGGACAAGTATCGCCAATCGGTGCTGGATCCGGTACGCATTGATTCATCGGATGACGAAATAGTCGGTTGGATGCGAGCGATCGCGAACACGGAGCATCATCCGACAAGCACCTGTCGGATGGGTACCGACAACATGTCTGTCACGGATAACGTAGGAAGTGTCCATGGGGTGGACCATCTGAGGATTGTGGACGGATCCATACTCCCCCGAATTCCAACGGGAAACATAAATGCTGCTATAATAATGGTGGCTGAGAAGATCTCCGATGCCATTCGTGGCAAAAACTAATTGCGGAACTGAGTTTACAAACCGTTGCCGGGGACGGATCTCCGCATCACTGCATAAAACGGATGTGAATTACCGGGGGTCCTTTCACTTAAATCGCGCACTGCTTTTAGATTCAGCGCATCAGCGTTGGGCCGTCCTGCTCTTCTCAACCCGTATGGCGGTGGTGTACGCGGGTGACGACCGCGATAATCACCCGACCCTGTAGGGGCCCGTTTGGACGCATGTTAAAAACTGCATGGCCATTGGCCGGACCGGCATTGGGACCTCGCACAGCAGGACCCGTGGCAAAACCGGAGACAGCAAGCCAGCGGGTGCCCGGATATGAATGGTCCAGAGGTCTGAGTTCGTGCCGTCTATAGGATCGGTTTTGCGCCAGCTACCCATTGACAGTCCTGAGCATCGTCCGACGGCCTTGGCCGCCGCGGCGCTTTCTTCCGCCGGCACATAGATGAGTGAGTACCTGCGGAAGGCGAGCGCAAAGCCATGGCTCACCATCCAGGCACCGACGTCCTGGCGGTCGACTGAGCAGATGGCGACGGCACGGCCGTAACGGTCGGTGTCCTTTTGTTTACAACTGACCGTATGTTGCCCGAGGAAGTCCGACAGTGCGAAAGCCGCCTTTTGGCCACAACGGTATTTCCGTCCGTGTAGGCTGCAGAGCTGGCGCGATTCAGGAGCATCGACGCCGAAGAGCCGGATCCGGTGCCCGTGGATCTCAATCGTGTCGCCGTCAATTATTGAGGCGATGCCGATGATGACGGAACCTTTCTCCGCGGCCGAATCGAGAATAGGGCGGGTCTGATCGGGCGCCGCGGTGGCCTGAAGGTGCTGCAGCACCTGCCAGGCCTCCGCTTTGGATTTGAACGTTTGACCGGCAGCTCGCCCCGGTGGCAGTGATTGCCGCCGTTTCGATGATCTCTGTGGCAGCGCAGGCTATCTAGTTCACCCTCATGTGCGCCGGCCGATGAAGTAAGGCAGAGCGCAGGGAGGCAGAACATCGATACGATGAGCGTACTGCAGGAGCCTCAGCGACGACCTTCGCCTACTTCCCTCGCCTGCTGGCGGCGACTCAGGAGCCGTTTGGTGCAGCCACTGCTGATGCGCCGAGAGCCGGCGTGAGTTGCCCCGATGCCGGCACATCGTCGGACCAATCTCATCGCTCATGAAACAAATACCTATCTCACCAGGCCAAGGCATCCCCCGGCCCCACGCTCCTCGCGTTACGGACCCACGGCGTCTAGAGCGGGGCAACGAGAACAATCCAGGTGACACTCGCCCCTGCTGTCCGTACAATTGAGCGCATTCTGCTCAAATGGTACGCGGCAATGACTTCAGCTTCCGACTTGATGACGCAGGTGTGCGACCAATACTACCGGCGGCATCAGACGATGTCGGAGATCGGGAAATCTCTCGGTATCTCCAGGCACCGTGTAGGGCGACTGCTCAGAGGCGCGGTCGAGACCGGCCTCGTCAGGATTGAGATCCGAGCCCCGGCAGGCGAGAACGTGGAGCTCAAGGAAGCCCTGGAGAGGGCGCTTGGTCTCAAGGCGGCTCTTGTTGTGGATGTGGCCCCGGACCTCTCGCCGGAACAGATCAAGCATACGACCTGCAGGGCTGCCTCTCACTTCCTCAGAGGTCTGTTGAGGGCGCATCGAACCATTGGAGTCGGCTGGGGCAGCACGACATTCGAGCTGATCAACGAGCTCGAACCCCTGGATCTAGGCGAAGCGACCGTGGTCCAGATTACGGGCGGGAACAAGCGGTTATCGATGCAATTCGATTGCCATGAAGTTACGCGCCGGCTCGCGCAAAAACTTCACGTCCGACCGATTCTTCTGCATGCGCCGGGAATTGTGGACGACAGGCGAACGCGCGAACTGCTGATGCGCGAGAGCGCCCTGCTCGATACCTTCAAGTACTTTGACGAGATCGATCTGGCGATCGTCGGCATCGGGGCCATCAAACCGGCCGTCCAATCAACCTTGGTCGACAGCGGCTACGTTTCCGCCACGGAGTTGAAATCGTTGAGGCGCGCCGGCGCGGTCGGTGATGTCTTCTCCTATTTCCTCGACGATGATGGCCACGTGGTGCGTACGGAAATTTATGATCGGCTTATCACGATCGGCCTGGCTCAAGCCCGCCAAATCCGCACGACGGTGGGCGTCGCCACCGGAGCAGCAAAGAGACGGGCCGTGGCCGCCGCGGTACGTGGTGGATTCGTCAACACCCTTATCGTCGACAGCCGCCTGGCTTGCGCTCTGTTGGCGCCTCAATCAGCGAATTCCATGGAGCGGGGAGTACGAGAATAGAACGCGCCGCGTTTCTGAAATCCCCTGCATTGGGCAACTAAAATGAACAGGAACCAAAGGGAGGTAGTCATGAGCGATAAACAAGATCACAACGCGTCCGCAACCGTGGACGAGACCGATGTCGGTTCTGGTACGGAGCCTTCTTCGGACAGCCTTTCTCGAAGAGATTTCCTCACTTCCACGGCAGCGGTCGGAGCTGCTGCCGCGGTCAGTGCATTCCCCTATATCGGGGTTCGCGCCGCCGAAACCGGCCCCATCAAATTCGGATTGCTTGAAGATCGATCGGGCAACTTCGCCATCTTCGGGCTCAACAAGTGGCACGGTACACAACTAGCGATCAAGGAGATCAACGAAGGCTGGACGCTCGACGGCGGCGTTCAGGGTCCCGGCGGTTCGGGTGTGTTCGCAAAGGTGGCGAAGAATCCCCCAACCTCGAACATCAAAGAGGTGGTGGACCGCGGCGGCGAGGAGACGGAGGAGGATACGATTTGGAACGAGAGTGACGATTATCTGATCAAATCGGGAGAGGAGGGCGTGCTCGGACGCAAGATCGAGCTCAGCGCGCCCGATCCGCAGTCCGACAACACTCAGTTCCAGGCTCTTGCCCGCCGGCTGATTCTCGAAGAGAAGGTGGACGTGATCATGGCCGGCTTCGCCAGCGCCGAACGCGAGGCGCTCCGTCCGATCATGGACCAGAACAAAATGCTCTACTTCTACAACAATCAGTACGAAGGGGGCGTGGCTGACAAGAACACGTTCTGCACCGGGGCAATCCCCGAGCAGCAGATCGTGCCCGTCATGCAGTACATGATCAAGAATTTCGGCCCCAAGATCTATACCCTGGCAGCAGACTACAATTTCGGCCAGCTGAGTGCGGCCTGGACTCGCGCCATGGCTCCGCTATTGAACGCACAAGTGGTGGGAGAAGAATTCATCCCCTTAAGCGTGTCGCAATTCTCCTCCAGCATCGCGCGCATACAGCAGGTGAAGCCCGATTGGCTCATGATGTACATCACCGGGCAAAATCACTCGAACTACTACCCGCAGGCTAATGCTGCCGGCATCAAGATCCCTATGGGATCGAGCATAAACATAGCGCAAGGCTACGAACATCGGCGATTTGAGCCGCCTGCGCTTGCGCGGTTTCACGTGACGGCGAGCTACATGGAGGAGATCCCCACCGCACGCAATCGCAAGTTCGTGCAGCGGTGGCGGGCGATGTTCCCCGACGAGCCGTACATGGCGATGGAAGGTCATAGCGCCTATGTCGCTACTCATCTGTATGCCAAGGCGGTGCGCCTTGCCGGCACCACCGACAAGGAGGCCGTGATCCAGGCGTTGGAATCGGGCATCGGGGTCGAAGCGCCTTCTGGGTGGGTGTTCATGGATCCCGCCACTCACCACTTGAGTCAGTACATCCGCCTTGCCCGATGCGATGAGAAGCACAACATCCAGTTCGTGACGGAATGGCCTTACATCGAGCCGTGGTGGACGCGGCGCCTCGGGGTCAATCTGGTGCGTAAGCCCGAATTCAAGCAATACATCCCGGACGAGGATCCCTTCTTCAAGAAGTTCGCCAAGAAGGCGTGATTCGAACGCAAGCCCCGGTCCATTTGCGGCGGCCGCCACCGGTCGTGGCCGCCGCAGTGGTGGTTCTGGCCGGAACGCAGTTGCCTTGCACTGGCGGTCCGGTTCCACGCCCTACGTCCGAGGGCACCCGCCAACGTGCGAATTATCAATTCGGACGATTATTTTCGTAGGAAGCTTGAGCGATGAGCCTCGCCGACCTCGTAAGCCTCGTTTATCAGTACCTCGACAATATTGCTTTCCTGCTTTTAGCTGCTCTGGGATTGATGATCATTCTCGGTGTTGTCAACGTCATCAATCTCGCCCATGGCGAGTTGATCATGCTCGGTGCCTATATCACCACCATCGCCTATCACGACGCCAATCTGCCGCTGCCGGTTTGCATGCTCCTGAGCGTTCTCGGTGTCGGGCTGTTCGGAATGGCCCTGGAGCGATTTGTCGTGCGGCGCTTCTATGGCGACAGGCTCGCTGCCCTCGTCGCCACCTGGGGCGTAAGCCTGATCCTAAGCCAGGGCGCCTTGCTTGCTCTTGGCCCGTCCATGCCCTCCGTACCCCTCCCGGCCTGGACTCTTCATTACGAGGGCTATTCGTTCGGAGGCTATCGGCTGCTTCTCTTCGCCATCGCGCTTGCCGCCATCATCGCGACCTGGTGGGTTTTCTACCGCACCAAGTTCGGCATTCGCACCAGGGCGACGATGCAGAATCCGGATATGACTCGCGCCTTGGGTGTGGACACCAGAAACATCTATCTGTTGACGTTCGGGGCGGGTTCCGCGCTGGCCGGCCTAACGGGTGCGCTATATGCCCCAACTACCACGATCGTTCCGCTCATGGGCACGCAGTTCGTGGATGTCGCATTCATCACGGTGGTCGTCGGTGGTGGTGCCAACCCGATCATCGGTGCTATCGCGAGCGCGGCGTTGCTGGCCGGGATCTCGACCCCCCTCTCCAGTATCCTTGGCACCTTCATCGGACGAATCGGGCTGCTGATCGCGGCGCTGGTCATCATCAGGTTCCTGCCGCGCGGAATTTCCGGTTACTGGCAAGACTTGCGCTACCAGCGCATGGCGAGGCATTCCTCATGAACCTGCGCGGGCGACGTGGATTGGCGCACACACTGAACGGGCCACAGGAACTGGGGCACGGACCGGTATTCTGGGTGTGTTTCGCGGCGGTAACGGTGGCGGCGCTTGCCTACCCGGCCTTCGGTTCGGTGTTCGCGCTGTCAAACCTCGCCAATTTCTGCCTTTACGTTCCGATGGGGCTCGGCCTTGCCCTGCTGTGGGGCTACAACGGCGTGTTGAGCTTCGGCCAGAGTGCGTTCTTCGCGATTGCAGGATATGTGTACGGCGTCATAGCCGGGAACCTGATCGACGTACCTGGCGGGAGCCTGTTGGCCGTAGCGGGCGGACTCGGCGCGTCTGTGCTTGTGGCCGCAGTGTTCGGTTACTTCGTGTTCTATGGCCAGGTCAGTGGATGGATCATTCCGCTATTGCTCCTGGTGCTCTCTTTGATTCTGGAAACCTTCATGGGACAGACCGCCGGGTACCAATGGCGTGTCGGCAGCGTTCTGTTTGGCGGCTACAACGGAATGACCGGCATTCCCTCTCTGCAGATCGGCGAATGGGATTTTGGCGGCGCTTCTACGGCCTTCTATTATCTCGTCGTCGTGCTGACGCTGTTGGTCTATCTGGGCCTAAGAATTCTCGTCAACTCGCGCTACGGACATGTCGTAACTGCCATCAAGGACGATGTCGAACGTACGCGGGCGTTGGGATACAACGTCAACTTCATTCAAATCCAAGTCTTCGTCCTCGCGGCCGCGCTCGCCGGATTGAGCGGAGTGCTTTACGTATCCTGGGGTAATTACATCAACCCCGCCAGCATGGGGCTGCTCTCGGCGACCTTGCCCGTGATCTGGACGGCGGTCGGCGGGCGCAGGAGCCTGCTTGCCGTGCTCTTGGCTACGCTCACCCTTCGCTGGCTCGCCGACACCCTTGCGGTCAGGGGTGGAGAATACGCCTTTCTGATCATGGGAGTTCTGCTGCTGGCTACCATGCTGTTTTTCCCGGAGGGCATTGTCGTGTCCTTGGCCCGGCGCTACGGCGGCTGGAAGGCGCCGACGGGTGCGATGAACCGGTCTGGCTCCAGATGACAAACCGCCCGGAACTGACACGACCCGATGGTGTCCTGCTGCGCACCGAAAACCTGGTCAAGGCTTTCGGCGGCGTGACCGCCGTCGATCATTTAAATTTCGAACTGCCCGCCGGCGAATTGCGCTGTCTGATTGGGCCGAACGGTGCGGGCAAATCGACCCTGTTCGGCCTCTTGTCCGGGCTCCACCGCCCGGACTCGGGCATCATCCTGTTCAAAGGGGAAGACATAACCCGATTGCCGCCCTACCAACGCGTGCGCAGAGGCCTGTGCCAGAAATTCCAGACCACCCGCATCTATCGCGATCTCACCGTTGCGCAGAATCTCTTGATTGCGGGCGGCGCCCGTAGTCGCGGCGAGACGAACGAGCGGCTTGAATGGGCTCTCAGCACCCTGCGGCTATCCGAAGAACTCGACCTCCGGGCCGGGCGACTCCCGCATAGCCATCAGCAATGGCTGGAAATTTGTCTGACGCTCGCCACGGAACCAGACCTCGTGCTGCTGGATGAGCCGACGGCCGGGATGACGCCCGATGAGACAGCCGTGACGGCGCGGTTCCTGATCGATCTCAACGAGCATGGCCTTACGGTGTTGGTGGTGGAGCACGACATGGCCTTTGTGCGCCTCATCGCGCACCGCGTAACCGTCCTGCACTACGGGCGTATCTTCAGTTACGGAACGCTGGAGGAGATCGAAGCCAACCAGGAGGTCCGCCGTATCTATCTGGGAGAGCAGTGAATGGCAGGCGAGCCGCTGTTGGAAGTGCGCGATCTGGTTGCCGGCTATGGCAGCGGCGACATCCTGCGCGGCGTCACGATAACGATCGGTACCGGTGAAATGGTCGCCACGATCGGTCGCAACGGAGTTGGCAAGTCGACGCTGATGAAGGCGATCATCGGCTTGCTGCCCATTCGCTCGGGATCGATCCGCTTCATTGATAAGCCGATCACCGATTTGCGTGCCGATCAACGTGCGGCGCTGGGGATGGGTTACGTGCCCCAGGGCAGGGATGTCTTTCCCGAACTGACGGTCGAGGAGAACCTGGCCATGGGAGAGGGGATCAACCAGTCCAAAGCCGGCCCCCGCTATGATTTGGCCTATGGATATTTCCCTATTCTGTGGTCGCGGCGGCATCAAGCGGCCGGGACCTTCAGCGGCGGCGAGCAACAAATGCTGGCGATCGGCCGCGCCCTCATCGGTCGTCCGGAATTGCTGCTGCTGGACGAGCCATCCTTGGGTATCCAGCCGAGCATCGTCCGGGAGATTGGCGAAAGCCTGATACGGCTGAACGGCGAAGAAGGCCTATCGATCCTACTCGTGGAACAGAACATGGGCCTGATTTCGCATGTCGCGCAACGGGCCTATGCGATGGACAAGGGTCGGATTATCGCGACGCTGGCGGGCGAAGCGCTGCAAAGTCGAGAGGAACTGGCTGAGCACTTGGCTATCTGAGTTCGTGCCCTAAGTGACGTTTTGAGCAATGCCGATGTCGACCTATAGCAAGTTCCTGAGCACGCATTTGAAGGAGCCTGGTGATGTGCCGGCCATATATCATGCCGTACGCAACATCCCCTATGGTTCGACCGGAGAACGGGATCCACTGAAGGTCATCGCAAACAACCTTGGCTCCTGTTCGGGAAAGCACATTCTGTTGCGCGATGTTCTGCGGGCGACAGGTCGCGAAGCCGAGGTCATTACGATGTTCACCCACTTCAATCGTGGCGTTCCGGCCCATACCGCCATGCCCGAAGATCTCCGTGCCATGATCGAAGGTGAGACGGTCTGTGATTTTCACCACTACGTTCGCATGCGCCGAGACGAGGATTGGGTCAGACTCGATGCTACCTGGCATGATGCATTGATTCCGTACCGTTTTCCGGTCAATAACGCCTGGAAAGGGCAGGGCGACACGATCCTTGCGGCGCAGCCGATCCGCGAATACCCGCCGGTCGAGGACCTCGCTGCCTGGAAGATCGAACTGCTGACGCAGTTGACGCCGGAGCAGCGCCAGCTTCGGGAAAGATTCTTCAGGCGCCTCACCGAATGGATGATGACGCTCTGAGAGAACGGCCATGGCGGCAGCCGCTGCGGATGTCTTCGTCGGGATCGATGCCGGCACGACGGGTGCCAAGGTCGCGCTTTTCGACGCGCGCGGGAACGAGCTGGGCAGCGGCTATTGCGATTACCCGTGTACTCATCCCCATCCCGGATGGGTGGAGCAGGATGTCGAGGAAGTCTGGCGAGGTATCTGCCGGGCGAGCCAGCTCGCGCGGGCGTCGACCGATCTGCCCGACGGCGCGATCCGCTCCATAGGCTTGTCGAGTCAGCGCGGAACTTTCATTTTGCTCGATGCCCGAGAGCGTCCGCTTGCGCCATCGATCGTTTGGAACGACAGCCGCGCGAAGGACATGGAGAAACTGTTCGCCGATCGTGTTGGATTGGACCGTTACCTGCGCATCACGGGCATGCCCGTGTCGGGCAGTTGGGCAATCGCGAAATTGGCGTGGCTTACAGAGCATCGCGCCGATCTCATGCGGCGAGTGAGCCACGTCTGGAACGGGCAGGAATATTTTCTACGCCGGCTCGGTGCAGACAGCGTGGAGAGCGACCCCTCCTCGCTCACCCTGAATGGCATGCTCGATATACGAAAGCTCGACTGGAGCTACGAAGTCGTTCAGGCGGCAGAGATCGATCCGGGTGTTCTCCCGCCCGTGGGGGAGCCCTGCGCCATGGTCGGACGGCTATCGACGCAAGCGGCGCGGGAGACGGGGCTACCAGCGGGGACGCCGCTCTGCCGCGGCGGAGGCGACCAGCAATGTGCGGCGGTGGGCGCAGGCGTGGTCACACAGGGGTTGGCCGAGGTCACGATTGGCACCGCGGCCATGATGGTTGCACATCTTGATAATCCGGATCTCGTGACGGGCCCCGCGCCCTATGTCGGCGGTCACGCCGTCCCCGGCAAATGGGACGCCGAAGGCGGCGCCTTCTCGATAGGAAGCTGCCTCAAATGGTGGCGTGACCATTTCGCTGTGGCTGAGAGCGTGCAAGCCGCCGAGCAGGGCGTGAACGTGTACGATCTTATCGTGGCCTCTGCACAATCCTCGCCGCGCGGAAGCCGCGGCGTGCTGTTCCATCCTTTCTTTGCCGGCCAAGTGACACCCTATTACGACGCCACCGCGCGGGGCGCCTTCCTTGGTTTAGGGCTCGACCATGACCGAAGCTGTCTGGTTCGCGCGCTTCTCGAAGGATGCGCCTGCGAGGTGCGGCTCATGGTCGACGGCATGGCGCGCGACCTCCGGGGCGGCATCACGGAGCTGCGGATGACCGGCGGCGGCACGCGCTCGCGCCCGTTCATGCAGATTCATGCCGACGTCCTCCGCCGGCCGCTGGTGATGCTGCGCTACAAGGAATGCACGGTGCTCGGGGCAGCAATGCTGGGTGCGGTCGGCTCCGGTTTCTTTCCGGATATCCACCGGGCCGTGGACGCCATGGTCACGATCGACCACACCATCGACCCCGACGAAAAAACCGCCGCGCTTTATCAAGATCTTTTCGGGATCTTCCGAGAGGCCTATGAAAGCAACGCTCGATCCGGCGTCTATCGGTCGATCTATGAATTCCAGCAGCGCTATTTCTGACCTACCGCCTCTGCTTCCGTAGCCTACCGGAATGTTGACAGGCAGGGTGTCAACCACCGCTTGAATGTCTCTCCGCCCCGGAGCCGCTCCATGTGGAGACCATATTCTATGGAATCCGCCTTGAGGGCTGGACCCAACGCATCCGCATCGAATTGCGGATTGTGACGCGAGCGCGGGATGGTGCGAACGTCTGCCACGCGTTCAATGGCATAGGTCTGGAGTAGGGCGGTAAAGCGTTCGATGGGAAGTGTCGAATGACCGACGGTAAAGATCGTGCCGGGCGGCCACTGCGCTTTTTGCGGTGAGGCAGGCTGGGTCAGGACGGATTGTACCTGAGCAGCATTGGCCCGTAGACCTGTTCGAACGGCGCTTCACATCTGTATAGCGATCACCTCCGGAGCTTGAAGTACTGAACGGCGCGTTTATGCTTCTCCGCCTTTGCCCGCGTGGGAGACGTGCCGAGATTGCGGCCTTT
>JBKPSV010000074.1:0-11890 GCA_046735215.1 Pseudomonadota bacterium | reverse complement strand
CGAGATCACCGTGCTATTGCCGACGCGCTTCCTCTGCGATTGGGTGCGCAGCCGCTACGGCGATCGTCTGAATTCATTGTGGAGTGAGGAGAACCCGGCGATCCGCCGCGTCGATATCCGGGTTGGCGCCCCGGCTGCGCCGAGCGCTGGCCTGGCCGTCAGTCTGGCGACCACGGCCGAGCCACCGGCGGCAGTCGCGAAACTCGAGGAGCGAATGGATCAGCGCCCAGACCTGACGATCGATCCTCGCTTCACGTTCGATGCTTTCGTGGTCGGCAAGCCGAACGAGTTCGCCCACGCATGCGCACGACGTGTCGCCGAACAGCCGTCCAGCCCTGGTTTCAATCCGCTGTTCCTGTATGGCGGCGTCGGCCTCGGCAAGACGCATCTCATGCACGCGGTTGCATGGGAGCTTGTTGGTCGCGCCAACAGCGGCGTCGAACGCCCCGTATCGGTCGCGTACATGTCGGCCGAGAAATTCATGTATCGATTCATCGCCGCAATTCGCAGCCAGTCGACGATGCAGTTCAAGGAGCAGCTGCGCAGCGTCGATGTGCTGATGATCGACGACCTGCAGTTCCTGATCGGCAAGGACAACACGCAGGAGGAGTTCTTCCATACCTTCAACGCGCTGGTCGACGTCGGCAAACAGATCGTGGTCTCCGCCGATAAGTCACCGTCCGATCTGTCCGGTCTGGATGACAGGCTGCGCACCAGGCTCGGCTACGGGATGGTCGCCGACCTGCACGCGACCACCTTCGAACTGCGCATTTCAATCCTGGAAGCAAAGGCCTCGCGGGCCGGCGTGGCAGTACCGGCAAAGGTGCTGGATTTCCTGGCGCACAAGATCACTGGCAATGTGCGTGAGCTCGAGGGCGCGCTGAACCGGCTCGTGGCGCACGCCAATCTGTTCGGGCGTCCGATTACCGTAGAAACCACGCAGGAGGTGCTGCACGACCTGCTGAAGGCGCACGACAAGCGGGTGACGATCGAAGAGATCCAGAAGCGGGTAGCCGAGCACTTTGCCATCCGACTCACCGACATGTCTTCGGCGCGCCGGGCACGCTCGGTGGCACGGCCACGACAAGTGGCGATGTACCTGGCCAAGCAGCTGACGTCGCGCAGTCTGCCGGAGATCGGCCGGCGGTTCGGTAACCGGGACCACACCACCGTGATGCATGCGGTGTCGCGCGTAGGCGACCTGATGAACCGCGACGCCGCCTTCGCCGAGGACGTGGAACTGCTGCGGCGGTTGCTGGAGTCCTGATCCCGCGGATCGGCCTTCCCCGCCGCACCACGCCATTGCTACAGTAGGCGCATGGATTCGCCTGGGCGGCGTGTGACCCGGCCCTTTGAGGAATGGATGCCATGAAGCTGAAGGCCGACCGGGCCACCCTGCTGAAGGCGTTGGCCCATGTGCAGAGTGTGGTGGAGCGCCGCAACACCATTCCGATCCTGGCCAATGTTATGATCGCGGTGCGCGACGGCAAGCTGACGCTGACAGCCACCGATATGGAAATCGCCATCGTCGAGGACGTACCCGCCAGCACCACGCGCAATGGCGCGTGCACCGCGCCGGCCACCACCTTGTATGAGATCGTGCGCAAGCTCCCCGATGGCGCCGAAGTCGAACTCGATCACCCAGGTGGCGACGCGCAGCTCGCCCTGCGATCGGGGCGTTATTCCACCAGCCTGGTGGTGCTGCCGACGGAAGATTTCCCGTCGATGACCGCCGGTGCCCTGCCGCACAAGTTCAGCCTGCCGGCGCAGGCGCTGCGGGGCCTGATCGACCGCACGCGTTTCGCGATCAGCACCGAGGAGACGCGCTATTACCTCAATGGCATTTACCTGCACGTGACGGAAAGCGAGGCGACGCGCGTGCTGCGCGCCGTCGCGACGGACGGCCATCGACTGGCACGGGTAGAGGAGCCGTTGCCGGAAGGCGCGGGGTCAATGCCGGGGGTGATCATCCCGCGCAAGACTGTCAACGAACTCCGCAAACTGCTGGACGAGGTCACAGGGAATGTGGAAGTCGCGTTGTCCGATACGCGCATCCAGTTCCATGCCGATGCCATTCTGCTGACCAGCAAACTGATCGACGGCACATTCCCCGAGTATGACCGCGTCATCCCGCGCGGCAATGACAAGGTGCTGAAGGTGGGGAAGAAGGACTTTGCCGACGCCGTGGGGCGCGTGGCGGCGATCTCGGCCGAACGATCGCGGCCGGTGAAACTGTCGCTTGCGCGCGATCTGTTGGTGCTGTCGGCATCCAGCCCCGAGCAGGGCACCGCGACCGAGGAGCTTGATTCCGATCACGTCACCTACGAGGCCGGGCCGCTGGAGATCGGCTTCCAGGCCCGCTACCTGAACGACATCACTGACCAGATCGAGGGCGACGTGGAGTTCCGGTTTGCCGATGGGTCGGCACCGACCGTCGTTTGCGACGCCGCCGATGCAAGCGCGCTCTATGTACTGATGCCGATGCGGGTCTGACCGTCCCTTAGAGCATGATCGGATAAGGTTGACCAAATCATGCTCTGTAACTCATTGTTGTAAGAGCGCGACTCACGCTTTCCACGATTCCGCTCCAAGCGATCGCACTCTAGTGCTTGAACTTCGGGATCACCTCCTCGCACAGCAACTGTAGCGAGGTCAGCACCTGCTGGTGTGGAATGCGGTTGCCGCAATTCATCTCGGCGAGAATGCCAGAGAGACCAAGCTCCTCGCGCAGTACACCGAGCCGGTCGGTCACCTGCTGTGGCGTCCCTGCGATGATCTTGCTGCGCAGCACTTCATCATAGCTGATGTTCTGCAGCCGCTGTCCGCGTTCGGCGCGGTTCTCGATCGCGCGCGCGCCCTCCAGGCTGGCGGACTCCTCGATGCGCTGGCCGAGATAGCGGTAGAAGTGCATGATGCTTTCTTCCGGCTCCGAGCGCGCCCGTTCCTCGGTCGGGGCGACATAGACCGGCACACGCAGGAACACCTGGCCGTTGCCCGGGTGGCCGGCCGCCGTCCATCCCTCGCGATACGCCGCAAGATTGGGGCCGAGTTCGGACAGGTCGCCAAGTCGCGTGGCGACGAAGATCGGATTTCCCAGCGCACCATTCGCCGGGTACGTATCAGGGCTGGTCGCCGCGACGCGAATCTCGGGATACGGCTTCTGGTAAGGCTTCGGCACCAGATAAACGTCGTCGAACTGATAGTACTTACCATTGAAACTGAAGCGCTCCTGCGTCCACGCGCGCTTCAGAATCTCGAGTACCTCGCCGAAGCGCTCGCGGCTTTCCGCATACGAAACGCCATACGCCTGATAGACTCGGGGGAACCCGCTGCGACCGACTCCGAAGATGATGCGGCCATGGCTGATGTGATCGACGGTCGCCACCTCCTCCGCCAATTGCAGCGGATGGCACAGCGGCAGCACCTGGACCGCGGTGCCGATCTTCATCCGTTTGGTGCGCGCGGCGATCGCCGTGGCAAGCATCAGCGGCGATGCCAGCACCGAGCGCTCCGGCGCCGTGTGCAGTTCTGCCAGCCACATCACGTCGAGCCCGTGGCGCTCTGCCGCGTCCACCTGCTCGAAAGATTCGGCGAACGCTTCCTCCTCGGTCTGACCCGGCACACGCTGAAACTCGTGGAACATGCCGAATTCCATGGTCGCTATTCTCCTTCAGGCGTCAGTAGCCGCGCGCCGGATCGAACAGGTTGGGAGGTGTCTTGCCGTCGCGCCAGGCGCGCAGGTTGGCAAAAAACAAGTCCAGGCTGCGCGGATTGTAGGTTTGCGGATCATCGACGGAAGTATGCGGACTTACGATCAGATTGCGAGTACCCCAGAGCCGGTGCCCGTCCGGGATCGGCTCCGGTGTGAACACGTCGAGTACAGCGCCCGACAGGTGCCCCTCGTCCAGCAGGTCGCACAGCGCGTCCTGATCGACCAGGGCACCGCGACCGATGTTCACCACGCCCGCGCCGCGCGGCAGCAGCTTCAGCCGCTCCCGGCTCATCAGCCCGCGCGTCGCATCGGTCAGTGGACAGGCCAGCACCAGGAACTCGGTCGTCGGCAGCACGCGATCGATTCCGGCGGTGGTGATGACTTCGACGCAGTTCTCATGCGGCATCGCAGTGGCGCGCACGCCAGTGACATGCATGCCAAATCGTGCTGCCTGCATAACGGCGGCACCGCCCAGCGATCCGAGACCAACGACCGTGACGCGACGGCCAGCGAGGACCACGCCCCACAGCTTCTGCCAACGTCCGGCACGCTGATGCGTCACCATCTCCGGCACGCGGTTCGCAAGCATCAACACCGACATGATGGCGAACTCACCCGCCTTGGTCGCGTGCACGCCGGCATTGTTCAACAGCATCACGCCCGGCGGCAGCCAGTCGAATGGGGCAAGCCGGTCCAGACCGGCGTTGGTAATGAACAGCAGTTTCAGCCTTGGCGCATCGCAGGGAAATTTGTTCGCCACAACGCCGATTTCGGTAATCAGCGCCTCAGCCTGCGCTATGCCGTCGGCAAACTCGGCATCTGTGTCGCCGATGGTGATCTGATGTCCGGTTCCGATTTCCGCGGCGCGCGCCGCAGCGGCATCCCACATGTCACGAGAGAACAGGAACAGCGGGTCGTTGACCGGGTTCTGGATGTGGATACGCATTGCCGCTCAGCCTGCCATGGGTTTGCCGAAGTGGACAGATGCCGTGGGTGAGGGCGCAGCGCTGCCGCCGCTGCTGTTCCGTGATGATCGGTTCGTGGTGCTGAACAAACCCGCTGGCCTGGCTGTGCATCTCGGCCCGCATGGCGGTCGCAGCGTGGAGGACTGGTTTCCGTTGTTGTCGCGTCGCCGGCACGGTCCCTGGCTGGTTCATCGGCTGGATGCCGATACCGCCGGCTGTCTGCTGGTGGCGTTGCGTCGGACTGCATTGATCGCTGCCCAGCAGGAATTCGCCGCCGGTCGCGTGCGCAAGACCTACTGGGCCGTTGTGTGCGGCACGCCTGCGCTCCTGTCCGGCACAGTGGACGCGCCACTGCTGCGGCAAAGCACGCCGAATGGCTGGCGGATGGTTGTCGATCCCTCTGGCAAGCAGGCCATCACGGAGTGGCGGATAGTGGGCACTGTCGGAAAACTGAGTTGGCTGGAGTTGTCACCGCGAACCGGCCGCACACACCAGGTGCGCGTGCACTGTTCCGTGCTTGGTTGCCCGGTGCTGGGCGACCCGATCTACGGCGACGCCCACGGCCCGCTGCACCTGCTGGCCCGTTCGATCGCGCTGGACCTTGATCCGCCTGTCGCGGCAACCGCGCCGGTTCCGGAGCACATGCGGGCGATGCTGAAGCGCTTCGGATCAGGCTCGGATTGACCACTGCGGGCCGATCAATAGGCTCCCGCACCGAGGTCGCCGGGCCGCTCCGGCCGCAACCGGAGCATTGCGTCATGCCGCTATGGATCCCCGTCACCGTCTCTGCCGCACTGTTCCAGTGCTGGCGGACTGCGATGCAGCAGAAACTCCGCCACCTGCTGTCGGTGAATGGTGCCGGATTTGTCAGGTTCCTCTACGGCGGGCCGACTGCTCTGGTATTGTTCATCGGGTCGCTGATCGGCACCGGACTGCCTGTGCCGCAGCCGAACCCCGCATTTCTGTTGCACTGCGCGGCGGGCGGATTGCTGCAGATCCTCGCCACCAACCTGTTGATCCTGTCGTTCGGCTATCGCAATTTCGCCGTTGGCACTGCCTATTCGAAGACCGAGACGGCACAGAGCGCCATTATTGCCCTGATCGTTCTGCACGAGGTGCTCAAACCAGTTTCCTGGCTTGGCATCTGCATCGGTCTGGCCGGTGTCATGACCCTGTCGCTGGCCGGACGTGGGCTGCGACCCGCAGACCTCGCGCGGGCCACTGTGCAACCCGCCGCGCTGGCGGGCCTTGGCGCCGGACTGCTGTTCGCGTTTACCACGGTCTTCATCAAGCTCGCCAACCAGGCCCTCAGCGGTCCCAGCCTGTTCGTTCGGGCACTGTTCGTGCTGGTCGTCACCAACACGCTGCAGATACTGATGCAGGGTGCCTATCTGGCGTGGCGCGAACCACGCGAACTGCGCAAGGCCTTCACCACATGGCGCAGTTCCGCATGGGTTGGCACGCTGTCGGCCCTCGGCTCGGCCTGCTGGTTCTTCGCCTTTGCGATCGCCCCGGTGGGACTGGTGCGGTCAGTGGGACAGGTGGAGATTGTCTTCACCCTTCTGTTCAGCCGATTCTATCTTAAGGAAACGCTGAAGCGCGGGGACGTGGCCGGGCTGATACTGGTCGTATGCGGTGTCCTGCTGATCGTGCTCGCGAGTTGAGCCTCGTTGGTTCCCTCCCGGGTGGTGGCGCATCCCGGCGTGGCTGATGATAGGTTGGGCCCAGAGTAACAAGAGAGGAGACACACGATGGCGTTCTACGAACTCCGGCAATATTTCGTGCGGCCCGGGAAAATGAACGAGTGGGTCAAGATCATGGAAGAGGAGATCATCCCCTTCCAGATCTCCAAAGGCATGGTGATCTGCGGCAGCTTCCGCGGCGAGACCGACGAGTCCTGCTACATCTGGCTGCGCCGGTTCAACAGCGAGGCCGAACGCGAGGCACAATACAAGGCGGTCTACGAGACCGACCATTGGAAAACCAAGATCGCGCCGCGCGTTCCCGAAATCTTGGATCGAGAGAAAATGCACATCCAGCGCATCGTACCGACCTCGCGGTCAACGATGCAGTAGGCAGGGTACTGCCATGGCCGGCGTCCTGCCGCCGGTCATGCGGTCCCGTTTCAACCATTGGTTGAGAAATTTAAGGTAAACTTGTATCGGAAACTAAATTAAGGTATATTTGTGGCATTGAGACGATGGCCCGCACGCAGGAGTGCGACATGGCCCATGAAATAGAAACCAAACGATGTAAGCTCCTTACTTTCCACTACGTCGTCCGCTCCCTTGCCATGTCTTTGGCGAGTGGGTTCGTCGGGGCGTATCTGCTGCGGCTCGGGTTCAGCCTGGTGACAGCCATCGCGATCTATGCCGTTCTCTACCTGACCCGCTTCGCTATCCGCTTCGGTGCCGCCGCCGTCATTCGACGACTTGGGGTCCGCCGGGCGCTTCTGGTGGGAGCGTCTCTGGGCGGCCTGCAGTTCCTGCCTCTGGTGTTCGCGGAAAGGCCGACGTGGCTGGCGATCTGGGTGCTGACCGTCTGCGTGGGCGATTGCGTATATTTTCCCGTGTATCACGCGGCCAGCGCGGTTTGTGGCGGCAACGGCCGTCGCGGCCGTCAGATCGCCGAGCGGCTGTTCAGTGGCACCGCAATTTCAATCATTGGACCATTGGCGGGCGGCGTTCTGCTGGCCGATGCGGGCCCCGCTGCGGGGTTCGGCGTTGCCTCCCTTGTATGCCTTGGCTCCGTGCTTCCACTGCTGTGGTTGGGCGATATCAACGTAGGTTGGATGCCGAGCCTGAGGGAAGCCGCGCGGCTGGTCGATCGCGTCGGGATATTGACCCTGGTCGCTGACGGCTGGGTCAGCGCCGGCAGCTCCATCGCGTGGTCGATGATCCTGTTCACCAGTCTCGGTTCGTCGTTCGGCGCATTCGGAACGGCAAATGCGCTCGCGGCAGTTGTCGGGGGGCTCGTAGGGCTGTTGTGCGGCCAGCGCATCGATCATGGCCAAAGCCAGCGCTTGCTTCGGCTGGTCACCGCCGGTCTGCTGGCTGGGATTGGATTGCGGGCAGGCGTGTACTGGGACGTTCAGTTGGCACCGATGGCCAATGCCGCCGGCGCGGCCATGACCGGCCTCTACTCTCTGCTGCTGATGAGCGCCGTCTATGACCGCGCCAAGCACACTGGCGAGGCATATCACTTTCACCTGTGCGCCGAAGCCGGCCTGGACGTCGGCATGATCTTCGGCTGCCTGACGGTTGCGGCATTGGTCTGGTTGGGCGTCGAACCACCGCTGGCCGTAACGCCGGCCGCTCTTGGCGTCCTTGTCGTCTTCGGCTGCCTGCGAACCGGGCGGCGGGCCGGGACAAGAGCTGCGATCCGCCATCTCAAAGCCGGCCTGCTCCACGCACGGCTGTCGCGCGCCGCAGTATGATCCCGTCGCGTTGACCCTTCAGCACCGGCAGCGTAAGCAAACGCAACGGCCTGAGGCCACTCGGCCAGCCCGACAGAATGGAGCGATCCGTTGCGAGACGTACGCGACGCGCTGTTCGTGGCGCGCAATTCCGACGACAGACTGATCAGCAGACCACTCTCTCCTCATCTTCAGGTCTATCGTTGGCCACTCAGCATGGCGCTGTCGATTTCGCATCGCGTTACCGGCATAGGCCTGGCGATCGGCACGCTGCTGATGGCGTGGTGGCTGGTTGCTGCCGCCGTGTCGGATGACGCGTTCGCCGGCGTGCAGCGGTTTCTCGCCACGCCGATTGGCATTCTCCTCCTGCTGGGTTGGTCGGCCGCGCTGTTCTTTCACTTCTTTACCGGGCTTCGTCATCTGGCCTGGGACGCCGGCTATGGTTTCGACAAGCCTGCATACGAACGCTCCGGCTGGGCGGTGATCGCCGCGACGATCGTGGCGACGCTGCTGCTGTGGATTATTGGTTTCGCGGTCTGGTGAGGCGACCCATGGCGAGGACACCACATGTCGATGTCATGCGCTCGCCGCTCGGGCGGGCGCGCGGACTGGGCTCGGCCAGGGCAGGCGCACATCACTGGTGGATGATGCGGCTGACCTCGCTTGCGCTGGTGCCGCTGAGCCTGTGGTTCCTCTGCGCAATGGTGCGCATGATCGGCGCGACGCGTGATGACGTCGTTTCCTGGATGGCTGGTCCGCTTCCGATCGTGTTGATGATCGCCTTGGTAATCGCCACCTTCCACCACATGCAGGCCGGCCTACAGGTCGTCATCGAGGACTATGTGGACCACGACTTGTTGCGCATCGGGTCGATCCTGCTGATCAAGGGACTGTCGCTGCTGCTGGCGCTGGCCTGCATCGTCTCGGTGCTGCGGCTGGGCCTCTAGAAGGAAAACCATGAACGCGATCACGCTGCCTTCGTCGCGCGCCTATAACATCGTCGATCATACCTATGACGTCGTGGTAGTGGGCGCCGGTGGTTCTGGTCTGCGCGCCACTTTCGGCATGGCAGCGGCCGGGCTGAAGACCGCCTGCATCAGCAAGGTGTTCCCGACCCGCAGCCACACAGTCGCCGCGCAAGGCGGCATCGGTGCAGCTCTCGGCAACATGGGCGAGGATGACTGGCGCTGGCACATGTACGACACCGTCAAGGGGTCGGACTGGCTGGGCGACCAGGACGCTATCGAATACATGTGCCGCGAGGCCATCCAGGCGGTTTACGAACTCGAGCACTACGGCGTGCCGTTCAGCCGCACCGAGGACGGCAAGATCTACCAGCGTCCCTTCGGTGGCCATATGACCAAGAACGGCGAAGGCCCGCCGGCGCTGCGCGCCTGTGCCGCCGCCGATCGCACCGGCCACGCCATCCTGCACACGCTGTATCAGCAGAGCCTGAAACAGGACGTCGAGTTCTTCGTCGAGTATTTCGCGCTCGACCTGATCATGGAGGACGGCGCCTGCCGCGGCGTCACCGCCTGGTGCCTCGAGGATGGCTCGATCCATCGCTTCCGCTGCCAGGCCGTGGTGCTAGCGACCGGCGGCTATGGGCGCACCTATCTATCCTGCACCTCCGCCCACACCTGCACGGGTGACGGCAACGGCATGGTGCTGCGCGCCGGCCTGCCCTGCCAGGACATGGAATTCGTGCAGTTCCATCCCACCGGCATTTTTCCTGCCGGCTGTCTGATCACGGAGGGCGCGCGCGGCGAGGGCGGCTACCTGACCAACTCGGAAGGCGAGCGCTTCATGGAGCGCTACGCGCCCAGCGCCAAGGACCTGGCAAGTCGCGACGTGGTCTCTCGCTCGATGACCATCGAGATTGCCGAGGGGCGCGGCTGTGGTCCCGACAAGGACCACATCATGTTGCATCTCGAGCATCTCGGCGCCGACATCCTGCACGAGCGGTTGCCCGGCATCTCCGAGACGGCCCGCGTGTTCGCAGGCGTCGAAGTCACCAAGGAAGCGATCCCGGTGCTGCCGACGGTGCACTACAACATGGGCGGCATTCCGACCAATCATCGCACCGAGGTACTGAACCCCACGCCGGCGGATCCGGACGCGGTGGTGCGCGGCCTGATGGCGGTGGGTGAGGCGGCTTGCGTCTCGGTGCACGGCGCCAACCGGCTGGGGACAAACTCGCTGCTCGACCTGGTGGTGTTCGGTCGCGCCGCCGCCCATCATGCCGCAGATACGATCCGGCCGGGTGCATCGCAGGCACCACTGCCGCCGCGTGCGGGCGAGCACTCGCTCGACCGGTTCGACGCGGCCCGGCATGCCAAGGGCGGCTCGCGCGTCGCCGATCTGCGCCTTGAGATGCAGCGCACGATGCAGCGGCACGCCGCGGTGTTCCGCAACAGCACGACGCTGGCGGAAGGTGTCGCCAAGATGCAGGCGGTGTGGCAGGGCATGGCGGACATGTCGGTGTCGGACCGCAGCCTGATTTGGAACAGCGACCTGATGGAGGCGCTGGAACTGCAGAACCTGATGGGCAACGCGATGACCACCATGGTCGGCGCCGAAGCGCGGCACGAAAGCCGCGGAGCGCACGCGCACGACGACTATCCCGAGCGCGATGATGCCAAATGGATGAAGCACACGCTGGCCTGGTGCGACGAGGGTGGAGGCGCGCATTTGGCCTATCGTCCGGTGAAGATGCAGACGCTGACCAATGAAGTGTCGGTCATCCCGCCGAAGCAGCGGGTGTATTGACGACAATGGCCAAGTTCGCACTTCCCTCGAACAGCCGTGTCGGCCTCGGCAAAGATTGGAAGGCGCCCGCCGGTGCGAAGCGCGTGCGCGAATTCCGTGTCTATCGCTGGTCGCCCGATGACGGCCAGAACCCCCACACCGATACCTATGAGGTTGATCTCGACAGCTGCGGTCCGATGGTCCTGGACGCACTGATCAAGATCAAGAACGAGATCGACCCGACGCTGACCTTCCGTCGCTCGTGTCGCGAAGGCATTTGCGGCTCCTGCGCGATGAACATCGATGGCGGCAACACACTTGCCTGCCTGAAGCCGATCGATGAAGTAACGGGTGCGGTGCGTATCACTCCGCTGCCGCACATGCCTGTGGTGAAAGACCTGGTACCGGATCTGTCGCAGGTCTATGCGCAGCTGCGCAGCATCGATCCGTGGTTGAAGACCGACAGCCCTGCGCCGCCTGATGGTGAGAGACTGCAAAGCCGCGAGGAACGCGCGGAACTGGACGGTCTATGGGAATGCATACTGTGCTTCTGCTGCTCCACCGCCTGTCCCAGCTATTGGTGGAATGGCGATCGTTACCTCGGTCCCGCAGTGCTGCTGCAAGCGTATCGCTGGATTGCAGACTCGCGTGACGAGCGCACCGGCGAGCGGCTGGATGCGCTGGAAGATCCGTTCAAGCTGTATCGCTGCCACACGATCATGAACTGCACCGACACTTGCCCAAAGGCGCTGAACCCTGCGAAGGCGATCGGCGCAATCAAGAAGCTGATCGTGGAACGGCAGGTATAAGCAGTTCTTGCGGCGCCGGATGTGCGGCGCCAGGTTCGGAGCGGCGGGCCTCGTGGCGTCGCCACGACATTTCTATTGCGGTCCTGAAGGGGACCCGTCCTATCATGGCCTGGGATCGGGGAGGACGCGTCATGCAACGGTTCTGGTGGCGTCGCGACGCGATCGCCGCGACAGTGGTGGCACTGAGCGCTCTGCTCGCCAGTCACGCCCAGGCGCAACGCCAGCTTGTGATGTATTGCGG
>JBKPSV010000073.1:0-14379 GCA_046735215.1 Pseudomonadota bacterium | reverse complement strand
CTGGCGGGCAGCGTGGCCCCGCAGCACGGCGTGTGCAAGCCGCGCTGCCCTGCCAGCGTTTGGAGCGCGATAGTTACGCCGACAGCGCCTGCGGTTCAGTGCGCACGCGCTTCACCAGCAGCTTGTTGAGTGCGTGCACATAGGCGCGCGCCGAGGCGACGATGGTGTCGGTGTCGGCGCCCTGACCATCGACCAGCTTGCCGTTCTCCTCCAGCCGCACCGTGACCTTGGCCTGCGCGTCCGTGCCTTCCGTCACCGCGCCGACCGAGAACAACTGCAGGGTCGCAGTGTGCGGGAAGATCTGCTGGATCGCCTTGAAGGTCGCGTCCACCGGACCGTCACCACTGGAGACCGCGGACTTCACCGCACCATCGACCTCCAGCTCCAGTTCCGCGCGCGGTGGCGACTTGGAGCCGGCGTGCAGATCCAGCGAGACGAAACGAATACGCTCGTGGTCGCGCATGACCTCGTCGTCGACCAGCGCGACGACATCGTCGTCGAACACCACCTTCTTGGCGTCGGCCAGCCGCTTGAAGCGATTGAACGCATCGTTCAACTGGTTGTCGCCGACCTCGCCGTAGCCGAGTGTGCGCAGCTTGTCGCGGAATGCGGCGCGGCCCGAGTGCTTGCCCAGCACCAGGCTGTTCTTCGCCCAACCGACGCTCTCCGGAGTCATAATCTCATAGGTCGCGGCGTTCTTGAGCACGCCGTCCTGGTGGATGCCCGCCTCGTGCGCGAAGGCATTGCGTCCGACGATCGCCTTGTTCGGCTGCACGTCGAAGCCGGTGATGGTGGAGAGCAGCTTCGAGACCCGCAGAAGGTTGGTGGTCTTGATATTGTTCGCGCGTGGGATCGCGTCATGTCGCGTGCGCACCGCCATCACGATCTCTTCCAGACTGGCGTTGCCGGCCCGCTCGCCAATGCCATTGATGGTGGTCTCCACCTGCCGCACACCGGCGCGGATCGCCGCGAGCGTGTTCGCAACGCCCAGGCCAAGGTCGTTGTGGTTGTGGGTCGAGAGCACGACCTTCTCGATGCCGGGCACGCGGTTGCGCACGGCGGTGAACATGCGCTCCATGTCCTCGGGCAGCGCGTAGCCGACTGTGTCCGGCAGGTTGATCGTGGTCGCGCCGGCAGTGATCGCTGCCTCTATAACGCGGCAGAGAAAGTCGATGTCGCTGCGGGTGGCATCCTCGGCTGACCATTCGACGTCATCGGCATGCTGACGCGCAAGCGTCACGGAATCGACAGTGGCCGCGACCACCTCGTCCGGCGTCATGCGCAGCTTGTGTTCCATATGCAGGGCGCTGGTCGCGATCACGATGTGGATGCGCTTGCGCTTCGCCGGCCGCAGCGCCTCGGCGGAACGCAGCACGTCCATCGCGCCTGCCCGCGACAGGCTGGCGATCACCGGCGTGTCGTCGCGCTGGCCGATGCTCTCTGAAATCGCCTTCACGCTTTCGAAGTCGCCTGGCGAGGCGATCGCAAACCCAGCCTCCAGCACGTCGACGCCCAGTTCGGTGAGCGCCTCGGCCATGCGGATCTTCTCGTTGATGTTCATAGAGAAGCCGGGCGACTGCTCCCCATCGCGCAGCGTGGTGTCGAAGATGATGATGCGGTCTTCTTCCAACTTGCCGAAGCTGGGGTGCTCAATGCTCATTTCGGGTCGGTCCTTGGACTGATTGCACGACTGTAGCCTCAGGGGATCCCCTGAGCGAAGCCGGCGTCAGCGACCCGGCGGAGCGCTCAGGGGCGGCTAAGTCGAAGGAGGAGGCCGAGGGCCAACAGGCATGCGCTGCCACGCGCAACGGCGCGGGCGGTACGGCAGGCGAGGCGCAGGCCACAGAACATACGGCGTCTTATAGGCTTTCAAGCCGCAGTAGGCAAGCCGGCGGTCAGGTCACGATGCGCGTGGGCCTCAGAACGGCGGTGGGCCAATAACCTCCCAACGGTGGCGTTGGAATGCTTCAGCCACCTCCTGCCCGCTCATCGTCGATATCGGGCGGTTGTTCTGGGCGGCTTCCTCGAAGAAGCTGCCGGCATTCCCGGGCGTATAGAGGAACAACACGCGCCCTGGCTCTTTCCCGGTGCTCTTCCACGCGTGCGGCAAGCCCCGCGGCATGAATGCACATGTCCCGGGACCACCGACCGTAATCTGATCGCCGATCTTGAAGGTGACCTCGCCGCTCAGTCGCTGTCGTGGTGGACGTGCAAGTCCGTCACCGTATCGGTCGGCGCGACCTCCTCGAACATCATGACGCTCTGGGTCATCTCGCTCGTGATCTTAAGCGCGGCTGATCTGCCAGGCGCCATCTGCCACACTGCGCCTTGCCCTGGGGGAATTACAAAGTCCCCGACGTTCATGGCACTTACTCCCAAGTGGTTTTTCGTCAAACGATGCGAGTTCCGATCCATTATAGCAAAGCGCGGTTGGCGTCGAGCGATGCGACTGGGGATCGGCGCAGTCGCGCGTCTCATTCCGTCGGATATATCCGGGCGCGCGCCAGGTCGAGGCTGCAGGTCTGTCCAACCGCCGGCGTCCACATACCGTCGGGCGTCAGCACATCGAACGTCTGACCGAACACGCCAATCCGGGTGCGGCGCAATGATCCCAACGCCTCCTGGCCCTCACAACGCGCTGGCCCCGACCCAGGCACCAATCCGATCTCGTGCGGCCGGATCAGGGCAACCGCACGCCCGGGCGGGCAACAGGTCGCGGCGTTGATGTCGGGAAGCGAATCGAACTGCATGCGCCCGTTGGCCACCATTCCGGGGAACCGAACCGATTCACCAAGAAATTCGTGCACGAAGATGCTCCCCGGTTCGGCGAACAATTTCGCCGGCGTGCCCACTTCCTCAATGTGGCCGGATCGCATGACCGCGATGCGGTCGGCCATTTCCATCGCCTCGGTTTGATCATGCGTGACGAAGATGCTGGTCAGCCCCATCTTGTCATGCAATGCGCGTAACCAGATGCGCAGGCTCTTGCGCACCTTGGCGTCCAGCGCACCGAATGGTTCGTCCAGTAGCAGCAGCTTGGGCTCGATCGCCAAAGCGCGTGCCAGCGCCACACGTTGACGCTGACCACCCGATATCTGCTCGGGATAACGCTGCCCCAGGTGACCGATCTCCATCAGGTCAAGCAGCGACTGAACGCGCGCGTGGATCTCACGCGCTTTGGGGCGCCGATGACGCGGGCGGACGTTTATGCCGAATGCGATGTTGCGCGCCACTGTCATGTGCCGAAAGAGCGCATAGTGCTGGAACACGAACCCCACTCCGCGATCGCGCGCGGGTACGCCGTGCATCGATCGGCCATCGATGACGATATCGCCCGAATTGACGAGGTCGAGCCCGGCCAACACGCGCAGCAGGGTGGTCTTGCCGGATCCAGATGGCCCAAGCAGCGCCAGAAACTCGCCTTGAGCGACTGTCAGGCTGACGTCATCCAGCGCCGTGACGTGGCCAAACGCCTTGTGGATGTTACGGAGCTCGACGCTCACAGGAGGGCCTGGCTGCGCTGACCAATGCGCCACTCCAGAGCTGCTTTCACCACTAGAGTGGCGAGGGCCAACAATGAAAGCAGTCCAGCCATGGTGAACGCGCCCACCCAGTCGTAGTCATTGAACAGCGCTTCGACCTGCAAGGGCATCGTCATCGTCTGGCCGCGGATGTGGCCGGATACCACGGCAACCGCGCCGAATTCGCCCATAGCGCGGGCGTTGCACAGGAGCACTCCATAGAGCAGCCCCCATCGGATGTTCGGCAGCGTTACGAGCCAGAAGGTCTGCCAGCCGCTTGCGCCCAGCGTCAGTGCGGCTTCTTCCTCCGCCGCGCCTTGGTGCTCCATCAGCGGAATGAGCGTTCGTGCGACGAAGGGGAATGTCACAAAGCTGGTTGCGAGAATAAGGCCCGGGACGGCGAAGATGATATGCAGTCCCGCGCGGTTCAGCGTTGGGCCGAGCCAGCCGTTGGCGCCGAACAATAACACCCACACCAGGCCGGAAATCACTGGCGAAACCGAGAACGGCAGCTCGATCAGCGTCACCAGCAACCCACGTCCGGGGAAGCGAAAGCGGCCGATACACCACGCCGCCGCAACACCGCACACGGCGTTCAGCGGCACCGTCACCATCGCTACGACCAATGTCAGCTTGATTGCTGCAATGGAATCAGCGTCGGCCAGGGCATCGCGCATGGCGCCGAAGCCCCGCATCAGCGCCTCGGATAGAACCACGACGAGTGGCAGCAGAAGCAAAATGAGCAGCAGCAGAACCGTCAGTGCGACCAACATCGCGCGCGTGGCCGGGCCCTCCTGTGTCGCGCGTTGGTTCATGCCTGCACGGTCATGCGTCGCTGCAGCAGGTTAAGCAGCAGCAGGATGATGAATGATGCCAGCAGCATCACTAGGCCTAATGCGGCGGCGCCGGCGTAGTCGAGCTGCTCCAGACGGATGACGATCAGCAGCGGTGCGATCTCGCTGATCATCGGCATGTTGCCGGCGATGAAGATCACCGAGCCATATTCGCCGACGCCGCGTGCCAGCGCCGCGCCAAAGCCGGCCAGGAGGGCTGGCAGCAGCGCCGGCAGCACGACTCTCACGATAATCTGCGCACGCGTTGCGCCCAGCGTTGCAGCGACCTCCTCTGCTTCCATCGGCAGGTCCATAATGATCGGCTCCAGGGTGCGAACGACGAACGGCAGCCCGACGAAGATCAGCGCGACCAGGATTCCGAGTGGGGTATAGGCGACCTTGATGCCCAGCGGTACCAGCAGCGCGCCAAGCCAGCCTTTGGGCGCGAACAACGCGGTAAGTGCGATACCCGCTACTGCCGTCGGCAGCGCCAGCGGCATGTCAATCAGCGAGTCTGCCAAGTTGCGGCCGTAGAAGCGATACCGCACCATCACCCATGCAATGAGCAGGCCAAATGGCACGTTCACTGCGGCCGCCAGCGCTGCGGTGCCAAAGCTCAGCCGCAGCGCGGCGACTACGCGCGGTTCGGTCACCGAGTGCCAGAACCCGCTCACTCCGAGTTCCCAAGGTCGAAGCGCCAGAGCCGCAAGTGGGATGAGCACGATCAGTGATAGCCACAACAATGTCACGGTCAAGGTTAAGGCGAGTCCGGGCAACGCGGACCGCGGCGCAATCCGCATCAACGTCCAGGAGTGAATATGCGGTCGAACATGCCGCCATCGGCAAAGTAAGCGGCCTGCGCCGCGCTCCAGTCACCGAAATCCTGAATCGTGACGAGCTTCATCGCCGGGTGGCGTTCGGCATACTGCGCCGCCACGCTCGGGTCGCGAGGCCGGTAGTAGTTCTTCGCAGCGATCTCCTGGGCCTCCCTCGTATAAAGGAATTGCAGATATGCCTCCGCTACCGAACGCGTGCGCTTTCTGTCCACGACGCTGTCAACCACCGCGACTGGCGGTTCGGCCAGGATGCTGATGGATGGGTACACGATACTGAACTCGTCAGCACCGAATTGCTTGCGGGCCAGCCACGCCTCGTTCTCCCATGCGATCAGCACATCGCCCAGGCCGCGCTGGACGAAACTGTTGGTGGCACCGCGCGCCCCGGTATCGAGTACTGGCACGTGACGGAACAGCAGGCGCATATATTCCTCAGCCGCGTCGTTCTTGCCGTTCGGCTGTGCCTGTGCCCAGGCCAGGGCGGCAAGAAAGTTCCAGCGCGCACCACCCGACGTCTTCGGGTTCGGTGTGATGACAGCAACATCCTGCCGGACCAGATCCGGCCAGTCGCGAATGCCCTTGGGATTTCCTTTACGTACCAACAACACGATGACGCTTGTGTTTGGTGAGCTGTTTTCGGGAAGCCTTGTCTGCCAATCGGCCGCGAGCACTCCCCGCTTGGCCAGCGCATCTATGTCCGCCGCAAGCGCCAGGGTCACGACGTCGGCTTGCAGTCCGTCAAGCACCGCGCGCGCCTGAGCACCGGACCCGCCGTGCGACTGGTTGATGGTAACGCGTTCGCCGGTCGTTTTCTGCCAGGCAGAGATAAAGGCGCGGTTGATGTCCCGGTAGAATTCCCGCGTCGGGTCATACGAAACGTTCAGCAGGGCGGCGTCTGCCGCGGATGCAGCAGAAGCCATCGGACCAGCTGCAGCCGCCGCCAGCAAGGAACGCCGGCTCAGGGCAAGATATCGCACTGAACTCCTCCACCGCGATGAGACGCAACCAATAGAAACACTCGCGCCACGAGTGCAATAGCCAAGCGGGATACGCGGGTCGGGACAGAAGCAACAAGCGGAGGGCGGCGGGGGCGCCGGTGCCTTACCTCCCTTGATACCACTCACCAAGGGAACGTGAGCATGAGCTTTCGCATCAGCGGTCTTCCTACTGAGCCATTCGCCGGCCTATTCGATCTATCGGACGATGACCTGCGGGAACGCGGGGCGGTGCGACGCATTGCGGAGCACAATGCCCCTTGCCGAATCAGCTTGACCGATGCGCGGCCAGGCGATGAGGTATTGCTGGTCAACTATGAGCACCATCCGGTCGACTCGCCATATCGCATGCGCTTTGCCATCTATGTGCGGCGCGGCGAGGAACAATATGACGCGGTGGACCAGGTGCCGGAACAGCTGCGCACGCGCATGCTGGCGGTGCGAGCGTTCGATGCGAAAGGCATGATGGCGGCCTGGGAGGTTATCGAGGGGCAGCAATTGGAAGAGGTCATCGGACGCCTGTTCACGAACCCTTCTGCTGCCTATCTGCATGTGCACTATGCCGCACCGGGGTGCTATGCCGCGCGCGTCGATCGCGCCTGACCTGTTGAGCGGATTGCCGATCGGCCCCACGGTGGAGCTGATCGGTGACGGTGCCGCGGTGCTGCGTCGGTTTGCCTTGCCGCGAGCCAGCGATCTGCTGCGCGAGGTGGCGCAGATAAGCGCCGACGCACCGTTCCGGCACCTGGTGACGCCTGGCGGCTACACGATGTCGGTGGCAATGACCAACTGCGGTGAACTGGGTTGGGTGAGCGACCGTGCCGGCTACCGCTATCAGCGGGTTGATCCGCAGAAACGCATTGAATGGCCGGCGATGCCAGAGACGTTTCAGCGGCTGGCGGCGGATGCGGGAGAACTGGCTGGGTATCACACGTTCACGCCTGACGCGTGCCTGATCAATCGGTATGTACCTGGCGCGCGATTGTCGCTGCATCAGGATCGCGACGAGCGGGATATGCGGCAGCCGATTGTATCCGTGTCGCTCGGTTTGCCGGCGATCTTCCTGTTCGGTGGTAACCGGCGTAACGACCGGCCGCGGCGAATTCGCCTCGATCATGGAGACGTCGTGGTCTGGGGAGGGCCGACGCGCCTTGCCTATCACGGTGTTGAGGCACTGGCCGATGCGGAGCATCCGGTCACCGGCCACTGTCGCATCAATCTCACGTTTCGCAAGGCGGGCTGATCGCAGTCCGCAGGGTGATGTTCTGCGGTGTATTCAAGATCGCGATCGTGGTGCACAGGTTCAACGTGATTGCCCTCTGGAACACTCCATTGCATCATCCGATTTTCCTTAGTCGGATGATGCAATTGTGGGGGCGATGTGAGCGCCCTCTGTGCTGCAGGCGAGCCTACTGCGCCTTTTGCTGCCACAGACCAAGCGCTGCACCGGTCGGATCGATGATGATCGAGAGCGCCCCCTGGCCCATCACGTCCATCACATCCTTCACAATCGTCGCACCGAGCGATTTCGCCTTTTCCGTTGCCGCGACGATGTCGTCGACCAGCACGTACGGCAACCACATCGGCGGCGCATCCGGCATCGGGTGCTTCATCATGCCGCCCCCCGTGCCTTCGCCGACGTTGATCAGCGTGTAGGTCATGCCGCCGCCTATATCGACGTCGTTGAGCGACCAGTCGAACAACGACTGATAGAAGGACTTCGCTCTGGCAACGTCTTGCGTGTTGAGCTCGACATGGACGAACGGATTGGCCATAGGCTGCTCCTCTGACTGGATAAGCAAGGTCACAGAACGGCGATGCGCCTCTTTGTTCAAGAGCAGAATGGCGCGACACTGAGACTTCATGATCACCAGAGAGCGAGACCGTCTCATGCCCACCATCGTGCTCTGCCGTCCCCTGCATGCAAGCGGAATGGCGCTGTTGGAAGCCCGCCACGATGTCACCATACGCATGCTGAACCGGCCGTCGGCGCAGGAACTGGCCGACGCCATGCCGGGAGCACACGCGGTGCTGGTGGGGCTGGAGAAGGTGGACGAGGCACTGCTGGCGGCCGCATCCGACCTGCGGATCGTGTCGCGCTTCGGCGTCGGCTACGACACGGTCGATATCGCGGCCTGCACACGGCGGCGGGTGGTCGTCGGCGTAACCAATGGTGCCAACGATCTGTCGGTGGCGGAGCACACGTTGATGCTGCTGCTCGCAGTGGCGCGGCGGACGATCGATATGGATGCCTCGGTGCGCGCAGGAAAGTGGATGATCCGCGAGGGCCGCCCGATGGGCGAGCTGGCCGGCCGCACCATTCTGGTGGTTGGCTATGGCCGTATCGGCACCCGCGTTGCGCGTTTATGTGCCGCGTTCGGCATGGACGTCATGGTGTGCGACCCGACCTTTCCGGTGCCGCGCATCGCCGCAGATGGGTTCACGCCGGTGACCGATATCGCAGCCGTGTTGCCGTCGATCGATGTGCTCACCTTGCATTGCCCGCTCGGAGAAGACACGCGCCACATGGTGAACCGTGAGACGCTGGGACTGATGAAGTCGACTGCCTGGCTGATCAATGCGGCGCGTGGACCACTGGTGGACGAAGCAGCGCTTTTCGAGGCGTTGTCGTCGGGGAAGTTAGAGGCTGCAGGCCTGGATGTGCAGTTGCACGAGCCACCGGATCCGGCCAATCCGCTGCTGAAGCTGCCAAATGTCGTGCTGAGCCCGCACAATGCCGCCGCGCCGCTGGAATGCAACGAGAAGATGTCGGTCCGGGCGGCGAAGAACATGCTGGAGCTGTTCGACGGCACACTGGATCCCGGCTACGTGGTCAATCCGGAGGCGCTGCCGAACCGGCGGAATGTGTAGCACGCAGACTGTCGCACAGTGCTCTGTGGCTGCAGCACAGCCAGCGCAGGACTCAACCAGAGGTCACCGCAGTGATATCAACCTCCATCAACAGTTCCGGGCTGGCCAATCCCTTCACCACAAGAGCGCTGAGACAGGGGCATGCGCCATCCAGACGGCGGAGCACGACATCGCTGACGCGGGGCAGATAAGCGCGGTCGGTAACGAATATGGTGGCCTTCACCACGTCGGACAACACCGCCCCCGCCTCGCCAAGCAGCACCGAGACGTTATCCATCGCCTGCTCGGCCTGGGCGGCGGGGTCGGCGACGCCATGCATCGCCTCGTTCAGGTCGGTGCCGGTCTGGCCGCGCAGGATCACCTGGTTGCCGGCGCGCACCGCCATGCAGAAGTCGCGGTCGAGCGACTGCTGCTCGGAGCCGTAGCGCACCGCATTGGAGTGATAACGACGCAGCCGCTGGTGGGGGCTACCCCGTCGGCGCAGCACGTGCACGTCGATTTCGAACAGGATCTCCGGTCGAGCAAAGCCGGCGACGATCAGGCCAGTGGAAACCGGATGGATGCCGCGGAAGTGTCGGCCGATTACTGGATAGACGGCCGCACGATAGGCGCGGTCACTGATGTAGACGGTGATCTTGCAGACGTCCTCCATCCCGGAGCCGGCTTCGCGCAGCAGGGTGGCGAGATTGGTGAGCGCAAGGTCAGCCTGTGCCGCGGCATCCTCCGGCCGACGACCCACGCCTGTCATGGCGCTGCCGTCCAGCGCTGCCCCCGTCTGGCCGCGCAGAAATACCTCGTTAGCACCGGCGGCAACCATCGAACCCTGCCAGGCGATGTCTTGAGAGAACCAGTCCTTCAGCTCGAACGCGCGCAGGCGCTGTACTGGCTCGCTGATGATGGCTTCAGCGTCGATCTGCACCATCAGCTCCGGCAATGGCAGTCCGGCGACGATGAGGCCCGTGCTGACCGGGAACACGTTGCGCAAGCGCTGTCCGATGGCCTCATACACCGGCTTGCGATGCGCCCGATCGACCAACGAGGTGGTGAGTTTGGTAATGTCTCGCAATGACCCGCCAGCGGCTTGCAGTGCGCTTTCGATGCTGTCGAGCGCGCGATGCGCCTGTGCTTCGGGGTCGCCAAGGCCCGCAACTGTGCCGTCCGACTGCCAGGCGCTGCGGCCGCTCAGGAACACACGCGAGCCGCAGGTCAGCGCGCCGGCGGCGGCAGCGGGCAGAAACGGGAAGGGCGCGAACGGAAGCAGGGCGCTATGCGACATAGTTCGCGAAAATGGCGGAACGCTTACGCCGTGTGAAGCCAAGAGTGAGTCATAGGTTGCGACCGTCAGGTATCCGCCGATCCACCTCGCGGATAATCCATCGACAAGGGCGCGGCCCGAGTGGGATGAAGACACCGCGCACTTTCGTGGGCGCAGATGACCGAAGCGGCATGACAACGACGTTGGTAGAAGGTTCAGTCACAAAGTCGACTGACAGCTGGTCGATGCAGATTTGGTAGGCGTGTGCGTCGGCCTTCCGCATCAGGCCTCTGCCATGTAAGAGGCTCGGTGCCGGACCAGACGGCACAACCTTCGTCGTGGCAGGGGCTGACGATGCCAGACCCGAGACACCGCCGACCGAACCATGTGGCGATCGACTCTGAATCAGTGTCGCGACGCGTCGCTTCGCTGCGGCGTCGGGTGGGACGACGGGTGCGGATATTCGCCGCGCTGAAGGCAGACGGGTATGGCTTCGGGACGTTGCCGATGGCGCAGGCGGCGCTGGCCGGCGGAGCTGATGCACTGGCGCTGATCGACCGGGCAGAGGCGTTGATGTTGCGTGAAGCGCGGATCGACGTGCCGATCCTGCTGTACGCCGGTTCGCCGATCGATGCGGAAGCCGTCGCCACGGCGGAGGCACGGCGGTTTATCCTGACGGTGTTGAACGAACGGCAGATTGACTTCGTTGCGCAGCATGCGCGGTCGCCGGTTGAGCTGGCGATCAAGGTCGAGGTCGGCGCTGAGCGGATCGGGGTACTGCCCGACGAACTACTCGCGATGGCGCAGCGGATTGGCAAACAACGCATACTGTCGCTGGAAGTCGTCAACACGCATCCGACGTTCAATGACGACGCGCCCGACAGTGTGGTGAAGGCGCAGTTTCAGCGATTTACCGAAGCAGTCGGCCGGCTGCAGGCGGCCGGCCTGCCACTTCCGACCCGACTGTTTGCGTCATCCAAGACGCTGGCGCGAACAACGGGGATGGAACTGGATGCCATTGATCCCGGGCAGTTCCTTTTCGCCGATACCAGTGAACGGCCGATCATCCGCTCACTGCGAACCGTGCTGACGCAGGTGAGGCGTGTGACGCGGGACTTCGGGCCGGAATATGCGCCGTTCGACACTGCCAAGGTGCAGCGCGTCGGCGTTATCCCATTCGGCAAGGTTGACGGTGGTGGGCACTGCCACGCCAATGAAGTGCTGATACGGGGCCGGCGCGTACCGATCCTCGGCGCGCCGTCGCTGGAATACATGCGCCTCGATCTATCGGCGATCGACGACGCCGATGAAGGCGACGAGGTTGTGCTGATCGGACGGCAGGGCGCTGCGCAGATCAGCCTGGCCGAAGTGTGTACCGCACGAGGTTCGACGCCATCAGATATCGCGATGGCAATTGGTCCCGCCGTCCTGCGTCAATATTGAGAATAGTAGTATCCCGGAGCCGCGTAGTAGCCAGGGGGCGCATAGGCCGTGGGGGGCCCATAAGCCGCAGGCGGCGCGTAAACCACTGGCGGCGGCGGCGCGTAGTAGGCCGGCTGCTGTGAAGCGAGTACCCCACCCAGGATCGCCGCTGCGCCCAGGCCGATCACCGCGCCCGCTATGGCAGCGCCATTGTCGTGGCGTTCATGATGCCAGCCCTGGTGCCAGCCGCCACCGTGCCCGTTGCGGTGGCCACGCCAGTCGGCATGCGCCGCCGGCGCAGCCAGCAGTCCTGCCGCCACTGGCGCTGCGATCAACATGGTAGACCAGATCCGCATGGAACAAATCCTCGTCCTGAACGAATGGCCTGATGCTGGAGTGCGCTCGTGGCGGGAATCAGGCAGGACGGTGATTTGTTCGCGACTGAGTGATCAGGTCAGTGGAAGGTACGCCCGCCGTCCACGGCAAGGCTCACGCCGGTGACGAACGAGCTCTCGTGCGCGGTCAGGAACAGGATGGCCGCGGCGATCTCCTCGGGCGCCGCCGGACGGCCGAGCGCGTAACGGTTGACGATAGCCGGGATCACTGCACCAGCGGCATCGCGCAACGTACCAGCGACCATCGGCGTCTCTACCGCACCGGGGCAGATCGCATTGACCCGGATCCTCGGCGCCAGTTCCGCGGCCAGCGCCCGCGTGAGAGCGATGACCCCTCCCTTGGAAGCGACATAGGCGGTGCTTCCACCACCTGTTGGCAGCAGTCCCACGCCGGAAGCGATGTTGACGATGCTTGCCCGGTCCGTTGCACGCATGAGCGGCACCGCGGCCTTGGTGCACAAGAAGGTGCCCGTCAGGTTCACCGCGATCGTCGTGTCCCACACCTCGGCTGTGGTCTCCATCAGTCCCTTGTTGAAGAAGACGCCGGCGGCGTTGACCAAGCCATCGAGGCCACCAAGTACCTGCCCGGCTTCGCGCACCGCCCGTTCCACCCCGGTGGTATCCGACACATCGCAGGCAATGGCCTTAACTCCGGCGGTCTGGGCTGGATCCCGATCAATCACCGCAACGGAGGCACCCTCGCGAGCGAACAGTTCGCACGTCGCACGACCAATACCGGACGCACCTCCCGTGACCAGGATCTTGCGGCCTTCCAACCTCGCCATCGCGCATCCTCCGCTGTGTTTGCCTGTGACCGGTTAGCATGACACGGTCCGGCAGATTGCGCAGCAAAGGGGCGGGACATGAGCGAAGAGCTGCTGTATCGGCTGGAAAATCGGATCGCGGTGCTGACCCTGAACCGGCCGGAGCGGCTGAATGCGCTGACCAGGGACATGATGCAGACTCTGCTGGCGCGTCTGTCAAACTGCGCGATCGATGATGCGGTGGGCTGCGTTTTACTGACCGGCGCCGGCGGTGCCTTCTGCTCGGGCGGCGATGTGCGGGTGCAGGCGAAGGTGGCGGCAGAAGGAACTGTGGAAACGCCGGAGCAGCGGACCGATCTGTTGCGCGCATCGATGGAGGCGTCGCGACTGCTCCATGAAATGCCGAAGCCGACGATAGCCATGGTCAACGGGGTGGCGGCGGGAGCAGGAATGTCGCTGGCACTCGCCTGCGATCTTCGTATCGCGGGCCGTAGTGCACGGATGACCACGGCGTTCGCCAAGGTCGGATTGTCAGGCGATTACGGTGGCACCTGGTTTCTTACGCAACTCGTCGGGACAGCGAAGGCACGCGAACTGTATTTTCTGTCCGAGGTGCTGGACGCCGCGCGGATCGAGGCGCTGGGGCTTGCCAACAAAGTCGTGGCCGATGCCGACCTGGTGGCGGAAACGACCGCGTTGGCAGAGAGACTGGCCAATGGACCGGGCGTGGCGCTGCGCTACATGAAGCGTAACCTCAACGTGGCGGAAACCGGAACGCTGGCGGCAGGGTTGGACAGCGAGGCGAACGGCATGCTGCGGGCAAGAGCGAGCGAGGACCACAAGGAGGCGGCCCGCGCCTTCGTGGAGAAGCGTGCGCCGGTGTTTCGCGGGCGTTGACAGACCCATGCGTAGCAAATACTACCGGCAAGTAACTTAAGCGGAGCCAGCACCATGGCCGAAGCCAAGCCGTTTGTCGTGTTCGATGTTGTTATTGTCGGCGCTGGCTTTGCCGGCATGTACATGCTCCACCGGCTGCGCGGGCTCGGCATGTCAGCACGCGTATTCGAGGCGGGCAGCGGGGTCGGCGGCACCTGGTATTGGAACCGCTATCCTGGCGCGCGCTGCGACGTGGAGAGTATGCAGTATTCGTATTCGTTCTCTTCGGAATTGCAGCAGGAGTGGCGGTGGAGCGAGTTGTTCGCCGCGCAGCCGGAGATTTTGCGATACGCCAATCACATGGCTGATCGGTTTGACCTGCGGCGCGACATCCAGTTCAACACGCGCGTCACCGAGGCAGAGTTCGACCGCACGATAAGTCGCTGGACCGTCCGCACTGATCGCGGCGATCGGGTCTCGGCGCGATACTGCGTGATGGCGACCGGCTGCCTGTCCACGGCGCGGGTGCCAGACTTTCCGGGCATCGATCAATTTGCTGGCAAAACTTATCACACCGGGCATTGGCCACATGACGGTGTTGATTTCACTGG
>JBKPSV010000072.1:0-5007 GCA_046735215.1 Pseudomonadota bacterium | reverse complement strand
CGTATCGGCATCCTCACCGTCGCCGTCGATATTCCCACGATCTATGGCGACGTACTGCAGCGCCGCAGCCACTTTCAGCCAGTGGCCGACACCACCAAGATCGTCCTGATGGTCGGCGCAAAACTCCTGGCGTGGAAAATGGACCCGACCGGTCTGTGGCGCTCGCTGACACTGCAGCGACTGCACGACATCTCACGCCATGCCGCCGTTGATTGATATCGTCTGTCCCGTGATATAGCCGGCCTGCTCGGATGCGATGAAGGCCACCAGACCAGCGACCTCCTCCGGCTGTCCGGCGCGCTTCATTGGCACCAGCTCGGCAATGCGCTTTGCATCCATCACGGCGGCAACTGCGGGGGAGGCAATAATGCCGGGTGCGATCGCGTTCACCGTGATCCCGCGACTGGCCACTTCAAGCGACAACGCGCGCACCGCGCCGATCAAGCCGGCCTTGGCTGCGGCATAGTTGACCTGGCCGCGATTGCCCATGATCGCCGTGACAGACGAGAGCGCAATGATGCGTCCCCAACGCGTGGCCATCATTGGCAGCAGCAGCGGGCGGGTGATCGCGTAGAATCCATGCAGCGATACGTCGAGAACACTGCGCCATTGCCCTTCCGACATCCCCGCCATCGGCACGTCGTCGTGTGTGCCGGCACAATGCACCAGGATCTGTGGCGCGCCTGCCGCCACGACAGGCTGCAACGCGGCCTCGGTGCCACTGATATCCGTTAGGTCGCAGACCCAAGCCTGCGCGGAACCACCCGCGGCTCGGATGCCGGCAATGGTCGTCTCGGCAGCCGCAAGGCCGGAATGGGCGTGCACGATAACCTGCATCCCCGCAGCGGCGAGACGGCGACTTATTGCGGCACCCAGTGTGCTGGCGCCTCCCGTCACCAGGGCACGTCTCATGATGAATTTGCGGGCAGCAGGATTGTTGCCCGCCCGCTCAGCAGCGATGCCCCCGCTGCAGAATGCAACGCGAAACCATAGATCAGTCCGGACGGTTGCCGCAGTTCCAATTCAGCCGTGACCAGCAGACTTCCCAGGTTCGCATCATCCAACCGCTGAACCATGATCTCGACAGAACGGACGGCCGCCAGATAGCCCGGCGGCTGTGGCCGGTTGGCGACGAGAGCGCCGTGCAGGGCGGCGGCCTGCAGCCCATATTCGATACCGCTCACAGCATGCAGTGCGCCGTCGCGCCGCAACGGATTGGCCGTGGCCAGATGCGACTGCGACCGGCAGGTGATGGCGGTGTCAGTGCAGGACAACACTTCATCCAGCAGGCACATCGCACCCTGGTGCGGGATCAGTTCGAGAATGTGACGCCGGGCGAGCATGGCTCCACCCTGACCTCCACCCGTCCATCCAGCAAGGACAGCGAGAGTGTGTCGGGAACGCCACGCGCGAGAGTCTCCAATAGCCGCAACAGGCGCGCCGCCGGATTGCCGCGCGCAACCCGGTGCAGGGCCGGTAACCGAGGCAGCATATCCGCGGCGGATGTCGATCTGGCATAGCGCACGACGATCTGGGCAAAGCCACCCGACGCCTGTCCGGGTACAAGTACGAGGCCGACGCCAAACGGTCCGTCCGTCGGGTGCTTGGCATCGAGTGGCGGTGGCAGCGGCACGTCGTACACGCAAAGCAGCAGTGGTCGATCCTCGGCCTGCACCTCGGCCACCGCCTTCAGCAATGCGGCACCGGCCGTGGAGTCGTGGCCGGCGATGCAGGTTGTGGGCTCCTGCGATCCCGTCGCGATCGACCAGTACCCCGCCGCCGCGTTGTGCACCGAGTTGTGGAACTGCGTGGGTGATACCGGTTGATGTGCGGCCAGAGCTTCCAGAATTGTGTGTACCACCGCGCCGTCGCCGTTGGACGTCGCAAATACACTGGGGATAGAACCGGGCCTGGTCCCGGCCATGTCGCTCGCCTGCTGGGCGACGAACAGCGCAAGCCGCGTTGCGACCCCGGCGCGCCGCCGTTCATTGGCCGACAACAACGCGGGCGGCGGCAGAGACACATCCGTCACGACGTACTCCTCGGCGCCACGAAGTATCGACCGGGCCGCCGCCCAGCCTGGCAAGCCTGGGCCCCAGACCGACACACCGGCGACGACCACTGTCATTCGCCGACTGACGTGCCGAAGATCAGGCTGCAATTGATGCCACCAAACCCGAACGAATTGCTCATGACACGGCGTACCGCACCTTGCTCATTGTCGGTCAGCACGCGTGCGCGAAAGTCCGGGTCAAGTGCTGTCACATTCAGGCATCCCGGCATAAGGCGATGCTCTATGCAAAGACATGCAACCAGCGCCTCCAGAATGCCGCATGCGCCGAGCGTGTGGCCGGTCCAGCCCTTGGTGGAGCTGCATGGCGTGGCGGCACCGAACACCTCGATCATGGCGATGTCTTCCATCGCATCATTCGCCCTGGTTCCCGTGCCATGCAGATTCACATAGTCGATCTCATCCGCGGACAGACCTCCGGTCGCCAACGCCGCCCGCATCGAGGCAATTGCACCAACAGCGCCTGGATGCGGCGCCGACATGTGATGGCCATCACTGCTCGCACCGCAACCAAGCAGCGCAGGGCCACTGCCCTCATATTCCAGCAGCGCGAAACCGGCAGCCTCGCCGATCGAGATGCCGTCGCGTTCGGCGTCGCACGGACGGCAGGCGACCGGCGAAATCAGATCGAGCGAGGCAAAGCCGCGCAGCGTCATGCCGCACAGACTGTCGGCACCGCCGACCACGGCGGCGTCGCACATGCCACTGGCAATCATCTGATACGCATCTATGAATGTGCGCGCGCTGGAGGCGCACGCGGTCGAGACGACCATTGCGGGGCCATGCAGATCCAGCGCCGACCGGACGAAATCGGCCAGCGAAAACATGTCGTGCGTGTGCGTGTAGTCGAAGTCTTCCGGAAGCTGTGCAGTCGCAGGCTTGCGTGCCTGATACGCCTGTTCGCCGGACAGGATGCCCGAGGTACTGGTGCCCAGGATGACGGCAATGCGGTCGGCACCATATCGGTGGCGCGCGACGGCCACCGCGCTGGCGAAGCCATCAGTGTGCAGCGCGAGATCAGCAAGACAATTGTTGCGGCAGTCGAAGCGCCTCAGCGTGGACGGCAGACGATGCGTATCCAGCGCATCCACGCGGCCGATATATCCATCCGTCATGTCGCCGAAATCGCAAGGACGCAGCCCACCTCGCCGCGAGCGAAGTGCCGCCGCGGTCGCTGTCATGCCACAACCGATCGCGCTGACCACCGTCGTCGCTGTCAGGCAAAGCGGCTGCATTCAGACGGTGTCCGCTGCCGCTGTGCGCGGCGGTTCGCCGGCAAACATGAATGCGAATATCAGCGCCGCCAGTGCGCCGATCACAACTGTTGTGCCAATGTCCCGCAGCAAGGGCGTGCGGCACAGCGCAAGCAGCCCGAAGGTCAGCACGGTCATCGCATTGCAGGTGACCAACGTGCGTAAGGTGCGCGCCCGCTCTTCCTCATCGAGCTGCCGGCGCGCGAAGAACAACGCGTAGTCCAGGCCCACCCCGGCGACGAACTGCAGCGAGACGATGTGCAGCAGGGACAGGCGGGCACCGGTGGCGGTCAAAATGCCGACCGTCACCAGAACGGCTCCGGCAACCGCACCGGCGACGGTTACGACGCGCCGCAGGTCTCGCAATCCAACAGCGATGGCGACCAAGGCCGCGAGTGCGCCGAGCCCCAGCCAACGCCATGCCATGGCCGTATAAGCCGCAACGACAGTGTTCGCTTCCGCGGTCACATCCACATAGATCGCGCCAGCGTCCTGCATCGTCGTGGCAAAGCGCTGCGGCTGCCGGATATCCGATGGTGCGATCACGCCGTACCAGGACGGGCCGCGCTGAAACAGCAACGGCTGGAGCCTGGCCGCAATCAGCGGGCTGGTGATATCGGATGGCCGCAGCGTCGGCATCCTGCGGCTGGTGTCGATGTCGTCGATGAACGTCTGAAACGCGCCAGCGCGAAACGGGAGCCCTTCCTGGGCGGTGGCAATCCTTGCGGCAAGCTCGTCAGGCTTGGGCAGGCTCGCCTGCCGTTCGCGCTGGGTGGCGACACTGGGCAGATAGCGGGCAGCGATCTCAACGCCGCTGAAGACCTTGTCCGCGATCATCCTGTCGAGCACAGGCAGCAATGCTTCCTCCTTGGACAACACTGCCTCCGCATCATCCCCCTGCACCAGGGCAATGGATACGGCATCCGGAGCGCCCAACTCCCCGCGCAACTCGGCGTCCAGCGCGAACGCGGATTCCGGAACCGGGCTCAGCGCGGCGAGATTGCTCTCCAGACGCAGTCCTCCCATGGCCAGCAAACCTACACCCGCAAGAGCACAGGCGCCCACACACCAAACACGCCAGGCTCGAAGGCGTTCAATACGCAGCAGCCCTGCCGGGTCGCCCGACGCAACCGGCGCCAGATCTGCAGCCACGATCAGGCGAGGCAAGAGCCAGCGCGTCACGGCAGCAGCGGTAAGAATGCCAACGATGGCGAAGCAGCCGAGTTGTGACAGGCCGGGAAAGCCGGAAAACAACATTCCGGTCAGCCCGAGTGCCGCGGTGATCACTGCAAGGGTGAAGGCCTGACCGATTCGCCGCAGGGTCGCGGGAGCTGCCTCACCCTGCTTGCGATGACCGATCAACAGGACCGGATAATCAACGGTGATACCCAGCATGGTCATGCCGAAACCGATGGTGACGGCGTGCACGAAGCCGAACACAAGTTGCACGACCAGAGCGCCGGCGGTGACGCCCAGCACCACTGGCACGGCGATAACCCCAAGCACCCAGGGTGAGCGAAACCGCCAGAGGACCAGACCGGCGACGAGAACCGCGGATGCGATCGACAGCATTTGCACATCCGCGCGCATTCTATCCGCCGCCTGCAGCGCAAAGATCGGAGGTCCGGCGGCAAGCAGGCGCGCATCACCTTGCCGCGCAGCCGCGAATGACTCGCGAATCAC
>JBKPSV010000071.1:0-4713 GCA_046735215.1 Pseudomonadota bacterium | reverse complement strand
GCTCTGGGCTATCGGCTGGCTCGTGGCTGTGCTGGTGCTGTTCTGGACCGGACTGCGCCTACCGCTGCAGACCCGGCTTGGGCAGTGGCAGAACTGGGTCTTCACCGGCGGTGTGGTCGTCGTGACTTTCGCGCTGTTCGTGCTCGCGAATCTGGCGCTGACTTTACACGACGGCCATATCGATTTGACGCGCGAAAAACTCTACACGCCTTCGGCGGCGGCAATGAACATGGTGGACGGTCTGGGCCGCGAGGTCCACGTCACCTATTTCTACCATGCCCAGGACCCGGCTGGCCGCCGCGCCCGAGACATCCTCACTCTTATGCAGCGCCGCAATCCGCGGTTTCACCTGACCGCCGTCGATCCCGACAAGGACCCATCGGTGGCGCGGACGAACGGCATACGCATCTACAACGCCGCCATGATAGAGGCAGCGGGCCGACGCGTGATGGTTCAGAGCACGGATGAGGCAGAGATCGCACTTGGTGTCCAGCGCGTGCTGCGTGAACGCGTCATCACGGTCTGCTTCATTGAAGGTCATGGCGAATTGCCGATGGACAATTTCGAGTTCCACACGCATCTCGAAGGCGTGGCGAACCACAGCCACGATGATCCATCGTCGCGCCTGGTGCAGATGGCGGGCCACGGCATCGGACGTTTTCGCCGCGCGCTGGAAGCGCAGGGTTACGAGGCCCGCCAACTGATCCTCGCGACAAATCGTAGTGTGCCGGACGACTGCACGCTTGTGATCATGGCCAATCCGCGCACCACCTTCCTGCCCGGCGAGAGCGATGCTCTGCGCCGCTACCTGGCGAATGGCGGCGCGGCACTGTTCCTGTTCGACCTTGGGTTTGTGCTTGAGCCGGGGCTCGCGCGGCTTACCGAAGATCTTGGTGTCCGCCCCGAGCAGCAGGTCGTGGTCGATCCGTTGAGCCACTATATGCTGGATGCGGAGATGATCGCCGTGACCGGCTATGACCCGCATCCGATCACCCAGTCTGCCTCGCTGACGTTCTATCCAGGGGTACGACCGCTCAGTTTGCTCAAGCCGGTTGGCAACATCAGCGTCATACCATTGCTGACAAGTAGTCGCGACAGCTACACGCGTGATGTGGCGCCGGCCGTGACTCGTGTCGCGGACGAGCCAGCCGAATTGCCGGCCAACCCCGATACGCCCGCTCCGGGGCCGCGTGTATTTGGCGTCTCTGTTGAAGGCCTGTTGCCCGGCGGCACCCGGCCGTTGCGCGCCGTGCTGATCGGCGACTGCGATTTCGCCAGCAATTCATTTTTTCCCTACATGTCGAACAGCGACCTGTTGCTGGCGGCCGTTCGTTGGCTCGCACATGAGGAACGCACCACGCAGGTCGCAACGCGGATTCCAGTGCCTTCGCTCGTCCTCTTGACTGAGGGACAGGCGCGCACCGTGTTCGTCCTGGTCGTCGGTCTGCTGCCGCTGATGGTCATGACGGTTGGCGGACTGGTGTGGTGGCGGCGGCGATAATGCGTTGGCGGCGGCTCGCGATCCCGACAGCTTCTGGGCTCGTGGTGCTGTATCTCCTGGTGATGGTGATTCAGGGTGCGCTGCCGACGCAGCGTCAGTTCGTCGAGTTCCAGGCCAATGGCGTGCTGAAAACCGCGCCTGAACAGATTCGTCGCGTCGAACTTGCGCGCCCGAGCAAGCGCCTCGATTTGCTGCGGCAGGACCCCGACAGCTGGGTCATGGCCACCGGCACGCGGATCAATGCCGCAGCCGCCAAGCAGCTCAGCACGGCACTCGAGATGATGCACAATTCGGCCCCCGTCCGTGAACTGACGGCTGACGACGTCAGAGGCAGCGACCCCGAAGAATTCGGCCTCGTCGACCCGCGTATCACCGCGACGCTGTATGCAGCCGACAATGACGTGGTGCTGGCGGTTCGCTTCGGCGCACGCAATCCAGATGAGTTCCTGCAGTACGTGCGCATCGACAATGACCCACACCTCCTTCTGATGTCGCGTTTCATCGGTGAGACCTGGCTCAACGCTTTCGACGCGATCTCGCCATGATCAAGCAGGCGGCGGTCGCGCTGATCGTATCGCTGACTGTGCTGATCGGCGGCGTCAACGCGCATACTGCCGGCAGCACCGGCTATGCCGCGGTCACTGTGTATGGACAGACAGTCCGCTACATGCTGACCCTTTCCGCCGATGTCGTCCGATCCGCGGTGCCGGGGTTGACCGCCGATTTCAGAGGTCTCGCCGGACTGGTGGCGCAGCATATTGCGATCGCTGCAAACGACACTCCTTGCGCTGCGACTCCGGGAATGGTGCAGCCGCCCTCGCCGACGCGCCCAGCCGTCGTCGTCACGCTCGACTACGCCTGTGCCACGTCACCACGGACGTTGTCACTGACCGACAATATGTTCGATGTGTTCGGTTCGGATCACCACACGCTGGTCGCCGTGCAGTGGCCCGAGGGCCGTGAACAGTTGCTCTTGGAGCCGGGCAATCGAGACGTGCGCGTTGGGCATGCTGGAGCGGCGGCACCGGCGCCTGATACCGGATCGGTGCCGAGCAGCGCGTTCGCTTTCTTCCGGCTTGGCGTCGAACATATTCTTACCGGATACGACCATCTCCTGTTCCTGTTCGCTCTGCTGCTGCGCGGCGGCCGGCTACGCGCCCTTCTGGGCATCGTCACCGCCTTCACCATCGCGCACAGCCTCACGCTCGCCCTGGCTATACTGGGCGTGGTCGTGATTCCGCCCGCGATCGTCGAGCCGGTCATCGCGCTGTCGATCGCATACGTTTCGTTGGACAATATCGTTCGCGAACGAGCGGCCTCAGGACGCTGGGCGGTGAGCTTCGTGTTTGGACTGGTGCATGGCTTCGGCTTTGCCGGTGCACTGCTGGAGCTTGGTTTGCCGCCCGGCGGCATCCTTGGCTCGCTGCTGTTTTTCAACCTGGGCGTGGAGGCTGGACAGGCGCTGGTTGTCGCACTGCTGTTCCCGGCGTTGTTGTGGTTCGGCCGCTTCGCCTGGGAACGTCGCGCCGTCACCGCAATCTCCGCTGCGGTGCTGGTCGCTGCTATGGCTTTGGCTATCGAACGGGTGCTCTTCGCTCAGGCCTAGTTCCCGGTCCATCGCGGACCGGGATGCCGAGGGTACCCGCCATCAGGTCTTCTTCAGGTTCCAGTGCAGAATGCCCGGCGCTTTGACGATATCCGTGATATTGTTCCGGAAGGCGGTCGGATAGAACCACTGGCCGATGGGAATGAACGGCACCTGCTCAAACGCAAAGCTCTGCATGTCTTCGCAGATCTTCTTCTGTGTCGCGAGATCCGATGCATCGAACCATGAATCGCGCAAAGCCTCCATCTTTGGATCAGTGGGCCAGCCGAACCACGCTCCGTTGCCGTTGCCGCGGATCGGGAAGTGCCCGCCGGGATCGGCCACCGACAGGCCGGACCAGGATGTGCAGAAAGCGTTCCAGCCGCCTTTCTCTGGTGGCTCGCGCGATGCGCGGCGAGCGACCAGCGTCGACCAGTCCATCGCTGCGAAGTTGACGTTGATGCCGACCTTCTCGAACACGGACCGCGTCACCTGTGCGACCTGCTCCAATGCAGGCTGGTCGGTCGGCGACATCAGCAGGACAGGTTCGCCCTTATAGCCGCTTTCACCGACCAGCCGCTTCGCCTTTTCCACATCGCGCGGGCCGGTGAGAGCATCGATTCCGGCCATGTTCGCCATGGCGCTGCCGACGGTAAAGTAACCGGCCGGCAGTTTGCCGAGATCGGTTTGCTCGCCAACCACCGCCGCAAGGAATTCGCGTTGGTCGATTGCCGGCAAGATGGCGCGGAGCAGCTTGCGATTATCGAAGGGCGGGAAAAGGAAATTTGGCCGGATGATGCCAAGCCAGCCCAGAGGATCATAGACGGCCACCATGACACCGGGACTCTTCTTCAGCATTGGCACGAGGTCGATCAGCGGCACGTGCACCCAGTCGATCTCGCCCGTCTGCAACGCCGCGGCCGCCGTCGCCCCATCGGGCATAACCGTGTGCTCGACGCGATCGACATAGACGCGCTTGCCGCCGGCATAGAAGTCCGCCGGCTCATCGCGCGGCACATACTTGTCGTTCTTCACCCAGGCCGCACGGGCGCCTGCGACCCAGTCGTCCTTGACGAATTTGAACGGACCGGACCCGGTTGCATCCGAGATCTGCTTGAACGGGTCAGTCTTCGCGACCCGCTCCGGCATGATGAAACACCCCGACACACCGAGCGCGTACAGGATCGTGGAGAACGGCTTCTTCAGATGAACCACGAAGCGTTTGTCATCCAGCGCCGTCATCTCAGTGGTGACCGCCCCGAGTGCCTGACCCCACGCCGAGCGCTTGGACCAGCGATCAATTGATGCGATGCAGTCAGCCGATCGCACCTTCTCACCGTCGTGGAATATCAGTCCGTCACGCAGTGTGAAGGTCCAGGTCCTGTTATCGTCCGACACAGTGTGTCCGGCGACCATTTGCGGACGCGGAGTGAGCGACAGATCCACGCCGTATAACGTGTCATAGACCATATAGCCGTGATTGATTGCGACCGTGGCGGTGGTCCAGATCGGGTCGATGCTGGCCAGGTTCGCTTCAGGTGCGCAGCGCAGCACCTTGGCACTGCCCTGAGCGATCGCTGGAGCAGCGAGTGTGCCGGCCAGCGCGGCGGTCGAGGCTTTGAGCAAA
>JBKPSV010000070.1:0-8534 GCA_046735215.1 Pseudomonadota bacterium | reverse complement strand
GCCTGGATGGTTCGCGTCGGGTTGACGCCGGCCGAGGTGACGAAAATGCTGCCGTCGACGACGAACAGGTTCTTTACGTCGTGGCTGCGGCCCCATTCGTTCACCACCGAGCGTTCCGGATCGGTGCCCATGCGCGCGGTGCCCATAAGATGCCAGCCGCCATCGGCGAGCGGCGCCTCGTACCACACGTCGTGCGCGCCGGCGGCTCGCAATATCTCGCTGGCACGAGCGACCGCGTGGTCCAGCATACGGCGACTGTTGTCACTGAGCGTGTAATCGATCCTGGGCGACGGGATGCCGTGGCAGTCCTTCAACTCCGGATCGAGCGTGACGCGATTGTGCTCCTCCGGGAGGTCTTCGCAGATCGCCACCATGCCGGTGCGATGGCCGAACAGCCGACGATAGGCCCGATGGTGATCCTCGCCCCAAGGCAGCCTACCGATCGACATGCTGTGAACGGCGGCCATCACCGGGTTCTGGCCGCGCGAGAATTCGAACGTGTAGCCGCGCACGAAGCCACGCGCGGCGTCGGTCTCGTAGAACTCCTGGCTCCAGATACAATTGCCGGGACCGCGATAGCCATCCAGTTCCTCATCGAACCAACCGGCGATGCGCGCGTAGGGGTGGAACATCAGATTCTTGCCGACCAGGCCGGATGAATTCGCCAGCCCATTGGAATTCAGCAGAATGCGCGCAGTGCCGATGGCGTTGCAGGCCAGGATCACGACGTGGGCCGGCTGGAACTGTTCCTTGCCATCCGCGTCGTAATAGACGACGCCGGACGCCATGCCGTCATTGTTGCGGGTGATCTCGCGCACTCGGCAGCGTGTGCGCAATTCCACGCCGGCACGAATGGCTGCGGGCCAGTAGGTGACGTCGGTGCTCGCCTTGGCGCCCTGCGCGCAGCCGGAGGTGCAGTGCGCGAGGTTGATGCAGCGGGCGCGGCCTTCGTAGTCCTCGGAGGCGATGGCGCTGTCGGATGGCCACCAATGCCAGCCAAGCTTGTTGAGCCCGCGCGCCAGCGTGGCACCCGATCTGCCCAGCGGAAGCGGCGCCATCATCGGTTCATGTGGCGGATAGGCAGGATCGCCGGCCAGGCCGGAGACGCCCATCATGCGGTCGTTCTCGTCGTAGTACGGTGCGAGCGTCGCATAATCGATCGGCCAATCATCGGCCACACCGTCCAATGTGCGGACACGGAAGTCAGATGGATGAAACCGGGGGAAGTGACCGGCATAGAGCACGGTACCGCCGCCGACGCCGTTGAAGTTGGCCACCTTGATCGGTGAATTCGCATCGTTGATCGGATAATCCGTGTCGCGCGCACGGCGGTTCGGACTGTAGTGGAAGTCGTTGAGCTGCCGCGCTTCCCAGTCCCGGCCCGAAGAAGGATATTCCGATGGCTTCATCCAGTCGCCCTGTTCCAGGCAGAGGATGTGCATCTTTGTCTCGGCGAGACTCCAGGCGATGGCTGCGCCGGAGGCACCGGCACCGATGATGAGGACGTCTACGGGCTGGGTGGGCATGAAGGCATTTCCCCGCACGGCTTGTGTGCGGGCAGTCGATGAGGCGCGACGGTAATTGTCAACGGCGCAGCGCTCGCCATGCCACGCTGGCGCCGATGAGCTGGACAGTGCCGCCCAGCGCCATTGCGATCCGCAGCCCCCAGGCGCCGGAGCCGACGAGAGCGAATGCCGAGCCAAGCACCGCCACGCCCAGCGTCGCCCCGATCATGCGGGCAACGTTGATCAGTGAGGCCGCGTTGCCGGAGCGCGCTGCCGGCACCGCCGCCACCGCGACGCCAAACAGCGGCCCGGTGTTGAGGCCCATGCCAATTCCGGTCATCACCAGTCCTGTCTCGGCGAGAGAGATCGGCACCCCCTCGGAGGTCAATGCGATCAGATACAGACCCAGGCCGATTGTCGCGGTGCCGCCGCCTATCATCGTCCGCGCGCCGACATACTCCGCCAATCGTCCGGAGTAATTCGACAACCCAAAAAACACGACGGCCATCGGCAGCAGGGCAAGACCAGCACCGCCGGCCGGAAGCGTGCCGCTTGCCTGCCACGAAAGCGGTACCAGGAAGAGCACGCCATACATGCCGAACGTCATCGCCGCGGTCGCGACCAAGACGCCGACAAAGCGGGGGCGACTGAACAGGTCCAGCGGCACCAAGGCCGCAGAACCGCGGCGCTGTTCGATGCGCAGGAACAGCAGCAATGCGACGATCGCCGCCGACAGCCCCGCCGCACTGACAGCACGATCACGCCCGGCCTCGATCCCGGCGAGCGCCACGCCGACCAGTGTGACTGCACCCCAGATCTGACCGAGCGCATCGAACCGCCGGCCGGCAGGGTCCTTGGATTCGGCAACAACCCGCAGGGCGCAACCGAACGTCACCAGGCCCAACGGAACAGCAATCAGGAAAACACTGCGCCAGCCGAATAAGTCGACCAGCGCGCCGCCTGCCGTAGGGCCAACCACGAACGCAAGCCCAGTGCAGGCAGCCCAAACACCGAGGGCACGATTGCGGGCTCGCTCGTCGGCCCATGCAACGCGGATGATCGAGAGCGAGGCGGGCAGCAGCAATGCTGCTCCCGCGCCGGCGACGGCTCGGGCAGCGATCAATATCGCGACGTTCGGCGCCGCGGCGCAGAGCAGCGACCCGCCGGTGAAGACGGCAGTGCCGAACAGAAACAGCCGCCGCCGGCCATAGAGATCGGCCAGAAGCCCGCCGGTCAGCAACAGGGCTGCATAGGCGACATTGTAGGCATCGAGCACCCATTGCAGGCCCATGACCCCGGCATGAAGCGCCTCGCCGATCGCCCGGGTTGCGAGGTTGACCACGGACGTATCCACCTGGACGAGGAGGACAGCCAGGCACATGGTCATCAACAGAAACTGGCTTCCCGACCTCGCGTCGGCTTGTTCCGTGCAGCGATGCGTGAGAACCCGCATGATGCTCCATCATCGAATGTGAGTGACCTCGGCTCAGCTAGTGAGTGCTTGCTGACAGCGTTGAGTCAGGAGCGATCATCTGCCGTGTGCGGTTGCTTCGGTCCGCGCCGAAGCATTGCGGCGCTCCTCGTTGCCCGCCGATCGACGCACTTTCCGGGTCGCCGACCTGCGACTAAACTGCGACCTCCAGCCAAGGAGATCAGTCATGGCACCGCCTCCGCCGTTCGGCGCCAACTCTGCCGCCGCCCGCGATATCGCCAATGTGCTGCACCCATATACGGACCTGCAGGCGCACCAGCAGGTGGGGCCGATGGTGGTCACGCGCGGCAAGGGCGTCCGGGTGTGGGACGACAGCGGCAAGGAGTACATCGAAAGCGTCGCCGGGTTGTGGTGCGCCGCGCTTGGCTTCGACAATGAGCGGCTGGTACAGGCGGCGGCGAACCAGATGCGCAAGCTGCCTTTCTATCACGCCTTCACCGCCAAGTCGCACGAGCCGCTGATCGATCTCTCCGAAATGCTGATCCAGCGCGCGCCGGTGCCGATGAGCAAGGTGTTCTTTGCCAACTCCGGTTCCGAGGCGAACGACAGCGCCATCAAAATGATCTGGTATTTCAATAACGCTGTCGGCCGGCCGGACAAGAAGAAGATCATCGGTCGGATCAAAGGCTATCACGGCATCACGTTGGCCTCGGCCTCGCTCACCGGCATTCCGCACAATCATCGCGCCTTTGACGTTCCGCTGGACCGGTTCATCCACACGGTGAACCCGCACTACTACCACGGCGCCAATCCGGGCGAGAGCGAGGAGGCATTTGCGTCGCGCTGCGCCGAGGAATTGGAGAAGCTGATCGTTGCCGAAGGTCCTGATACCGTCGCGGCGATGTGGGCCGAGCCGGTGATGGGTGCAGGAGGTGTGATCGTACCGCCGCGCACGTACTATGAGAAGATCCAGGCGGTGTTGCGCAAGTACGACGTGCTGTTCGTCGCGGATGAAGTGATCTGCGGCTTCTGGCGCACCGGCAACTACTGGGGCAGCCAGACGCTGAGCATGCAGCCTGACATCCTTACCTGCGCCAAGGCCCTGTCCTCGTCATATCTCCCGATCAGCGCAGTGATGGTCAACGACCGCGTGTTTCAGGGGCTGGCCAAGGAGAGCCACGAGATCGGCACGTTCGGTCATGGCTTCACTTATTCAGGCCATCCGGTGCCGGCTGCGGTGGCGATCGAGACACTGAAAATCTATGACGAAATGAACATGGGCGAGCATGTGCGCAGTGTCGGTGCGCATATGCAGACGGAACTGCGGCGGCGCTTTGCGGAGCATCCGCTGGTCGGTGAAGTGCGCGGTGTCGGCCTGATCGGTGCGATCGAACTTGTGGCGGACAAGGGCAAGCATGAGAACTTCGAGCCGGCGGCGAAGGTCGGCGGCCGGTTCACCAAGCTGGTTGAGCAGCACGGCGTGATCGGCCGCACCGTGCCCGGCGATATCCTGTGCTTCAGCCCACCACTGATCATCACCGAGGCCGAAACGGACGAAATGCTGGATCGCGTCGGCCGCGCGCTCGATGAATTGACGGTACAGCTGCGGCGCGAACAGATCGCCGTGGTGCGCTAGCGTCGGCCATGCGTTCGCTGGCAGTGGCCACGGCGCTACTGCTGGCGGACGCCGCCTTCGCACAGCCCGCACTCGACACCTTCGATGCGCTGCGGGCGAGTGCAGCCGTCACCAATCAACTGGTGCGGCGCGATGTCGATGGTGCGGCGCAGGCGGCAGCTTCGATGATGGAAGGGCCCACGGTCGCCAAGATGAAGGACGTGTTCCAACTCGTGCGCGGGCTGGGGCAGGGACAATATGCGGACCTGGTCTACGCGCGCGATTATGGCCGGACGGAGAAGGACATCATCTACAAGATCGACTTCGAAAAGTCCTTCCTGTTCGTGCGGTTTCTCTACCACGTGGACAACGGCGCCTGGCGGCTGATCCACATAAACCTGAAGACCGAAAATGATGAGCCATTCCCGAAGGAATGGACACACATCTATCCGCGATAAGGCGGCTGTAAGCGATCATCTCGGAACGATAAAGGCATGCGTTACCGCGGTCTCCAGCTTCCTGCCCTGCTCGAAGGCGGCAATGCTTGCCAGAGTCGTATCAGCTATTGAGACGAGAGCTTCCTGCGTAAAGAAGGCCTGATGCGAGGTGACCAATACGTTAGGGAACATCAGCAGGCGCTGGATCGTATCGTCGCGGACGATCTCGTTGGACAGATCCTCAAAGAACAGATCAGCCTCCTGCTCATATACGTCCATAGCGAGGCCACCCAGCTGCCCGTCCCTCAGGCGCTCCAGAACTGCATCCGTATCGACCAGGGCACCGCGGCTGGTATTGACGAGGAGAGCACCTCGCTTCATGGCACTGATCGTGGTGTCGTTCACCAGGTGCCGTGTTGCAGGTGTCAATGGGCAATGCAGCGTTACCACGTCGCTCTCGCCCATCAACCAATCCAGGTCGACATATTCCACACCGTGAGCCAGCAGGTCTTGGTCTTCCCGGACGTCATGCGCCAGGACGCGGCAACCAAAGCCTGCCGCCATGGTGCGCGCTACCAAGGCGCCGATCCGGCCAGTGCCGATCACTCCGATGGTGCGGCCGTGCAGGTCGAAGCCAAGCAGTCCCTCGAGTGTAAAGTTGTTGGCGCGCGTGCGCACATACGCGCGGTGGATGGAGCGTACCAGGCTGAGGATGAGCCCTACGGTGAACTCGGCTACGGCCTGCGGTGAATAGGCGGGCACGCGGGTCACCGCTATCCCAAGCCGGTCAGCGACGCGCAGATCGACATTGTTGAACCCTGCCGCGCGCAGGGCGATCAGCCGTGTTCCATTGGTCGACAGGGTTTCCAGCACGTGCGCATCGAACACGTCGTTGACGAAACCGCAGACCGCTGGGAAGCCGGCGGCAAGAGGGACCGACTCTTGGGTAAGGCGAGCCTCCTGAAAGGTCAGTTCGTGGCCGTATCCCAACAGCGCATTTCGTTCCGACAGGGTGCGGCGGTCGTAGGTCTTGGTGCTGAAGACGACTGTGCGCATGTGAGTCTCCCATCCGCTGTGCGGCGAGAGAGCGGCCTAGCGCACGCGGTTGACGGTGTAGTCGGTCACGTCAAGCAGTGCGCGCCGCAGCGTTGTTTCGGGAAACGGATCCAGCGCCGCCTTGGCCTTCGCCGCAAATGTGCTGGCACGATCCAAGGTGAGGCGAATTGCGTTGCTGCTGGCGATCAGATGCAGTGCGCGGTCGAGGTCGGCGTCGCTCTGCTCGTTCGCCTCGATCGTGCGGCGCCAGAAGCTTTGATCGGAGGCATCACCGGCCTGATACGCGAGCAGCACCGGCAACGTGATCTTGCCCTCGCGAAAGTCGTCGCCCACTGTCTTACCCAGCACCTTTTGATCCGCGGCGTAATCCAGCGCGTCATCGACGAGTTGGAATGCGATCCCGAGGTTCAGACCGAACTCGGCCAACGATGCAGCCTCGGTCTGCGGTCGGTCAGCCACCACCGCGCCAACCTCGCAGGCGGCGGCAAACAAGGCGGCGGTCTTGCCGGTGATCACTTCGAGATACCGCGCCTCAGAGGTTGACAGATCGTTCTGTGTTACAAGTTGCAGCACCTCACCCTCCGCGATAGTCGCGGCAGCGCGGGAGAGGATCCCGAGTACGGCCAGCGAACCGTCCTCGACCATGAGCTGGAACGCACGGGCGAACAGAAAGTCGCCGACGAGAACCGACGCCTGATTGCCGAATACCGCATTGGCGGACGCCATGCCGCGCCGTAGCAGGCTCTCATCCACCACATCGTCATGCAGCAGTGTCGCAGTGTGAATGAATTCGACACACGCAGCCAGTTTTATGTGCCGCTCCCCTGAATAATCGCACATTCTGGCGCAGGCCAGCGTCAAGAGCGGGCGCAGCCGCTTACCGCCGGCGGCGACGATGTGCGCGGCGAGCTGCGGGATCAGCGTCACCGGGCTGTGCATACGATCGACGATGGCTCGATTGCATGCCTCCAGGTCGGCCTGTAACAGCGTGACCAGGGAAGTCAGTGCGTCTTCGCCTGGGCGCTCGGGAGGCGCCGTGTTGGGCTGGGACGAACTGGCGACAGCGTCCAAGCAGGTCTCCTGGTTTCCATGTCTGGTAGGCAAGGGCACCATATCGGTGGCTCGGAAAACGGGTCAAGCAAAGGCAGCAGGCGTGCGTATAATTGCGACATCAAACGATCCGGTGCGGCTCTCGTTTCTGACCGCGCTGCTGGCCGATGCCGGCATCGCCGCTTTCGTACTCGATGCGCACACCAGTGCGGTGGAAGGAAGCATCGGTGCCATTCCGCGCCGTCTGGCGGTAAAGGAGGAGGATGAGGCGCGTGCCAGGCACGTACTGGCGGAGGCGGGCGATATCTAGGCCGAGAACGGTTAACAGCAGCGTATCCAAGCCCTGGCCCAAAGTGGTAGCGTCGACCGATGCATTGGCTCGCGCCTTTGAACCTAATGTATAGTCTGACAGGGTTTTTCGTCGGGCTTCTGGTGGGCCAGACGGGCATGGGCGGCGGCTCGCTGGTGACACCCATCCTGGTATTGGGGTTCGGCGTTGCGCCGGCGACGGCGGTAGGCACCGATCTGCTTTACGCATCGATCACCAAGGCGGTGGGAACGGTGGTGCACGGCGTGCACCACACCGTACGTTGGCCCATCGTCGCCCGGCTCGCGACCGGCAGCGTTCCAGCGACAATTGCCACCTTGATGGTGATCTCTCACTTCAACCTGAACAGCCGCATCGCTTCAGGCGTGATCACGACAATGCTGGGCGTGATGCTGCTGATCACCGCCGTCGCACTGTTGTTCCGGCGACGATTGCTAAGCCTGGGCGGCAAGTGGCTGGAACTGGTGCCGGAACGGCAGACAAGCAAGCTGACTATCGCAGTAGGTGCGGTGCTTGGAGTCATCGTCACCGTCTCCTCGGTCGGGGCGGGGGCGATCGGCGTCACCGTATTGCTGCTGCTCTATCCCAGGCTGCCAATGGCTCGCATCGTCGGTTCCGACATCGCCCACGCGGTACCGCTGACCCTCGTCGCCGGGATGGGGCACTTGATGCTGGGGTCGGTGAACGTGCCGATGCTGGTGTCGCTGCTGATCGGATCCATTCCTGGAATTGTGCTGGGCAGCCTCTTTGCGGTGCGCGTGCCTGATGCAGTTCTGCGTCCGGTCTTGGCCGCCACGTTGGCGGTCGTCGGGGGGACGCTGGTGTTCTGAACTGTACGAGCGGGTGTTGTGCCACCCATCGGCTTGCAGATCGTTGATTTGGCCGTGGGTGGGCTTGACGCCGGGCACCAAAGGTCACGTATTCCGGGCAACGCCATGCCTCCCGACGCAGCAATCGTAGAGGCCGCCGACCATTCGGCGCGCCATTGGATCTACCTGGAGCAAGGGCCCTTGCGGCCAGGGACCGAGGCGCACAAACGCGCCGTCTGCGAGATGTTTCAGGCAACATTCAACCCCTACAGACCGTCCATCATCGATTGGCCGAAGCTGGA
>JBKPSV010000069.1:0-3496 GCA_046735215.1 Pseudomonadota bacterium | reverse complement strand
TTGTTTACTCGTGCAACAAAGGTTGCGAGGGCAGGAACCATGAGCGAACTGCGGACTGTCGCTCTTCACTTCCCATGAGCATGCCGGGACTCAGCGGTCGGCGAGTCATCGTCACCGGAGGCGCCAGCGGCATCGGCCGTGCCACGGCGCTGCGCCTGGCGCAGGAAGGCTGCATCCTGGGGATTTTCGATCTGGACGAGACGGGCGCGCAGGCGACGGCGGCCCAGTGCAGTGAAGCCCAGGCGTATCGCGTCGACATCACCGACCGCGCACAGATCGCCACGGCAGTAGCGGCGTTTGAGGCGGGATGCGGACCGGTAGAAGCGCTGGCCAACGTCGCTGGGTGGGATACACCGGTCAACTTCCTCGATACCGACCGGGCGCTGTGGGACAAGGTGATCCAGATCAATCTGTACGGGCCGCTGAACATGCACCACGTGGTGGCGCGTGGCATGGCCGAGCGCGGCTTCGGCCGGGTCGTCAATGTTGCATCCGACGCCGGACGCGTGGGCTCATCGGGCGAGGCCGTGTATGCCGCCTGCAAGGGCGGCATGATCGCGTTCACCAAGACGCTAGCCCGCGAACTAGCACGCAAAGGTGTCACGCTGAACGTGGTGTGCCCCGGCCCCACGGAGACGCCGTTGTTCGACAACTTCCGCGCGGCGTCGCCGTCGATCGGCGATGCACTGGCACGCGCCATTCCGCTGCGGCGCCTTGGCCAGCCGGACGATTACGCCGGGATGATCGCGTTCCTGCTATCGGACGACGCGGGCTACATCACCGGACAGACGATCAGTGTGTCCGGCGGACTGACGATGGCATAGCCGTGCATCAGCCCAGATCGATCCGGCGGCGGAAGTCATCGTCGCGCAGGCTGAATTCCTTGCCCGCAAGGTCATCCGCCTGCTTGGTGCACAGATAGACGATGGCACGCGCCGGATGCGCCACTGGCGTGAGCTGTTCGCGCGGGATCCTGCTGACCATGTTGATGCCGGAGGCACGGATCGTCACCTGCATGTCGGTGTCGGTGGTGCCGGGCTGGAAGCCGAATACGCGAATGCCTCCGGCGCGATGCTCCAGGTCGATCGCGCGCGTGAGCATTGCCAACCCAGCCTTGCCGGTACAATAGGCGCTCCAGCCCTCCAGCGGGCGTATGGCTGCGCCGGACGAGACGTTGATGATGTCGCCGCGCCCGCGTTCAACCATGCCGGGCAGCACGGCACGGATCGCGTAGTACGCACCGATCAGGTTGATCTCGATGCTGCGCGCCCATTCGCGCGGTTCCGCGTCGGCGACCGTAGTGATGGGCTCAATGACGCCGGCGTTGTTGACCAGAATATCGGGTGGTCCGAAGCGCTGGGTCGTTGCATGTACCAGGTGTTCGCACGCGGCGTAGTCCGAAACATCGCATGTCAGTGCGAAAGCCTTGCCGCCGGCAGCGGTAATTTGCTGCGCGTTCGCCTCGGCCTGTGCCAGGCTGCGCGCGGCCAGCATGACCGATGCGCCGGCCGCTGCCAGCGCCAGCGCCGCTGCGGCGCCGATGCCGCGGCTGGCACCCGTTACGATTGCAACTTTTCCTGCAAGGTCAGGCATCGCACTTCTCCTGCCACATTGGACACCCTGGCTACCGGTGAGTATCCTGGCGGCCAAGCAAGCGCCAGAGGGGATGTCGATGCCGAGCAGCGTGACGTGGAACGAGACCTCCATGCCTATAGCCGGAACCAACGTGCATTTGATGCGCGCCGGCAGCGGGCGTCCGGTGCTGGTGCTGCATCACGACATTGGCACACCGGACCGGCTGCCGTTCTATGACACATTGGCGCAGAGCTTTGATGTGCTGGTGCCGCATCATCCTGGCTGGGGCAAGTCGGAACGGCCGCAGTGGCTACGCAGTGTGCGCGACATCGCGGCAATGCATAGCTGGATGCTCTCCGATCTGGGGCTGAGCGACGTATCGCTGGTGGGATTGGGTTTTGGCGGTTGGATCGCCGCCGAGATGGCCAGCCAGTCACCCACCGCGTACCGCAAGCTGGTGCTGGTGGGTGCGATGGGCATCAACCCGCCGGATGGCTACATCGCCGACCAGGCGATCGTATCGTATCTCGATTATCCGCAGGCGGGCTTCCACAACCAGGAGGCGTTCGTGCGCGTCTATGGTGAAGTTACCACGGACCAGCTGGAGCAGTGGGACATCTGCCGCGAGATGGTGTTTCGCACCGCATGGAAGCCTTACATGTACTCACAGACGCTGCCGCACCTGCTGGGCGGCGTGAAGACGCCGGCGTTGGTGGTGTGGGGCGATGACGACAAACACGTGCCGAAGAGCGCGGGCGAGGTCTATGCCAAGTCGCTGCACAACGCGCGGCTGGAAACCGTCGCTGCCTGCGGGCACTATGTGGACATGGAAAAACCGGACGAGCTGGCAAGGCTCGTCTTGACATTCGTCAATGCGAACTGAAGGGAGCACGCCATGCACCTGATGTACTTCACCGAACAGCCGATGGCCGCCTACGACGCGAAGGAAGGGCTGAAATACGGCGCGACGGCGCTGACCTTCTCCAACAGCAACTATGACCCGGTGGAAGGCAGCCGGCTCTATAACGAGTACCTTGAAGAATACATCATGGCCGACGAGTGGGGCGTAGACGGCATCATGCTGAACGAGCACCACAATGCGCCGTTCTGCATGCAGTCGCGCACCAACATGTTCGGCGCAATCCTCGCGGCGGTCACCAAACAGGCGAAGATCGTGTTCCTCGGCAACCCGCTGCCGCTGGCCGACAACCCGGTGCAGCTCGCCGAAGAGATCGCGATGATCGACATGATCTCCAAGGGGCGGGTGGTATCGGGCTTCGTGCGCGGTGGCGGCCAGGAGCAGTTGGCCAACGGGGTTAACCCCGCCTACAACCGGGAACGCTTTGTCGAAGCGCATGATCTTGTCACAAAGATCTGGACGCAACCCGGACCATTTCGCTGGGAGGGCACGCACTATCAGCATCGCGTCGTCAATCCATGGGCGCTGCCGGTGCAGAAGCCGTATCCACGGGTGTGGATACCCGGCGTGCTATCCCGCGAGACCGTGATCTGGACGGCGCAGCAGCGCTATCCGTACATCGCATTGAACACCGCGATCGACGCGACAAAGACGATCTGGGACACCTATTCGAAGGCGGCGAAAGAGGTCGGCTACGAAGCTGGCCCGGAGAACTTCGGCTATCTGATCCGCGTGCACGTCCAGGATACCGAAGAGAAGGCGAGACAGAACGCCCGCCAGTTCATGTGGATGCAGGGCGAGTTCACTGGCCTCGCACACCCGGTGTGGGCGAATCCGGCGGGCTATTTCTCCCCATCAGGGCGGCGCGGCTTCGTCGAGTTCGCCGTCGGGCGCGCGAAGAACCCGCGCGGCCAGCCGACCTTCGAGGAACAGGTGCACGACACGATGATCATCTGCGGCACGCCGAAGCAGGTGATCGAGCGGTTAAAGTACCTGATCGAG
>JBKPSV010000068.1:0-5631 GCA_046735215.1 Pseudomonadota bacterium | reverse complement strand
TCGATCGGACAAGGCGCACCTGCCATCATGCCGGTGCGCAGGCTGGTCAGGTCGAACGAAGCGAATTCAGGGTGATCGAGCTCGGCGATGAACATAGTCGGCACGCCATAGAGCGACGTGCAGCGCTCGGTCGCGACTGCCCGCAAGGTCGCCAGCGGATCGAAGCCCTCGCCAGGCAGCACCATCGCCGCGCCGTGTGTGATGCAGGCAAGGTTGCCAATCACCATGCCGAAGCAGTGATACAGCGGCACCGCAATGCAGACCTTGTCCTGCTCGCTGTAACCCATCGCCGTGCCGATGAAGTAGCCGTTGTTGAGAATGTTGTGGTGCGTCAGCGTGGCACCCTTCGGCAGGCCGGTGGTGCCGGAGGTGAACTGGATGTTGATCGGATCGTCGAACTGCAGCGTGCGCTCCAGCTCCGCCAGTCGCGCGCGCGGCTCGGCGCCGCCGTGATCGTAGACACTGTCGAACGCCAGCATGCCAGGTCTGGTGTCGGCGCCGATCTGAATCACCAACCGCAGCGCCGGCAGCTTGGCCGCATCGAGATGACCTGCTTGTGCGTGCCGCAACTCCGGCGCCAGCGTATCGATCATGCCGACATAGTCGCTCGTCTTAAACGACGTCGCGGTGATCAGCGCGCGGCAGCCCACCTTGTTCAGCGCGTACTCCACCTCGGACAGCCGATAGGCTGGATTGATGTTCACCAGGATCAACCCCGCTTTGGCAGTGGCAAATTGTGTCACCACCCATTCGGCGTTGTTGGGTGACCAGATGCCGATGCGCTCGCCCGGCTTCAGTCCAAGCCCGAGCAGGCCGGCAGCGAAAGCGTCCACCCTATCGCCCAGCTCGCGGTAATTCCATCGGATGCGCTGCTGACAGGCGATCAGAGCCGGACGGTCGCCGAACCGGGCCACGGTGCGGCCGAGACGGCGGCCGATCGTTTCGCCGATCAGGGCAACGGTGCTGGTGCCATGCGCGTAGCTCGGCGCCGCCTCGGTCATCGACGTGCTCCCATGCGTTTTGCTCGGGTCAGGGCTCCCGAACAGGCTTGTGGGGCTGATATTGACCTCTCGGGCGCCCACATGGCCAGAGACTTCCGGTGGCCTGTGGCGCTTCCGCGCCCGATGACTGCGGTCTAGGCTGCCGATCCGCAGAAGGAGAGCCAGACATGGACGACATCGTCATCGTCTCCGCCGTCCGCACCCCAGTAGGAAGTTTCTCCGGCGCCCTCGGCACGCTATCCGCCCACGCACTTGGCACCATCGCCTTGCAAGGGGCGTTTGAGCGTGCGGGTGTCGACGCAGGTGACGTGGATGAAGTGATCCTTGGGCAGGTGCTGGCTGCCGGCGAAGGACAGAACCCTGCTCGGCAGGCTGCGCGCGGCGCCGGCGTGCCGGATGCGAAGACCGCGTTCGGCATCAACCAGGTGTGCGGCTCCGGTCTGCGCGCCGTTGCCTTGGCCGCGCAACAGATCCGCACCGGCGAAAGCGCCATTGTTGCCGCCGGCGGCATGGAGAGCATGAGCACGTCTCAACACTCCGCCTACTTGCGGGCCGGCCAGAAGATGGGTGGCGTCGAGTTCATCGACACGATGCTCAAGGACGGCCTGTGGGACGCCTTCCACGGCTATCACATGGGCAGCACCGCCGAGAACGTCGCCAGCAAGTATCAGATCACCCGCGAACAGCAGGACCAGTTCGCGCTTGGCTCGCAGCAGAAGGCGAGCGCCGCGCAGAAGTCAGGGCGCTTCAAGGACGAAATCGCGCCGGTGACGGTAAAGACGCGCAAGGGCGACATCGTCGTGGGCGATGACGAATATATCCGTCACGACTCCAGCCTGGAGACGATGGCCAAGTTGCGGCCGGCATTCAGCAAGGACGGCACGGTGACCGCCGGAAATGCCTCGGGCATCAATGATGGCGCCGCAGCACTCGTGCTGATGAGTGCCGCTGAGGCGGCGAAGCGCGGCCTTAAGCCGCTGGCACGGATCGCCGCCTTTGCCACCGCCGGCGTCGATCCCGCGGTGATGGGCACAGGCCCTATCCCGGCCACGCGCAAAGTACTGCAGCGAGCCGGCTGGAAGGTCGATGACCTCGATCTGATCGAGGCCAACGAAGCGTTCGCCGCGCAGGCGCTGGCGGTGAACAAGGATCTTGGCTGGGACACCGGCAAGGTAAATGTGAACGGCGGCGCTATCGCCATCGGCCACCCGATCGGTGCATCGGGGGCACGTGTCCTGACGACCCTGCTGCACGAAATGCAGAAGCGCGACGCCAAGAAGGGCCTGGCCACACTGTGCATCGGCGGCGGCATGGGCGTCGCTATGTGCCTGGAGCGATAGTCGGCACACAGTTATGGGAGGCCGGACAGCCGGCCTCCCCACTTCCTGCTACGCCGCGACCTTGCCGGCAGCGAGTTCCTTCACGGCGGCCGTGGTGAGTGGCTTGCCGGCGATTCCCCAATCGCCGCTGCGGACCTCATGGATGGTCACCCAGGTGACGCCGCGCATGGCCTCGCCCTCGACCTCGACCATGGCGTCGGTCAGCTTGCTGATGATCTGCCTTTTCTGCTCGGGGCTGAACACTTCCTCGATCAGATTGACCTGAATCAGTGGCATCGTTCTCTCCTCCTCCTGAATTCCGCGGCGGTTGCCGGGGTGGGCTGACGCTAGGCAGAACGCCTTTGCGCTGCATGATCCAAAGATGAGAAAGCGATGAGAAATCGAGCTCAGGCGCGGTAGACGTAGCCGAACCCCCGCGCGGTCTCGATCGCCTCGGCCTGGCTGCCGAGTTTCCGGCGCAGCGAGGCCACCACGGCGTCCACGACGTTGCTGCCGGGATCGATCCGCAATCGCCACACGTCCTGGATCAGGTCGTCGCGGGTCACCACCGCGCCCTCTCTGGCGATCAGGTAGTGCATGACCGCAAATTCGCGTCGTGTCAGCGGCACCAGTGCGCCGTCCGTATTCAGCGCTCGCTTGGATTGATCGAGCAGGCTCGCCCGCGCCGGAATGCCGATCTCAGCCGCCGCCAACCGCAGCAACCAGCCATCCACCGACCCTGCTCCCATATCGAGCACGGCCGCCTGCATCGCCCGATTGCCCATCACCACGGGGTCTGCCAGCGGCTCGAAGCCGAGCGTCGCGGCGGCGGCGGCGTAGGGTGCGAGGTCCGCGACAGCAAGGTAGACGCGGCGGAGCAGGGGGCGCCGCTCCAGGTAGTGCCGCTTCACGTCGAGCCAGCAGGCGGCTTGCACAGGAGAGGGGCGCTCACCTTCATCGCGGGCGAGCCAGCGGCGCAGGAACAGCGCTGTCGTGCCCGGTGGCAAGGGACGTTCATGCACATCGCGCACGAAGCGCGCAGCAACGGGATCGTCACGCAGCGGCGCGCCGTCGATGGCAGCGGTACCGGCGTCCAGCAGACAGTAGAACCCCTGCACGGGCTGCTCTGGTGCACGCACGACAAAGAATGCGTCGGGCGATGCCCGCAGCCAGGCCGCCATGCTGGTTGCTGTGGCCTCGCCATCATGTGCCGCGACGATATTCAAGATTGCCGGATGATCGTCCGGCCGCGCTGGCTCGATCGCGAAGCGGGTCGCGTGACGGGGAAAGAAGGCCTCGCGAATCACCGGGTTGCGGATCAGGTGGATCAGGTCCGCGGTGCTGCGCCAGAGTTCGCCCGCCACCGCGGTACGTGCATGCTCGCGCAGATGGCGCCAGGCCTCCTGACGCGCGCTGCGATGGCGCTTGGGGTCCGCCGCTTCCAGTTCGGCAGCAAGCGCCTCGCGGACCGCGTCATGCACGGCAAGTCCGTCGCGCTCCGCGGTGATGAATGGCAGCGATGCCAGATGCCGATACAGTTCGTCGGCATCGCTCTCCGGTAGAACCGCCCGCAATAGGTCGCGGCTGATGCGCCGCGCGACCGCGGTTACCCGCAGCGCCTCTCGCACGTTCGCATCGGTGATTTCGCCCAGGGTAAGCCACGCAAGATGTGCGATGGCGGTGTCCAGCGGCTCGGCGGTCGTTGCCTTCGTGGCGCGCGCCGCCAATGCCAGTATGAGCGGGTGTCCCGCCGCTGCCCGGACGATCCTGGTCTTGTCGTTCTCCGTCACCCCCGAGCGCGTCAGCAGTTCGGCCGCGGCGCTGTCAGCGAGTGTGCCAAGCGGCATGGCGCGAAACAGGCCCTGCCACTCGGGTGCCTCAGTCCAGGCCTTCGAGGGGGGCAGCCGGCTTGCAAGCACCACCAGAACCCGATCGGGCAACGACGGCACCAGCTGCTGGCGGATCCACGTGTCCAGCAATCCGAACTGTTCGTAACGGTCGCATAAAAGAACCGCGGGGCACGAACTCGCTGCGACCGCCGCGACGACATCACCGAGCGACGGCTGGCAGCCGAGAAGGCGGCCAAACTCTTTGAGGACACCTCTTTCGGTGGGCTCGATGGCGCCGCATTCGATCTCCAGCACCGACGCACCGCGGCTGCGCGACCACTCGGCAAAGGCGGTAAGCAGAGCTGACTTCCCGATCCCAGGCAGGCCGTGCACATGGAACACGACAGGCGTCCCGACCGCGAGCGCCTCTTTGAGCTCCCCGAGCTCGGCGTCCCGCCCGATCAGTTGGGCCTGCGCGTTGCGTGACAGGCGATCCCGGATTGTCCCGGGCATGGGTTGCTCTCCGGAAGATCAGAGCTGACGAAGCTAGATGGCGTCGTATCGCAACGGTAGTGACGTTGTTCACAATCGTAACGCCGCAGGTTCCGGGCGCAATGCCTATATCGCGTTGGCGGCGCGGCATGCTTGGATGCTAGGTAGTGAACATGCCTCTTCCGTTCGCATTGCCGGATTGGATGCCCTGGTGGGTGCCAATCGTGCTGCTGGTGCCGGCGCTGCTCTATGCTGTGGCTTTTTTGTTCATGCCGTTCAGCGTGATCGGAGTGAAGAGCCGGCTGGAGGTAATCGAGGCCCGGCTGGACGAGATCCAGGGCGAGATCCGCCACCTGTCGTTGCGGCTGCCGGAGGTGTCCCGTGCGCCCGACTATGACGAGATCTACGCGCCCGAGCCGAGGGCGGAGACGCAACGCCCGAGGCCGGTGATCACCCGTCCACCGATCCCGCCCGCATCGCATGAGCTGGAGGACCAGCAGCCGCGCGATTTGCCATCGCGCGCTGCACGGCGCGAGCCGGACCAGCGGCAGGCAGGAGGGCGCGCCGAACCGAGGCTGGACTGGCCGCGGTAGCCGCGACTGGGTTGCGTCGGCAACGCGCTTCGGTTCTTCTGCCCTCCGGCACCCACCCGGAGCACCCGATGCGCATCAGCGTCGTTCAGATGAACCCAGGCGCCGACAAGGAGGCGAACATCGCCCAGGCCAGGCGCCTGATCGGCGAGGCCGTCGATGCTGACCGGCCGAACATCGTCTCGCTGCCCGAGGTGTGGGACAGCCTGGGCGGCGACCGCACGGTACGCAATGCCAACGCGGAGGTCCTGCCTGCGCAGGGATCGAACCAACCAGGCGGCCCGGCTTACGAGTTCCTGCGCGAGACGGCGCGCGCGGTCCGCGTGCACGTGCACGGCGGCTCGATCATCGAGAAGGGCGAGGAAAAGCTGTTCAACACCACGGTGGTGTTCGACCCCGA
>JBKPSV010000067.1:0-11426 GCA_046735215.1 Pseudomonadota bacterium | reverse complement strand
CAGGCTTTATCGCAGAGCGCAATCTGATCGGCATCAAAGGCGACCCACAGGAAGCAGAGGCCTGGTATCGCAAGGCCGCTGCATTGGGTGAAAAGCAAGCCGAGCAGCGTCTCAAGAGCTTAGAAGGTCAAAGAAAAACAGTGGCCAAGCAATAGTTTCTATAACCCGTCGGAGAAGATGCAGATGTCGAGAGGGTTCGCCCTGGCACTCCTTGGTGTGACACTCCTTGTCGGCTCAGCGTATGCGCAAAGCGATGCGCAAAATCCACGCTGGTCAGGCCTGACCGATGGGGAGCCATCTACACAGTCGACGAGGCCGCAAAAACCGGTGGCGCGACCGCAGACAAAGGAAAGCGAAACAAGCGAGATCAGCAAGATAAACGCTTGGACCGTCGGATTGGCGGCCGGTCAGCGTGAAGGGGCGCCCCTTGAGTTCGCGGCTGATATCTCGCGGGTGGTGGACGATGGCGACAACTTGCACGTCCTGCCGATCGTCACGCGCGGTCCTACCGAAAATGTCGCAGATCTGCTTTATCTCAAGGGAGTGGACGTCGCTATCATCAATTCTGATTCGTTGGAGCAGTTCCGGAGCAGAATCCCCGATATTCAGCAGCGGATCTCTTACATTCTCAGCCTGTTTCCTTCTGAGCTGCACATTCTTGTCCGTCCTGAGGTAAGATCACTGGATGATCTCAAGGGCAGAAAGGTCAACTTCAATACGCAGGGGACTGCCGCGGCATATTCCGGGCCGCTGATTTTCGACAAGCTGAAATTCACCCAGGCAGAGCGTACCTTCATCCCGCATCAGGTCGCGATGGAGCAGATGAAGTCGGGCACCAATGACATGGCCGCCGTGGTTTTCGTAACCTCTAAGCCAGTCGATGCATTCCTGAAGGGCAAGTGGCCTTCCGGCTTCCACTTTCTCTCGGTTCCCATGGAGGATTACAGCTTTTACCTTCCGGCGACGCTGACGTCTGCCGACTATCCGGCGTTCATTCCTCAAGGCGCGGAAATACAGACGATTGCGATCCCGACGGTTCTCGCCGCGTTCAACTGGCCAAAAGGATCGAACCGCTATGCGAGGGTAGCGCGACTGGTCGATAATCTGTTCGATCGACTGGAGGTACTGCAAGGGCCGGGTTACCATCCGAAGTGGAAAGATGTGGTCCTGAACGCACAGGTTCCCGGCCTCACGCGCTTTGCAGCGGCGCAGGAGTGGCTGGACAGGACAACTGCGATTGCGCAAGCTGACGCTTCACCTGTGAACGCAACTACGACCATTTCGACGACTCAGGCCAAGTTATGGCAAGACTTCCTGCGTTGGCGAAAGAATAACCATCAGTGAGAGGCACCAGAATGCGTCGACGTGGGATCGTCCTTGTTCTGCCGATCGTGGCAGCAGCACAGGTTGCATTCGCACAACAGCCCCACTCCCAACAGTCTGCGTGGGTCAAGCAACATCGCGTGGTCATCCAGGTCGACCAGGACGATCCCAAGGTCATGAATCTCGCACTGAACAACGCGGCGAACATGCGAGAGTATTGGGACAAGAAGGGCGAGAAGAGCCAGATCGAATTCGTCGCCTTCGGTCCCGGCTTGCAAATGATGCGTAGCGACACCTCACCAGTTCGCGACAGGGTTGCTGAGTTGAGCAAGAAGGGGGTGGTATTCAGTGGCTGCGGCAACACTCGGACCAATCAATCCAAAGCCGAGAACAAGCAGATCGACTTGCTCAGTGAGGTTCGAGAAGTGCCGACGGGCGTGGTTCGGATTACCGAGTTGGAAGAGCAGGGATGGACGTATCTGCGCCCGTGACCCCTTGAGGAATCGACAGCCAGACCTGCCGCGCTGTGCGCGGCCTCTCAAAACTGTGGTATAGCAGATCATTGCACTGCCTTGTTGATCATTCTCCTCGGCAGGCGCATCATCAGAAGCAGCAGCCACGCAGGCAACGTGGCGATTATCAGCAGCACGTAGACGTCGGCATAGGCGATGATCTGTGCCTGCTCGTTGACCACCCGATCCAGCAATGCGGCGCCGTGCGTCGTTTCAGGATGCAGCCACTGGCGAACCGGTCCAGCTGCCTGCAAGGCTCGATTGAATGGGGTGACCAAAGCCCCAATCATCTCGTGCATTGCCTGCGAGCTGCGAGCCAGAAATGACGTTGCGAGCGAGACGCCAATCGCCGCGCCCAGGTTGCGCAGCAGGCTGAAGAGCGCGGCGCCCTCAGTCCGCATCGACGGATCCAGCGTGACAAATGCCAGGACTTGGATCGGAGTGAACAGAAGCCCCATTGCCGCGCCTTGTATCACGATGGCAATAATGATTTCTCGAGCTGAAACGTCGGGCGTCCAGCCAGTCATCGTCCAATAAGAATAGCTCAGCAACAGCAGGCCTATGGCCACCAGCAGCCTCGCATCCAGCCGAACCGCCAGCCGTCCAGTCAGCATGGTGGTCACCAGGCTGCCGAACCCGCGGGGTGCCATGATCAGACCCGCAGTCTCCACCGGATAGTGGCTCAGCACCTGAAGCCACGGCGTCATCAGAGCCAGGCTGGACACCATGAAGATGCCGACCATGAACATCAGCAGGACGCCGGAGGCGAAATTGACGTCCTTGAACAGTGCAGGGTGGATCAGCGGCTGCCGTGCGGATGATGCGTGAACCAGGAACAGGTAGAATCCCAGGCTCGCAAACACGGCCTCGGCGATGATCTCGCGGGAGGTGAACCAGTCCTTTTCCTGGCCGCGGTCCAGCATCAGCTGCATACTGCCGATCGCAATTGCCAGCACGCTGAAGCCCAGCCAGTCAAAGCGCAAACGCCCTTGCTGGCCGCCGCCAGGCAGAAAGATCATCAAGCCAATTGCAGCGAGCAGTCCGAACGGCAAGTTGATGTAGAAAACCCAGCGCCAGCTGTAGGTCTCCGTCAGCCAGCCGCCTACCGTCGGGCCCATGATCGGCCCCAGCATTACGCCGACGCCCCAGATCGCCATCGCGAAGCCTCGCCGTTCAGCGGGGTAGATGTCCAACAGCGTGGCCTGAGACAGCGGCACCAGGGCGGCGCCGAACACTCCCTGCAGCAGGCGAAATACGACGATCTGGCTTAGCGACTGGGCAGCGCCGCACAGCATCGAGGCAACGGTGAATCCCAATATGCAGCCGACATAGAGCACCTTGCGACCATAGCGGGCGGCCAGCCAGCCCACCGGCGCGGTCATGATGGCCGACGCGGTGATATACGAGGTCAGCACCCAGGTGATTTCCGCGAAACTCGCGGAGAAGCTGCCTTGCATGTAGGGCAGGGCCACGTTGGCTATAGTCTGATCGAGCAGCTGCAACACTGTGGCGCCGATCGCGCAGGCCGTGATCATCGCGCGGTGGCGCGTATCGCAGTGGACCATCACTCCCGACATATTGGCGGCCTTGTCGTACGCAACGCGAGCCCCAGAGCATGCGGACTGAGCCAATGACCGTCAAACGCAGCGGAGAGGCTGCGGGTGTGCTGGTCGCTAAGGCAGCCTTGCCAGACGGCTGAGTTCTTCCCGCCGTTCGCTTGGCACGAAGTAGAAGGTGAACACGTATGGGTGCGACACGCAGAAATCTGCCGGCGACGGAGAGGCACGTTGCATCGTCGCTACATCCAGAGCTTCGATGCGTCGCCACTCACCAAAGAACTCGAACCATCCTTCAAAGCCAAGCTCGCCAAGAAGTTCCGGCACCGCTCGGGTGCTTCCCTGCCGGTGCCGTTCCTCTATTTCAATTGATAAGCATGGTCGGCAGTTCTGCAGCGTCTCCCATGCGCCGCGCAGCACCTCGAGTTCCGCACCTTCAACATCGATCTTGATGGCCGAGACATTACCGAGACCGGCGTCATCCAGGCGCAGCAGCGGCACCAACCAGGTTTCGATTGCTTCGATACGAGGATCAGCCGCGCACAGTGCCGCGTAGTCTTTGTAGATGGCGGCCCACTCCTCCTGCACGACGCCGTTCACCCGGGGCGCCGAGATCATCGTCATACCGCTTCGATCGGCCAATGCCTCATGCCTCAGCGCGATATGCGACGGCATTATGCCGCCATACGCCGCTACGACGGCTTGCTGCAGGCGGGCAAAGGCTGACGGCAGCGGTTCAAACGCCACCACCCTCGAGCGAGGTAACCTTGCCAATGGCAGCGTCAGTCGGCCGTCGTGGGCCCCAGCGTCGATGATGACGCCGGGTCGATGGAGAGCGCGATGAAACTCGATCTCCTGCATCCTTAGTCTAATGGCCGATTTGATGCCAAATTGTTCGCTTTCGTTCGCCATCGCATCTTAACATGTTGCCTGAAACCGAGGGAGAAGCGCATCGGCCGAACGGTAGCCTATTCATTGGGTAGACCGATCTGCAAGCATGCGCTGTCGCGTGAAATGGCGATGCATCAAGCTGGTTCGCTGCCATTGTCTTGGCGGTGATCGGTCTCATGACCGCGCTGGCAGGCGGGTTATGTGACTTCGTCAGCAAACGGGCGCCACCGACCGCGTAGCCCGGCGCAGAATATTGGGTGCAGCATAGGCAGCATCCTGGGGTTCGCAATGTCTGGTTCATCTCCTTTCGAGGCTCATTACGACTTCGACGGGCGCTTAGCGAAGGTCCTTAACTCCTTGGCGGTATTGGTCAACCATTTCGATCTTTTGGTTGATTGACACATAAATGTGAGAAAGGCATTATTTTTCCGTCTCCTCATAACAGAGACGTTACATTTCCTATTCTCAATATTGTTCCCCGCGATTGCTGCAACCAAAGGCGTAGGAACCATGACTAAGTATGACGCCTTTTCGAATCAGGCTGTCCATCCACTCAACGGCAGCAACCGTCAGTCTGAGCGTGGGCTTGAGTCCATCGATATCGCAGAACGAACGGCCCTGATATCCAGTTCGCAGAACATTGGGGTCGTTGCCGTTGGGTTGATTGATTGTCTTCGGTTCAGCCGGGATTGCCTGACCCAGGCGCTCCGAACGCTGCATCCAGAGCTCTCGATCGTGCCGTTCGGCAGCGTGGCCGACTGCATCGGCGCAGGTATCGCCGGCCTCCATCTCATATTGTACTACTCGCATAGCGAAAGCTCCTCCGAGATGCTTGTGCTGCAGCACGTCAAGGAGCTGCGCCAGGCATTCGCCGACACGCCGATCGTGGTACTCTCGGACGCCAGAACGGCATTACAGCCAAGAAACATCAGGAATACCCTGAATAGCGGTGCGCAGGGCTTTATCCCGACTTCCGTCACAGAGATGTCTGCCGCGGTTGCTGCAATAAGGTTCGTGAAGGACGGTGGTACCTTCGCGCCTCTCGATCTCCTCCTCACTCAAGGCACGACGTCGCCCTCACCTCCTGCGGAATCACCCGCAACCAAGAACCTGACTCCGCGGCAGATGACCGTGCTGTCGCATCTGCGGCAAGGCAAGGCCAACAAGATCATCGCGTACGAACTCGGCATGACTGAAAGTACGGTGAAGGTTCACATCCGCAATATCATGCGGAAGATGGGCGCCACCAACCGAACTCAGGCCGTATATAAGTCCCAGCAGCCACAAGAATCGGCCGAGAACGCCGGGCTGACCGAGTAACCGAGGCGCGTGCGCGTTTGACGCGCCTAAGGAAGTGCCGCAGAAGGAGCCCCCTCGGCACGAGGCGCAGCATCGCCGACACATGCGCTACTGGTTGGCTCGCCGGGTTTCATCCGCAGCTCCGTCTGAGCTGGCTGTCCGTCCTCATTAGCTGCTGACGCAGGCATACAGTCGTCCGGATGCGATCCTGCTCCTGTGGATAATCATGCACGGGCGGACCTGGGTTACAGGCTCTCGGCGAGATGAGGGGGCCGCCCTTATGCCGCGTGGGGAGACATTCCCGCCTAAAGGAACCGCTGCGGTCGCTGGCGGATCACGACCCCTAGCCGGACGACCAAGCGCCCGTAAGGTGCGCCTTAAGTTTTTTGCGGGAGGCTGTTGATCGCAGAAGCGAAGCTGCGTTCGGAGCGGCAGCGGCGCGAGAGAGGACATGAGCCCATGCGAACCGCAGTGGGGGCGGCGTTGATCGCATACCTGGGTATTATGACCGCTGGAACCGCCCCCACGCTGGCTAGCGAGGTGATCGCCATCGACGTTGTGAGCACGTATCCAAACTCCATGCCGATATTTGGCGATGCCGCACGAGGTCTTACAGAACGCGTCCAGCGTGCGTCCGGGGGCGAGATCGAGCTCACGTTCCATGAGCCGGACGAACTGGTGCCAGCCGCCGACACGATCAAGGCGGTCGCGGCCGGCAGTGTGCCGGCTGCCATGTCAAGCGCTGCCTGGTTCGCCGACCATGACAGTGCATTCAACATGTTTTCTGTGGTCCCGTTTGGGCCTGGTGTTGGCGAATACCTGGCGTGGCTCTACTACGGCGGCGGTCTCGAGATGGCGCGCGAGATGTTCCACGCGAACGGCGTTCACAACATCCCGTGCACTTTGATCCCACCAGAGGCCTCCGGCTGGTTCCAGAAGGAGATTCGCTCGCTTGACGACCTGAAGGGGTTGCGCATGCGATTCTTTGGGCTTGGCGCCAACGTGATGCAGAAGTTTGGAGTCGTAACGCAACAATTGGCGGCCGGCGATATTCTGGATGCCATGAAGACTGGCAAGCTTGACGCCACTGAGTTTTCGCAACCCTTGCTGGACCGGCCCTTACGTTTCTACACGGTGGCGAAGTACTACTACTTTCCAGGCTGGCATCAGCAAGCGACGTTCTTCGATCTTTACATTAATATGGCTCGCTGGAATGCGCTTGCAGACCGCCATAAGGCACTCATCGAAGTTGCTTGCGGCGATACCTTGCGGGACACGATCGCAACAGGAGAGGCCGCGCAGTGGAAGGTAATGAAAGAGCTGCAAGCAGAAGGTGTGATCCTCAAACGTTGGCCTCCGGAGATCCTGGTCGCCTTCGAAAAGGCCTGGTACGAGGTTGTAGCAGAGGAGTCAGCGAAGAATGCTAACTTCAAAAGGATCTATGACTCCTACGCGACCTTCCGTGACAATTACTCGATTTGGCGCCACTTCAGCTATCTACAATAGCCGCTGCTTGAGCGAGCCCATATGCTTTTCAATCATCCCTGGCTGGGTTTGTCTCGCGGCGGTAGCATAAGTGGGAAACTCACCGTCGCGCTTGGCTCTGCGCTCATCCTCGTCATCGCAGTCGGGCTCCTTGGTCTTCAGCAGCTAAGGGCAGTCAACGGCGTCACTAAAGAGATTCGTGAAGTCCGGCTACCCCAGCTTGAGACGCTTGCACAGATCAAGCGGCTGGATTCGGAGCACAGGCTGCTCGCCATACGCCGAACCCAGACCACGAACTTTCGTGAGCTCGCAACCATCGGCGCCAATATGGAGGTGATAGAGTCGGCGCTCGCCAAGGTTGAGCAGATCTACCTCGAATCCGCCGAAACGTCGGAGGAACGGCGCCTGTTTTCCGACTTCCGAACACTTTGGTCCGACTATCGTTTCTCGGCTAATGCTGTGCTGAAGCAATTAGAGGTTGGTGAGCTCTCTGCTGCTCATCACGAATTGGTCACCACGTCCCTTCCGCTGTACGACCAGGCCGTCGCCAATCTCGACCGGTTGATTTCCATGTTAAAGGATATGAGCCGTGCGGCCGCGGCCGAAGCGCAGGAAGTCTATCGACGGGCAATTCTTCTGACGACTGCCGCCATTGTCCTCGCCGCTCTGTTCACGTTCGCCGCTATCCTGTGGACCTCACGCAACATTAGCCTGCCTCTTCTGCGCATCAGCGATGCGATGCGCCGCCTTGCTGATGGTGATGAGACTGCCGTGCTTGTCGAGCAACGAAAATACAATGACGAAATTGCCGTTCTGGTTGACGCTGTATCAGGTTACCGTGGCGCGCTGCTTCGCAGCCGACAGCTTGCCGCTATTGCGGATCTCGAACGGGAACGCCTGCAGGTTGCCATTACCAATATGCCGATCGGCCTTTGCATGTTCGATAGTGCGAAACGCCTGATTGTTTGTAACGACAGCTATGCCGAGATGTACGGACTGCCGCCCGATCTGGTTAAGCCTGGAACGTTGCTTGATGAAATGTACTCGGAACAGACCGGGTCAGGAGTGTTTCCATCGCCTCATTCCGCTGAATTGAAGACCGAAGCGGTAGCCTGCAACACCAAGAGCGAGCGTGTGCTCAATATCATTGAGCTACAGGACGGTCGCACAATCAGCACGATTTTGCAGCCGATGGCAGCGGGCGGATGGGTATCTGTGCACGAGGACATCAGCGAGCGACGGCGTGCTGAAGAGCAGATCAGACATATGGCACGGCATGACTCGCTGACCGATCTGCCTAATCGCGTGTTGTTCAAGGAACAGATGGGAGAGGCACTCAAGCGCGTGGCACGGCGGGAGTGCGTAGCGGTACTTTGTCTTGATCTCGACCGTTTCAAGAGTGTCAACGACACTCTTGGTTACTCGATCGGTGACCTCCTGCTCAGACAGGTCGGCAGGCGACTATGCGAGTGTGTGCGCAAGACAGATTCGGTCGCGCGTTTCGGCGGCGACGAGTTCGCAATGATCCAAGCCGGCGTCGAACAGCCACAAGGTGCCACCGCAATGGCCCGCCGCGTCATAGAGGCGGTTTCTGCCCCCTATGAAATCGAAAACCATCAGATCATCATAGGTGTAAGCGTCGGAATCGCCATCGCACCTAACGACGGCATCGATGCCGATGCTCTACTGAAGAACGCCGACATGGCGCTGTACCGTGCAAAGAGCGACGGTCGGGGCACATTCCGGTACTTCGAGCCGAATATGGATGCATGGATACAGGAGCGTCGCCTCTTGGAACTCGACCTGCGCAAAGCTGTGGCGCAGAATGAGTTCCAATTGTTCTACCAGCCGATCATCAACGTCGATCGCAACGAGGTAACGGGTTTCGAGGCGCTGTTGCGCTGGCAGCATCCCAAGCGTGGCATTGTATCTCCGGCCGAATTCGTGCCACTTGCGGAGGAGATTGGTCTGATCGATCCGATTGGCAGGTGGGTCCTGCGGCAAGCGTGCCATGACGCCGCGGCCTGGCCATCGCATACCCGAGTGGCTGTCAATCTCTCGGCAGCACAATTCCGGAATGCCAGGCTGCTGCTCGAGGCGGTGATGAGCGCACTTGGGTCTTCCGAGCTATCTGCAAGCCGGTTGGAACTGGAAATCACTGAGACGGTGTTGCTGGTCGAGACCGAAGCTGCGCTTGCGACCTTGCACAAGTTGCGGGCGCTCGGTGTTCGAATCGCCATGGACGACTTCGGAACCGGCTACTCAAGCCTTAGCTACTTGCGAAGCTTTCCATTCGATCGCATCAAAATTGACAGGTCGTTCATCGAGCATGTCTCGGAAGAAGCAAGCTCGGTTGCCATTATCCGTGCCGTGACCAGCCTTGGCAACAGCCTTGGTATGGCGATCACCGCGGAAGGGGTGGAGACGAGTGAGCAGCTGGATCGCGTGTGCGCGGAGGGTTGCAGCGAGATTCAGGGGTTCCTGTTCAGCCCGCCGCGACCGGTATGTGACATTCCGACGATGTTAGGTCCGTTCGGCATCGGGCGCGAGGCTGTCTTGCATGAACCGAGTTCTCGGCAACATGAACTTGAGATTGCGGCTGGGTGATGAAAACAAGTGCAGTGTCATAGCGATGCAAAGCCTGACGGAAGCCGCGTTCGATCCGCTCACCGATCCGGGGATTGCACTAGGCGTCGAAGTATTCTGGCAACCGAGAGGGAGCCGGGTGGATCGTCGCGTGCCTGGCCTGACAGGTGTCGGTGCAGGGAGCGTCCGCGCCTGGTCGCAGTGTTCTCATTCTCCCTGTGTCTCGTTGCTTGATGCTCTGGCTCGGTTAACGCCGCCGCAGCCCGTTACAGCTATCGTTTCTGCCCACTGGAGGCTAGGGTGACAGTGAGGACGCCGGAGACCCGCGTGCTCCCGCAGATCGGTCACGTGGCCCTCATCGCCGACGATGATCCTGGGATGCGGGACGTCCTGCGCTCGCTTCTGAACGAGGCAGGTTATACAGTAATCGCGGCTGCCAGTGGCGAGGAAGCGCTGAATCTCGCGGAGTACCTCGACGCCGCCGTCGCAATCTTGGATCTGGCGATGCCGAATGGCGACGGCCTGCACACCTGCAGGCGGCTCCGCCAGATGGAAGAATGGCGACATGTGCCGATTCTGATCCTTACCAACCATCATACCGACAAGGCACTTCAGGCTGCGAAACGGGCCGGCGCCAGCGCGTTCGTCGCCAAGCCATTTGTCCCCTCTCAATTGCTGCGCCGCATCGCCAGTCTCACCGGCCAAGGTGACGTCGGAGTCGCTGCTGCCCCCATGTCATGGGCGGATCACGCCGTGCCAACTGCGCCGCCGAGAGATGCGTCGCCCGAAACGTTTGTCTGGGAAAGAGCCGAAGGAGCCCAGCAGGATAATCATGTCTCGGCTGATCGCGCCGTTCTTCAGGCCTATCGCAGTGTCGATCCGGCTCGTCGGGTATCGCCGGCTGCGTCAAGCCAGAGGCGCGAACGCGCTGAGCCGTCCCACCTTCGGGTGTTGGTAGCCGAAGATGAAGAACTCACACGGAAGATCGTAGTCCATATCCTGAGCCAGGAAGGATATCTGGTGGACCACGTTGACAATGGTCAGGAGGCGCTGGCCGCCGTGATCCGCGGCCGGTACGACCTTGTGCTGATGGACGTGAACATGCCCGGCCTCAACGGGATCGAGGCAGCACGGACGATCCGTTCTTTGCCGAACTGGAAAGCGCGGGTGCCCATCGTCGCCATGACGGCCAACGCCTTTCAGTTATACGCAGACGAAATGCGTACCGCCGGCATGAATGGCTATCTGATGAAGCCGATCAATGCTTCCGCCTTGCTCGACTGCATTCAGGAACACCTGAGCGGGACTACAAAGCAGACGCCCTGTGAGCACGAAAGTCAGGGCCAGGTGTTGGATCTTGAGTTACTGAGGCAAGAGGCACGGCACATGGCTCCCGGCGCGATCGGGCGCTTTCTAAACAACCTTGGCGTCTCAATCAAAGAAATATTGCCGTTGGTCCAGGGATGGATCAGTGCAGATCCCGTCGACGTCAAGCGGCGCTTGCACAATCTGGCGGGCGTGGCGGGCACGCTGGGCTGCACTAGACTGTCGCAAGTCGCCCGAACGCTCGAGACAGCGCCCACGGTTGACGACGCGTTAATCGAGCAATTTGCGGATGCTGCCCATGCCAGTCTAAGTGTCGGTCCGGAAGGAATGCGAGTCATTTGAATCGGTTACAGGACCAGGCTTGAGCGGCTCGACTCACGTGTGATTCTGTCCACGGCGCCTGATTTGCCAGAGGTGCCCGATGTGGACCACCGAGAACCGCCCTCGC
>JBKPSV010000066.1:0-21438 GCA_046735215.1 Pseudomonadota bacterium | reverse complement strand
GCCAGGGCGGTGGTGATGAGGGTCTGCTTCATGGCCTGCTCCGTTCGCTTCAGCTTCTTGCTGACGCGACGGACAATGCCGACCGGGCGGGCCGGTGGCGCTGAAGTGCTTCGGTGAAGCATTTCACACCAACCCGCCGTTTATAGGCACCCGCTCTGTCGATATGAAAATATTCCTTGACGCGTGCCGCGGTCTTGCGCTCTTCTGGTGGTTGCGATGGTGGCTCTTCTCGACCTTGTCCGCAGGCTCATCGATTACGGCAAGGAACTCGCCGCCAATCTCCAATCGCGGGTGGCGGAAAACCCATCCTTGGCCCGCCGCGGCTTTGGTACTAGGGACTTGACAGAGATCCTGGCGCGCATAGCGCGCGGCCTGCTTTGCGCCAGCGCGCTGGAAGTTCGGCTCGTGCGCCTCGCCGCACGTCCCGCGCGACAACCCACGGCCTCGCCCCAGGGCCGGCGGCGTGCCGCGCGTCCGGCGCGCCTACGGAATGCGGGCCGGCTCCTTGCCCCGCTACCTCCCGAACAGATTGCTGCTGCGGTTCGCCACCGTCCGATTGGCGCCGTCATTGCCGGCAGCTATGTCCGCCTGCTGAAGGACATCCTAACGCGGCCTTGGCCGCTGCCAGCCGAAGACGCGCCGGGGCGCGCGGCATTCCTGCCCTCGCCGACGCCAGCCGGCACCGGGCCGCCCTGACGCTCCCACAGCTTGATCTCCTCCCCGGAAGTTCCGGATCGCCGACCAGCTCCTGGCCGCGCGACGACTTACAGCATTCTTTGCAGAATCAGCTTCTGCACATCCGACGTGCCCTCATAGATCTGGCACACCCGCACATCGCGATAGATCCGCTCCACCGGGTAGTCCGCCAGGTACCCGTATCCACCCAGCGTCTGGATCGCTGCCGTGCACACAAACTCCGCCACCTCGCTCGCAAAAAGCTTCGCCATGCACGCCGCCTCCAGCGCCGGCCTGCCTTCCGCCTTCAGCCGCGCGGCATGCAGCGTCAGTTGTCGCGCCGCTTCCAGCTTCGTCTTTGCGTCGGCCAACCGGAACCCGACTGCCTGCAGATCCACGATTCGCCCGCCGAATGCCTGACGCTCTTTCGCGTACTGCACCGCGTAGTCCAGTGCTGCGCGCGCCATCCCCACGCTCTGCGCCGCGATGCCGATCCTTCCGCTCTCCAGAGTGGACAGCGCGATCTTATAGCCGTCGCCCTCCGCACCGATGCGCTGATCCTCGGGCACCTCCATGTCCTCGAACGCCAGTGCACAGGTCTCGCTCGCCTTCTGCCCCAGCTTCTCCTCACGTCGGGCCACCACGTACCCACGCGTCGCCTTGTCCACCACGAAGCACGAAATGCCCTTCCGCCCCGCGCTCGGATCGGTCACCGCGAACAGCACCGTGCTCCCTGGCACGCCGCCGGACGAGATGAACTGCTTGGCACCGTTGATGACGTAGCGGTCGCCCTTCTTTACCGCCCGCGTCTTCAGGTTCGATGCATCCGACCCGGCCTGCGGCTCGGTCAGCGCGAACGACCCAACATGTTCGCCGGTCGCCAGCTTGCGCAGCCAGCGATCCTTCTGCGCATCGGTGCCGTACATGTCGAAGATGATGCACGTGGGGGAATTGTGCACGCTCACCATGGTCGAGACCGACCCGTCGCCGGCAGCGATCTCCTCCAGCAGCAGCGCATACGTCACCGGGTCGATTTCCGAGCCATCCCACTTCGCCGGGGTCGTCGCCCCGAACACGCCGAGTTCGCCGAGTTCGCTGACGATTTCCGGCTCGATCGCGCCCGCCTTTTCGCGCGCCGCCGCACCTGGTGCGAGGCGTTCACTGGCGAACCGCCGCACCATGTCGATCACCAGGGTGTCGGCACCGATCGGGGCAACGTCGGGCATGGCTGGCCTCCTTATCGACGCCACGATAGGTTGCCGCCATGCCCGATGTCGATGTGGTGGTGATAGGCGCGGGGCTCGCCGGCCTTGGCGCGGCAACCGCGCTGCGCCAGGCCGGCCGGCGCGCAGTGGTGCTGGAGGCGGCAGACCGCATCGGCGGCCGCGCCTGGACGGCACATCCACCGGAACTCGGCAATGTCTGGTTCGACATGGGTGCTGTCTGGTTGCACAACGCGGAAACCAACCCGCTGGTGCCGATCGCCCAGGCTGCCGGCGAGACGCTGCTGCGTTCGGACGAACTGCGCCGCGAGCGCACCTTCGTCGGCACCCGCGAGGCGACCCCGAATGAATACGCCGACTTCGCCGCCGCCTGGGACCGCTACGAGGTCAAGGCCGGAGCGATCCTGCGCGAGGTCGATGATGCACCGCTGGCGGTCGTTGCACGCGCACTGCCGGACGATCCCTGGGCGGTGACAGTGGAGACCTGGGAAGGCCCGATCATCTGCTGCGCCAGCGCCGACGAACTGTCCCTGCGCGACTGGCATACCAACGTCTTATCCGGCAGCAACCTCGTACCGGACGGCGGCATTGGCGCGTTCGTCGCGCGACGCCTGGGGAAGGGGCTCGACATTCGTCTCCGCACGCCGGCAACCCACGTCGCCTGGACCGGCCCGGACGTTCAGGTGGAGACGTCGGCCGGCACGATAACGGCGCACTCCGCCATCGTCACCGTCTCCACCGGCGTATTGTCAGCCGGGGCGATCCGCTTCGACCCGCCGCTGCCGCCTGCCGCGCAGGCCGCCATCAACGCCATGCCGATGGGACTTGCGATGAAGGTCGTTTTGCGCGCCGCCGGCGAGGATCGGCTCGGCTTGCCGCTGCACTGCTCGCTCGACCGCCAGGTGAAGCGCAGTGGCGATCCCACGATGGCCTTCCAGTGCTGGCCATACAAACGTGGCTACATCCAGGGCTGGATCGGTGGACCGGCGGCCTGGGACCTAGCGCGCGCCGGTGATGCAGCCGCGCTGGACTTCGCCCTCGGCCAGTTGCGGTCCGTACTTGGCTCCCGGGTGGATCGCGCGTTCGCCGGCGGTGCGCATCTGGTGACCCATTGGGAGGCCGATCCTCTGATCCGCGGTGCCTATTCGCTTGTGCACCCGGGGGACGCGGGAGCGCGCGCCGCCCTCGGAACACCTCTGGCAGACGGCCGACTGGTATTTGCCGGCGAGGCCTGCCATTCCGGCATGACGGGGACCCTCGCCGGCGCCTGGATCAGCGGACAGGATGCGGCCCGCGCCGCAGCATGATATCGTCCGCGCAAATTGGGGGACGCGGACAATGACCATACAGGCCCTCGGCTATCTCGGCATCGGCACGGACAAGCTCGACGACTGGACGGACTACGCCACCAATTGGCTGGGCATGCAGGCGGTGAATCGCGGCGCCGGTCTTCGCGCCTTCCGCATGGACGACCGCAAGCAGCGGCTGGTCATCGACCGCTCGCTCTCTGAAGGCCAGCGCTATTTCGGCTGGGAGGTGGCGGACGCCGCCGCACTCGGGACCCTTGCGGGCCAGCTGGAGGCAGCCGGAGTCGCGGTCACGCGCGAACCGACATCGCTCGCCGATCAGCGTCTCGTCAGCGACCTGATCTCGTTTGCCGACCCATTCGGCAACCGGCTGGAGGCGTTTCACGGCGCTCAGATTGCCGATGAGCCGTTCCGGCCGGGGCGCTCGATTTCCGGGTTTCGCACCGGGCCTCTGGGTATGGGGCACGCCGTGCTGATGGTGACGAATGTCGATACGGCGCTGGCATTCTATCGCGATCTGCTTGGCTTCCGCGTCAGCGACTTCGTCCGCGGCCCCCTCACCGGGTATTTCCTGCACGTCAATCCCCGGCATCACAGCCTCGCGCTGTTCGAGGCGCCGTTCAACGGCATGCATCACCTCATGGTCGAGCTCTACTCGTTCGACGATGTCGGACAGGGCTACGACATCGCACTCGGCGAGAAGGAGAAGATCGTCGCCACGCTCGGACGACACCCGAACGACCTCGTGACGTCATTCTACATGCACACGCCGTCCGACATCCTGGTCGAATATGGCTGGGGTGGCGTTGAAGTGGATGATGCGACATGGCAGCCGCACGAGATGAAGAGTGTGGGCAGCTTCTGGGGACATCACGGCTTGTTCGATGCGTTGGGTGCTCCACCGCCTGCGTCCCCCGAGGTCAACCGCGCGCCCGTGCAGGTCATGGAAGGCAACTTCCATCGCATGAGCGGCGTGTGTCCGTGGTGGGACTCCATCAAGGCGCGGAGCTGAGGCGCGCTTCCACCCTGCCTGTCCTGTGATCCCCAACACCCGGTCAGCGAGTTGCTCAACAGGACATCGCAAGAGCGATTGACGGTGCGTAGAAGGGTCTGGACAGGTGCGATGGGAGGTTGCCATGCCAAGCCGGCGTTCCGTGCTGTGGTATGCGGTCGGGTCGGCGGCATTCAGTAGCGGGCTATTGCCGCCAAACCGAGCCTGCGCAGCCACCGCGCAATTCACCGGTATCGATGGATGGCTGAACACCAGCGTTCCACCGACCATCGCCGGACTGCGCGGCAAGGTGGTGTTGGTCCAGTTCTGCACCTACACCTGCATCAATTGGCGACGCACACTGCCGTATATGAAGCGCTGGCATGCGGAGTATGGGCCGCAAGGTTTGCAGATCATCGGCGTCCACACGCCCGAGTTCGGATTTGAACGCGACCGTGCAAACGTCGAAAGCGCAATCCGCGAGATGGACCTGCGCTATCCGATCGGCCTGGATAATGAATACCAAACCTGGCAAGCGTGGGAGAACCGGGCCTGGCCATCGTTCTACCTTCTGGATAAAGCCGGACAGGTTCGTCTTGCTCGCGATGGCGAGGGATATTCACAGGAGATCGAGGCAGCCATCCAGAATCTGGTCGGACCAATGCACGGCAGTATGCGGGAACCGCGAGCTGAGGATGCCGACCTGTCGCGCGTTGAAACACCCGAGATGTACTTCGGATCTCTGCATCACACGCCCCAGGACCGCGCGCAGTCGCCTCAGCGCGGCCCGGCAACCTACGCCTTCGTCCGATCCAGCGGTCCCATGTTGAATGTGTATCAACTGGATGGAAGTTGGGCGCGTGAGGGGGAAGCGCTGACCCTGCGTTCCCGCCGCGGCAGGGTTCGCATGCGCTTCTCGGCAGCAAAGCTGTACTTGGTCGCTGGTTCGTCTCAACCAACGCTCGTACGTGTTGGCATTGATGCACGAGAAGAACGGGCAATCGAGGTCAGCAGGCAGACACTCTACACGCTGGTCGATGGCGACAGTTACGGCGAGCACCTGCTTGAACTCGAATGTGAGACGCCTGGTCTATCGCTGTTCAGCGCGACCTTCGGATAGAGCACCGACGCCAGGTCCTTCGACCTGCCCTGCGCACGCCAGATACGTCTTTTGAGTCGACCTCCAAACGGCCAGCCTCGCCGCCAATCCTCCGCAAACGTTCCACCCACTTGTGCACAGAGTCATCCACAGTCCTGGGGATAGATTCGCCGCCGCGGGTGGACGACGGCCGGCGCAGCGCATTGCTCGAATGAGTGACTGAACCGGTCTATCCTGCCTGTCGCAACACGGCCAGATCGCAACCTTCGTCAGCCTGCAGCACCTGGTCGGCCACGATCCGATCCCACCCGCGCACCGGCCGCGCTGGCGGCTGCCAGGCGGCGCGACGTCGCTCCAGCGTCGCTGTATCCACCAGCAGATCCAGCCGACGCTGCTGCACCGACAGTCGGATCCGATCGCCGCTTTCGACTAGCGCCAGCGGCCCGCCCGCTGCCGCCTCCGGTGCAATATGCAGTACAATGGTCCCGAACGCTGTGCCTGACATCCGGCAGTCGCTCATTCGCACCATGTCCTTTACGCCCGCCCGCGCCAGCTTCTGTGGGATTGGCAGATAGCCTGCCTCCGGCATCCCGGCCGGCGTGAGTGAGCCGGCATTCTTGAGCACCAGGATGTCCTGCTCGGAGACCTCCAGCGTCGGATCGTCGATCCGATTGGCCAGATCCTCCAGTCCGTCGAATACCACCGCGCGCGCCTCGACCTCGAACAACGATGGCGTTGCCGCGCTGCGCTTCAGGATGGCTCCGCGCGGCGCCAGCGAGCCGAACAATGCGACCAGACCACCCACCGGCGATACGGGCTCGGCACGCGCACGGATATACCGGCGATCAACGAACGCAGGTTCGTGCAAGCGCTGTTCCAGCGTCAGTCCGGTCACGTCGCGCGTCTGCAGATGCAGAAGGTCGCGCAATTCCCACAACAGCGCTGGCATGCCGCCGGCCGCGTGGAAATCTTCCATATAGCCTTCGCCGGTCGGCTTGAGATCGACCAACACCGGCGTTGTGTCCGACAGCTCGTTCAGCCGGTGCAGATCGACGCGCACGCCACGGCGTCCGGCGATCGCCGTCAGATGGATCAAGGCGTTCGTCGACCCGCCGAGTGCCAGCAACACGCGCACGGCATTTTCGACCGAAGCTGCCGTGATGATCTCAGAGGGCCGGATCGGCGCAGCGATCAGTTGGACCGCCAACGCCCCGGCCTCTTCCGCCGCGCGCAGCCGATCGGCGTGCACCGCGGGAATCGAGCCCTGGCCCAGCGGCACCATCCCCAAGGTCTCGGCAATGCAGGCCATTGTGGACGCAGTACCCATCACGCCGCACGTGCCTGCGGTGGTCGCCAATCGGCCCTCGATCTCGCCGATCCGTTCGGCGGTGACCCGCCCGGCGCGATACGCTGCCCAATAGCGGCGGCAGTCAGTACATGCGGACAGGCGCTCGCCTTGAAACGGCGTTGCCAGCATCGGCCCCGTGACCAGTTGCACGGCAGGGATGTCGGCCGAGGCGGCCGCCATCAACTGCGCCGGCACGGTCTTGTCGCAGCCGCCGATCAGCACTGCCGCGTCCATCGGCTGCGCGCTCAGCATCGCCTCGGTGTCGAGAGCGGCGAGGTTGCGGTAGTGCATCGAGGTCGGGAACAACGATGGCTCGCATAGCGAGACGGTCGGGAATGGCAGCGGCAGGCCACCCGCGGCCAATACTCCGCGCTTCACCGCCTCGATGAGTTCAGGGACGGTGCGATGGCAGTTGTTGAACCCCGAGCCGGTATCGACGATGCCGACCACCGGTCGGTCCAGCATCGCCTGTGAATAGCCCATCGACTTGGCGAACGACCTGCGCAAGTAGAGCGCGAAGTCGCGATCGCCATAATTGGCGGTGTTGCGGGCCAGGCCGCGCTTCGGCGTGGGTTCTTCATCCATGCCGGAAATGCTAGGCCAGCGACCAGATGCCCGCAAAGGGGGAGACGAGAATGGCGGTGAACCTCAAGCGCCTGGTGTATTTCGACAGCTTCATGGACCCGATCGCGAATGCGATTATCGGCCGGCGCGATGACATCGACCTGGTTGGCCTCGATTACGACGCGGCCGAAGCCGACAACTGGACCGAGATTGCGCAGGCGCATGGGTATCAGGTGCAACCACGCGGCGAACTGCGGGAGCCCTGGTTTCCCGACGCGAAACTGCTGGCGCGCTGCCCGAACCTGCTTGCGGTCAGTTCCACGGGAGCCGGCTACGACATGATCGATGTCGATGCCTGTACCGCAGCCGGCGTTATTGTGGTGAATCAGTCCGGCACCAACTGGGAGCCGGTCGCCGAACACGCCCTCGGCCTGATGCTGTCGCTGACGAAGAAGATCGCGCTGTCCGAGCGCGCCATGAAGCGCACGCCGAACCTCGATCGCCGTGCCTATGCCGGCAACAACCTGCGCAACAAGACTGTCGGCATCGTCGGCGTTGGCCATATTGGCCGCCGAGTCGCCGAACTCTGTGGTGCGCTGTTCAACAATACGGTGCTGGCCTACGACCCGTATCTGACGGCGGCGGAAATTGCTGCGCGACGTGCCGAGAAGGTGGAGCTCGATGAACTGCTGCACCGCTCTGACTACGTCACCGTGCACTGTCCGCGCAGCCCCGAGACTTTCGGTATGTTCGGCGCCGCGCAATTCGCGGCGATGAAGCCGACGGCCTATTTCATCAACACGGCGCGTGGCGGTATCCACGACGAGGCAGCGCTGGAAGCAGCGCTGCGTGAAGGGCGGATCGCGGGCGCCGGGCTGGACGTGTTCCTTAAGGAACCGCCGGACCCGGCTCACCCGTTGCTCAACATGGACAACGTGATTGCCAGCCCGCACATCGCCGGTATGACCATCGAAACCATGACCGAGATGTGCGAGGCGACTGCCTTGCAGTGGCTGACCATATTTGATGGCGGCGTACCGCCGCGGCTGGTCAACCCGGAAGCGTGGTCGCGCTATGCGGAGCGCTTCGGCGAGCTGCTGGGCTTTCGTCCTGCCGACCCCGCATCACAGTAGCTGCAGTTCGCGCTTCACTTGTTGCAGGGCTTCATCCCAGCTGCCAGGCTGGGACTGCCTGATCAGCCGTACGCTTGGATACCAAGTTGTATCCGAGCGATCCAGCAGCCAACGCCAATCAGCATTGTACGACAGCACTAATCACACCGGTTTGCCCATCGCAGCGGCGCCATGCGCAACACTGGTGTCGACTGCAACTACCTGGTCCAGGTGATCCAGCAATGCCGCCGTATCGGCGAAGTCGCTCTGCTGCTCGCCAAAGAAGCGGATCCCTGTCTCCATCAACGCGGCTTGATCCCCTGGTCGCAGTTCCTTTTGGATGCAGATCCAGTCCACCGATGGATGCAAAAGCACGCGGAACAACTTCGAGATCGACCGAACGGCTGTAGTCGTTCTGGAAACTTGTGCCACCACTCCATGCAATACCGACGCGCGGACACCCGGCCGCGGGCGGCGTGCGCAATTCGAATAGCGGCCACCTTCGGGCGAACCGCCCCATCCTCAGGAGACAAATGCCTTGTAATTGTACGCCTCGGCGTAATCCGGTCAGCCCTAGGGCCTTATCGAATCCCGCCTGCTCGGAGCATCTAAGATCATACAATGAGCAGGCGCGATTTTGGTATTCTGCAAATTGCGCAAGTCTGAGCGCCCGGTTGTAATCTTGCACCGCCTCGTTGGGGCGCTTCAGCGACTTCAGAGTCGTGCCAGGGTTGTTATAAGCTTCGGCATAGCCTCGCCGGAGAGCAATGGCGCGAAGGTAGCTTGCCAGCGCTTCTTCCAAGCGCTGCGAAACCTGCAGCACCGTTCCGCGATTGTTGATGCTTCCGCCAAACTACTCCTTTCTGCAGCGCCACGAGGCCCAGCATGTGCAGCGCGACACAGCTGCAAGGTTGCTGTTGCAGCACCCGACGGTAGGTGCGCTCTGCATCCCTCAGCCTGGCCTGCGCGTGCAGTGCCACCACCCGATACAAGTCGGCATCGTGCCGAGATGGCATCAGGCTAACCCGCGGTGGATTATGGCACTACGCCGCGTACGCTTCGCACGATGGATGCAAATGACCTCGCCCCATCCTCCATGCCGGCCAGGTAACTCGACATAGCGAGGCGATGAATTTCGTCGCGGCGTTCGGCAGGCATAACTTTCATCCGTTGCGCCATGCTATTTGGTCCGGTGCACAGGCTTGTCCAGTAGTCATCGAACGACTCAAAGTCAAAGCTGAGGACGATGGGTACTTCAGACACCGCGGTCAGACCAAGCTCCTTCCACAGCGAGGCCATCCCGTTGGGCCAGAACAGCGGCCGAGAGCGGCGATGATCTCGAAGCGCCCGCATGTCTTCGTCGAGCGTCGCGCCAATTTCCTGGATGTGCTCTGCGGCGGACCAGCCGCCCCAGAAGTCGAAGCTACCGCACGCAACGATCCCGCCAGAACGGGTAACGCGTCGCATCTCGGCAGCAAACTTCCTGGGTTCTGGAACAACATCGATCGCCAGTGTCGACACGCAGGCGTCAAAGGAGCCACTGGGATACGTAAGCGCCTGGGCATCACCCAGTTCATAGGTGATGGCGGCGTGTGATCGCCGCCGTCGAGCGCCTTCAAGGTATGGCTCGGACGCATCCATGCCAACAATTGTGTAACCGTGTTCCGCCAGCGCAAGCGAGATCGTGCCGGTTCCGCAGCCAACATCGAGTACTCGTTGTCCGGACTTGATGTCGGCAAAGGTTAGAAATGGGTCGGCGAGACGGGCGCTCCACCGCGCCATGAACCTCTCATAGATGTCCGGATCGGATGCAACAAACCAGTGCGTTGAGGCGGTCATCGACGTTGATGTCCCCTCCACTTCAACCGGTCGGTCAGGGCCACTCGGCCGTCGGCCGCGACCGCCGAATGCCAGCATTGCCGGCGATACGACGGGACCAACTCCTCGACACCGAGATGGCCGGTGCCTGTACTTACGGTCACTCTGCGTAGAGTGGGTGCGCGAAACTCAGCTCTGCCAGGGCGGTCCCTTCAACTCCACCACGTTGCCTTCGGGATCCGGCACGTAGATCGACGGGCCTTGCCCTTTTGCGCCGTAGCGGGACTCGATGGGCCCTGGCTCCAGACCATGCTGCTTCAGGTGTGTGATAATGGCCTCGCCATCGAACGGCTCAACCTGCAGACAGAAATGGTCCATGTTGCGGCCTTCCCGTCCCGGCGCCGCCCCGCCCTTCTGCCCGGCCGCGCCATCCACCGGCACCAGATCGATCAGCGCGGCGCCTGCGCGCAGCTGCCACAGCCCGATTTTCTCCTGCACCTTCTCCAGGGTGCAGCCCAGCACGTCGATGTAGAAATGCATCATCGCCTGCAAATTGCTGACCCGCAGCACCACGTGATCCAGTTGCCTGATCTGCAGCATCACGGCTCTCCTTCAACTACTGTTTTCCACCGAGCATCTGCTTGATGTTCATTTTCGCACCGTTGCCCATTGTCACGTCGCCGGGCGTCATGTCGGCCGGACACGGTCCGACCCACTTCCCCTCCTGAGTAATTTTCATTTCACTGCGTCCAGGCATCGGGGGGTCCATCCTGGTATCAGCTTCCGTGCGATACGCGATATCGGCGGTGAACTTGGTCACGGCATGCGTGGTCATCCGCGTCTCGCCCATCTTGCAGGTGGAGTCGATGGTGACAGTGCTGCCGCTGCGGTTGATGGAGGGATTGTCGCATGTCCCCCGCGCGGCATTCATCCCCATCTTGAACATCTCGGCATCAGTGCCGCTGTCGATGCACATCTTCATTTGCTGCGGCCCTGGCCCGGCCGGCATCGTCATATCGATCTGCCAGAGCCCGGGTTTGCGCGGTGGAAAGTCCTGCGCCTGCAGTGCGCCGCAGGTTGCCGCGCTGAGCAGTGCGAAGACGGTCAGGTAAATGACTGTCCAGTTCATCTTCCCGCTCCATCGGCGTTCCGTGACCAATCCAACGCATCACCGAGTAGCATTGGCAAGCTTCGTCGATCCAGCTTCCCTCGGGACCAGCAATGGAAACAGCAACCAGCGAACTGACGGAAGGCCATCTGCTTGCCGGCCGTGTGCGCTATTTGCAGCCGCGCCGCGGCTTCAGGAGCAGCCTGGAACCGGTTTTGCTGGCAGCCGCCATTCCGGCGCGCTCTGGCCAGCGGGTGCTTGAAGGGGGCAGCGGCGCCGGGGCGACGCTGCTGTGTCTGGCTGCGCGGGTGGGCAGCATCCAGGGAGTCGGCATCGAGCAAGATCCACGCATGGTTGAGATCGCCCGGCGCAACGCCGCAACCAACGGCTGGCCCAACCTGGAGTTTCGGACAGCCGATGTGACCGCACTGTGCGAAGGGGGATCGTTCGACCATGCCTGCGCCAATCCGCCCTATCACGCTTCTTCCGGCACCCAGTCGCCAGACTGGTCACGCCGCATCGCCAAAGCCGCCGAAGCCGGCACCTTGGCGGCTTGGGCGGCCGCCCTTGCCCGCTGGCTACGGCCCCGCGGCACCTTGACGTTCGCGGTGTCTCCAGCGGTGCTGCCAGCCGCCATGGGCGCATTTTCTGCCGCTGGCTGCACGCCGACCGCGGCGCTGCCGTTCTGGCCGAAGGATGGTGAGCCGGCGAAGCTACTGCTCCTTCGAGGTGTCAGGGGCGGTCGCACGCCATTCCGCCTTCACGCAGGAATAGTGCTGCACACAGAAAGCGGCGACTTCACCGTGGAAGCCCAGCGCATCCTCCGCGAAGGTGCCGCGTTGGAGGTCTAGAATCCGTCGCCGATATGCGGGTGGCGAAGGTGCCAAAGGCGCTCGTGCGCCGCCACCAGGCTCTCCATGTTGCGCCGCCGCGTGCCGTCCGGGGTGAGAGGACGCCGTGTCAGCATCATCTCCAAGATGTGCAGCAACTGCTCTGCAACCTCGAAATCTGACTGATCGCAAGCATGATGAAACGCGATCAAAATTTTATCCGAAAGCCGGCGGGTGTAGCGCGGCGTTCCGCTGGGGCTGATATCACGGCCGCTGACTTCGTCGGCCTGATTCACGGTGTCCCCTGTCGTGATGCCCATGGAGTCCGTCCTGTTTGTCTGCGTGCAATTGGCGGTCAACATAGCCTGTGCACCATCCGGGACATTTTGCACGTCATTAATGCGCAACCTCAGCGTTAGAGCTACGCTGTCTAACTAATGATCTAGCCCGGCCACTACGTCCCAAGGCGCGCCGCCGCGTTCATCCAATGTTGGGCGAACTCGTCGAAGAATAGATCAATCCGCAAAAAATACGACACGCGCCAGCTTTGCGGCCACAACTGCCAGAGGTAGCCTAATCGCCGAATGCCTCCTTCCACGTGCCGGTGGTGGAGGCTTTGCTATACTCAGTGGCGCGATTTTCGAAAAAGTTCGTGTGCTCGACGGCATTGAGCATGTCATCGAGCCACGGCAATGGATTCCGTGCGACGTGGTAAAGTTGGTTCAGCCCGAGCTGCAGCAGCCGCCGGTCGGCGATATAGCGGATGTATTCCTTGACCTCTCGGGCCGTCAGGCCCTGGACCGGCCCTTGCTCGAACGCCAGATCGATGAACGCGTCCTCGTGGTCAACGATCGTTGCACAGGTCAGGTAGATGTCGCGCTTCAGCGCCTCGCCCCACAGAGCCGGGTTCTCCTGCACGAAGGTGCGAAACAGGCGGATGATCGAGTTGCAGTGCAGCGTCTCATCACGCACCGACCACGAGATGATCTGGCCCATACCCTTCATCTTCCCGAAGCGGGGAAAATTCAGCAGGATGGCGAAGGATGCAAACAGCTGGAGCCCCTCGGTGAAGGCGCCGAAGGCGGCGAGCGTCTTGGCGACCTCGAAGCGCGAGTCGACCGTGAAGCTCTGCATGAAGTCGTATTTGTCCTTCATCTCCTTGTATTTAAGGAAAGCCTGGTACTCGAGCTCCGGCATCCCGATCGTATCCAGCAGATGGCTGTAGGCGGCGATGTGGACGGTCTCGATATTGGAGAACGCCGACAGCATCATCAGCACCTCGGTCGGCTTGAAGACCCGGGCGTAGTGCTTCATGTAGCAGTTGTTCACCTCGACGTCCGCCTGGGTGAAGAAGCGGAAGATCTGGGTCAGTAGATTGCGCTCTCCGGCGCTCAGGTGCCGATGCCAGTCCTTGACGTCGTCCGCGAGCGGCACTTCCTCGGGCAACCAGTGAACCCGCTGCTGGGTCAACCAAGCCTCATAGGCCCAAGGGTAGCGGAATGGCTTGTAGACTGGGTTTTCAGTCAGCAGATCGAACCGCACCGGATGCTCGTCAGCTGCGTGAATGATGCTGTCCATGCCTGCCTCTGTCGTAAGCTCAAGCAATGTTGCCATATCTTGTATAGTGTTACCACATTTTCATACCATATATCGCCGGCAGATCGGTGACCCAAGCGGTTGATCCGAAGCCGCTGATCCGGGAGCGGGCGCTGGCGATCGGCTTCGATGCCGTCGGGTTTAGCCGGGCCGCGCTTGGGCAGGAGGTTCGCGAGCGCCTCGCAGCCTTCCTCGCTGCAGGTCAGCACGGTGATATGGGCTGGCTCTCCTCTCGCACCAACGAGCGCAGTGACCCCTGCGGGCTGTGGCCGGACGCACGGAGCGTGATCGCAACCGGGGTGTCCTATGCACCGGACCGCGACCCGCTGGCGACGCTCGGCCTGCCCGATCGCGGCGGTATCTCGGTGTATGCGCAGGGCCGCGACTACCACGATCTCGTCAAGGGCATGCTGAAGCACCTGGCCCAGTACCTGGTCGCGCGCTTCGGCGCCGGGGTAAAGGTGTTCGTGGATACTGCGCCAGTGATGGAAAAGCCGCTGGCGCAGCGGGCCGGCATCGGCTGGCAGGGAAAGCACACCAACCTGGTCTCGCGCAGTCACGGTTCCTGGCTGTTCCTGGGCGAAATCTACACCACGCTCGAGATCGGCTCAGATGAGCCCGAGACGGACCATTGCGGCAGTTGCAGCCGCTGCCTGAGCGTCTGTCCCACCAACGCCTTTTCCGCCCCGTACCGGCTCGATGCCACGCGCTGCATCTCCTATCTCACGATCGAGCACCGCGGTCCGATTCCGGCGGAGCTGCGGCCGCTGATCGGCAACCGGATCTATGGCTGCGACGACTGCCTGGCCGTCTGTCCGTGGAACCGGTTCGCCCGGCCAACAACACACGAAAAGTTGTACGCAAGAGCCGAGCTGAGGGCGCCGCGACTTGCTGAACTTGCCCAGTTGGATGACGCTGCCTTTCGCGCCATGTTCAGTGGCTCCCCGATCAAGCGGCTTGGACGCGATCGATTCCTCCGCAATGTATTGATAGCGATTGGAAATTCAGCGGATTCAGCGTTGCTCCCGGTGGCTAGGCGGCTGACCCAGGATGCCGATCCGGTGGTGGCCGATGCAGCCCGCTGGGCCTGCAACCAGCTAAGCTGCTTCATGCCGATCTGACGGCGCGGACGCTCTCCCGAAGCTCGGAGCGGTTGTGCAAGTTCGTGGGCAGCGGCCCCTCAAATCGTCTATAACGCTACGTTGACGATCGGCTCACTGTACGTGTGAGGGTTGCAAGGTGAAGCAGGCGACGTTTGGCGGTTTCGGGGCGGGCGTTGGGCCTCGCGTCACTGCGTTCGGGGCGGCAGGAGGCGTCGCCTGAGCGCATTGATCAAGCGGAGCTTTTCGCTCGCTGGTCACCGGACCAGCGTTGCGCTGGAACAGGAGTTTTGGACTGCACTCATGCATATCGCGGCGTCCCGTCAGCAGAGCCTGACTGCGTTGGTCGCGGCGACGGATGCCCAGCGGAATGCAGCGCGGCCTCTGGCCTCCGCACTGCGCGTCCTTGCTCTGTGCGAGTTCCTCCCACCTTTGTTAAGGCCTTCATAAACCGCAGGTTGCATCCTTTCAGAAGATACATCGCCGCAGGGGAATGCCATGACTGTCGGGACACAGCTCGGAACACTACAGAAGGCCACTGTGAGTGAACTGGTCTTATCCGATCGTCTGATTGCCCTTGCTCAGGACGCCGACCGGGCCGGCTATACCGACACCGCAGAGCACCTGCTTACCTTGGCATGCAGCGTCTTCGATGAAGCGGCCAAGAAGCCCCACTGCGGTAGCTTGCAGCAACACTGACGACTTCGCGGCAAACCTCGCCCTCTGTAGCCTTCAAACTGCTTCTTCCTCCCCCATCCCCCGGATGTGTGCTTGATCCCCTGTTTTCATGCCTTTCAAACGCGCGTGGTCGCGACTCCATCGTGAATGTGAGCCTGTAGACTTAGCGCACCATCTGGTTGGCACGCGCCACGCAACTGACCTGATCGATCAGGGCGGTGCACCGGCTAGCGAGAACCTGCAGGAACCGAGCTGCCAGTCCGCGCGCCCTCCCGACCCCAACTGCTCCTTACGTGCCCTGGGCTTCTTTGGGAGCGTCCGGCTACAACTATTGCGATCGGGGTTAGCGCTGAAGTCGCGAGCGGCACCAGTTAGAGGAACGGTAATCTCAACGGCAAACGAAGCGGCCTCAACTGCATAGTCTCTGTCGCTTCACGGACCATCATGCGGTCCACCGTCAGTTGTGATGACGGCGTCTACCACGGGTGAGACAGAGTAAGCAGCCATGCCACAAAATCATTTGCCTTCCTTGCGCGAGGGCACGAACGTGGCCTTCCACCGGTGATCGATCGTACACAGCTCAAGGCACAGTCTCGTTTGGCCATCCGGTGCTGATCTGCAATCAAAATTATGTGAGAAGATTGACGAGAATCAATGCGGATTGATAATTTACTAACATCAGATTAATGACAAGGTTCATGTCCGCTGAACGCTGGATGCCCGTGGCCACGCCTGTAAGTGAAAGCCGAACAGGAGTGTCGCCACTTTGGCCGGCTTCTGATTTAGCTAGCGCGTCAGTGATTTGATCTCCGACAAGGTCCTGGTTGCGCGTCCACGGTGTAAGGCCGTGTTCGGCGCAAAAGCGTGGAGCAGGCGGCTTGCAAAGACCGCCTTTGATGTCTTGGCCGCCGCGCTTCTCCTGGCCATCGTGAGCATACCGCTTCTCATCATCGTGCTCATTATTCGACTCGACGGTGGTCCCGCGTTTTACGCACACAAGCGTATCGGTGCAGGCGGACGCCCGTTCAATTGCCTGAAGTTTCGCACGATGGTACCGGATTCCGAGCGTGTGCTGACTGAGGTCCTCGCAAGGGACAGCAGCATGGCAGCGCAGTGGGCGGCAATCCGGAAACTGACCAATGATCCGCGAGTCACCCGCGTGGGGCGCTTCTTGCGAAACAGCAGCCTTGATGAGCTGCCCCAGCTGATAAATGTACTTCGCCTGGAGATGAGCTTGGTCGGGCCACGTCCTATCGTGGAGAGCGAAATTCCCCTGTACGGCGAAGGCTTCACCCAGTACTGCGCCGTGCGTCCGGGGATGACCGGCCTCTGGCAGGTCAGCGGCCGCAGCGATATTTCCTATGAAAGACGCGTGCAGCTCGACACATGGTACGTCGATAACTGGTCATTCTGGCACGATATGATCGTGCTGTGGAGGACTATACCCGCTGTGTTAGGTGGTGAAGGGGCGCGCTGATGCGGCGTCATCGCCCCCAGCAGATGGGATTTGCGAAACTGACGTCGCTCCCGTAGTTATCGTTCGGTTCAGGTACTTCTCGTGCAAGCCTTGATCAGAAACCGACTCCGGCAGCTGCGCAAGCTGATGCGGCTGCTCCCATCGCATGGCTTCCGCCGTGGGTTGCTGCACGGTGTGGCGGCGTCCGTCGAGCATCTCGAACTGATGAAAGGCATCGCGCCCGCCACGCTGATCGATGTGGGTGCGAACGTTGGCCAGTTCTCGCTGCTCATGCGCACGCTCCATCCGGATACGCGAATCTACGCGTTCGAACCATTGTCGCGTCCCGCAGCCGTATTCGAGAAGTTGTTTCATGGGGACGCACAGACCACACTGCGCCGCTGTGCGATCGGCCCGCGGACGGTTGATCAGACGGCAATGAATGTGTCCAAGGATGACGACAGTTCATCGCTGCTTCCTGTCAGCGAGGAGCAGGTTCGCTTCGCTGCTGGCGCCGAGACGGTCGGAACCGAGTCTGTCGCAGTCAGCAGGCTGGACGAGATTCTGAGTGCCGCTGACATTGTCAGGCCAGCATTGCTCAAGCTCGATGTCCAGGGATACGAACTCCTTGCACTGCAAGGCTGTGGCCAGCTTCTTGATGTCATGGATTTCATCTATGCTGAAGTTTCGTTCGTGACCCTTTACCATGGACAGGCGCTGGCGGATGAGGTCGTGCGTTTGCTGTTCTGCAAGGGGTTTTCGCTCGTTGCGGTGAACAACCCGGTGTTCGACAGTGCAGGTCGTTGCTTGCAGTCTGACTTCCTCTTCAGCCGTCGCGCCAAAGGCTGAACCCTGCGTGGAAATCGGGTGACCAGGAGCAAAGCCTCCCCGCTACTGATGCAATCAACTGCGGCTGAACTGGGGTTTCTCGTCACGGCAACCACTGCATTCGGCGGGATCGAACTGGTGGAGCACTTGGTCGCAGGCATGCCGGAGCACATCGACGGTGCGGGCGGCGGTTGAACGCAGCTGTCATTTGAGCTTGCTGAACCCCAGCTCGATTGGGTTCAGATCAGCGCAGTATGCAGGCAGGAACCGGAAGTTGGCGCCGCGTATGTCGACTGCCCTGCGCACGCCCGCGACCTTGTGCTTTCGAGATGGTCGGCCACTATGAGCTCCGCGGCAATTGTTCGGGGCGTCCTCGTGATTGGTGGAGACACGGTCGGGTTGAAGCGGCCGATCGCTCCAAGCGAAGCTTGACCAGCGAACCGCCGGCCAACCAGGTCGCCGCTGGGCGGCTATCGACGCCACGCAAGTTGTTTCTGGCTGCCGGCACCGTCCTGCTGCTGTTCATTGGCTGGGAGACGCTGACGACCTTCGTCGCCTATACCGACGACGCCTATGTGCAATCCGACCTGGTCGCGTTGTCACCACAGGTCACCGGGCAGATCGCTGCCGTCCACATACATGACAATCAGCAGGTCCACAGAGGCGATCTGCTGGTATCCATCGATCCCGCCCCGTTCCAGCTCGCGTTCGATGCGCGAAAGGCGGAGTTGGCAGCGGCAAACGCCCAGGCGCAGGCGGACGGCGATAGTATCGCGGAGGCACAGGACGCCTCAACCGCCGCAGTGGCCGCACGAAATCTAGCCGACGTTAATCAGCAACGCATAGCGCGGCTGGCCACCGACCAGACCGCTTCGGTGCAGGAGTTGGATACAGCGAACGAGGTGTTAGGGCGGGCGCGCGCGGACGCCGATGCATCCGAAGCAGCGGTAGCGAGGGCGCAGCGGATGCTGGCAGTGCACAACGCGGCCATTGATTCGCCGCCATTGCGGTTGCGAAGCTGCTGATCGAGAAGGCTCCAATCGATGCGCCGGTTCTGCATTGGTCGGACTTGCTGGGCCGCGGGCTGCCAATCGTGATGCACGCGATCCGATCGGGGGTGACGGTCGCACTGCTGCCGGTCGTCTGGAGCGCCTTTGATCTGCCCGGCGCATCACAAATGGCGATCACTCTTGTGGCTGTTCTCGCCACGCCGGTGATGACTGACCTGCACGCGACGCACCGTCGCGTTATCGAGCGAGGGTTGCACAGACTCCTTGGCTGCCTCCTGGGAGGTCTATTGGCTCTGGCGTTGCTTGGGTTGAGCTTCAGTATCGTGCTGTCGTGGATGAGCGCGCTTGCATGCGGCGTATGGCTGTTCGCCTACTTGCAGCATGGCACGCATGACGCGACTTACGTCGGTACCCAGGCCGGCGTCGTATTCATCATCACACTCGTCCAGGGTTCGGGTCCGCCGGAAAGTATCCTGCCCGGGATCGACAGGTTCGCAGGCGTGTCACTCGGGCTGCTGATCCTGTTCCTGGCTATCTTCCTGATCGGATCTCCGGCGGCTGCCTCGGGCCTCGCTCCGACCGCCGGACCGCGGCGAGACGGGGACCAGTGAGAAAACACGCCGGGAAGGCTGACGGAAGCAAATACAGAGAGCTGCGGCGGCCGGGATCACGTCAGCAACGGTACCAGCGCAGCCCATACCCCCACGAGACCAAATGCCATACCTGCGGCGGTTAGATAGGTGCGCATAGGTCTTCTCCCTCCGTCCGGCGAGAATGGCGACAGCAAGCCCCGTGCGCTGTGATCCAAGGCACATCAGGACCAAGAATCTGACCGGCCAGAGGACGTGCTTGGGACGTGCACTCCGACAGCGCTTGTGTAGTGGCAGCGGCGTTCGCGTCGGGCAGCTTGGCCACCGCATGGCGTCGGCCGCTTGCCGCAGCAAGGCTCGCAATTCCCGATTGACTTGGTTGCGACGTCGGTGAGCCATGCACGCGACTCGCGAGGCACGATAGAATATCCCGGTGTAATCGGGATGCGGGGGAGATTGCCGTCCTGTGACGACCGCAAATCGTCGAGGGTGCTCGCCGGTAACGGCGTCCGGGCTAGCTGCCATTCGCCCCTCCCGCAGTGGCAATCGGGAGCCGAACCAATCCGATGACCGGTGAACTCTACGTCTATCGCTTCTTTGCAGACGGGAAATGGGAACTCGTCGAGCGATTCGCGGACCATACAACGGCGGTTCGCACGGCAACGGCGCTGACTGACTCGGTCAGCGCGAAAATCGGCCTTACAGCGCGGGTCGTCATCATAGACGATATGGACTTCACCAGTTTCGAGTGGATCAGGGGCAGGGGTCTCGTCTTCCCGACGCCGGACACGCGAGGGAAATAGCAGTTGCCCGCCCGCCTGGTGTGACCTTCCATATGGACTCCAACCTCGTCTGAGCGGCGCACGCCTCGCGAAGAATTCTTTGTTGGCCTTGTCGGCGGGGCGCATTTTGCCGCGTCCTTGGTTCAGCAAAACCACACGTGAGTAAGACCGACATGCGTCAGATCATTGCTGCCACATTCACCAGCCTCGACGGTGTCATGCAGGCGCCGGGTGGCCCGCAGGAGGACCCGACCGGAGGCTTCACCCTGGGAGGCTGGACCGCCCCGCATTTCGACGAAGCACTTGGCGCCTCCCTTGGCGAGATCTTTGGCCGCCCATTTGACCTGCTGCTCGGCCGGAAGACCTATGACATCTTTGCGGCACACTGGCCTTATGTCACAGACCCGGGCGACCCAATCGCCAGTGTATTCAACCGGGTAACGAAATTCGTCGCTTCTCGCTCGAGACCGAGGCTGACATGGCACAACAGCCAGCTGCTGGGCGCCGACACCGTCGCGTCGCTGCGGGCGTTGAAGGCCGAAGACGGCCCGGACCTTCTTGTTCAAGGTTCAAGCGAACTTTTGCAGACGCTGTGGTCGAACGATCTTGTCGACCGGTTCAGCGTGCTGATCTTCCCGGTATTGCTAGGCAAGGGGAAGCGACTGTTCGGTGCCGGCGCAATTCCTTCCGGCCTTACACTGGTAGAGTCGCAATCCTACCCTACCGGGGTGATCGTCGCGGTCTACAAGCCGAGTGGCGAGGTCAAGACAGGGAGTTTCCAACTGGCGGACCCCACCGAGGCCGAGCTTGAACGGCGACGCAACCTGACCTGAGCAGCACGACCAAGAGGAGGGACGGGAACGGCCGTCGCGGGCGGTCCGTTGTTCATCAGTCTTAGGTGTGCGGCGGCAAACCTTACTCGCGGATTTCGCGGGAGAATGCATCGAACGAAGCCTGCATCGGGTAGCATTGGTGCCCATCGATGGGCAGAATGCGGCTTGCGGATCATGCGCAGGATCGGAGACTGCTCGGCTGATCTGGTGTGTGGGACGATACGGGACTCGTCGTTCGATGAGGCAATCGGTCGTCGTTGGTGCTTGTGGCGTGTCGCTGCTCATCGCGCTGCTCACGATTGCAGCTTGTCAGCCTCGTCGGCCGAGTTTCATGCTCCGGGTGCAAGAGGACTGTGCCGCAGGCGACGAGTGGGCGTGCGACCTTATCAGCAACCTCCGATCGCCGAGGATCGCCGTTCCAAGCCAATAGGACCGGCCTCCCGATTCCGCAACCGTTGCCAAGGTGAAGGCACGATGCCCCAATGGCTCC
>JBKPSV010000065.1:0-7818 GCA_046735215.1 Pseudomonadota bacterium | reverse complement strand
GAGACGCAGATCCCGGTGACGATCGCGCTGAAGTTCAAGCCCGATGCGGCAATAGGACAGTACATCGTCGACCCATTGCCGCCGATCGATTTCGGTCGCATCGCCGCACAGACTGCCAAGCAGGTGATCGTGCAACGGGTTCGCGAGTACGAGCGCAAGCGGCAATATGAGGAGTTCAAGGATCGCGTCGGCGAAATAATCAACGGTGTGGTGAAGCGCACTGAGTACGGCAACCTCATGGTAGAACTCGGCCGTGCCGAAGCGCTGTTGCGACGCGACGAGTTGATCCCGCGTGAGAGCTTCCGCAATGGCGATCGAGTACGCGCCTATATCTACGACGTACGCGAGGAGCCGCGCGGGCCGCAGATCTTCCTGTCGCGCACGCACCCTGGCTTCCTCGCCAAGCTGTTCGCACAGGAGGTGCCGGAAATCTACGACGGCATCATCGAGATTAAGGCAGTGGCGCGCGACCCAGGGAGCCGTGCGAAGATGGCCGTCATCAGCCGCGACTCCTCGATCGATCCGGTCGGCGCATGCGTTGGTATGCGCGGTTCGCGCGTGCAGGCGGTTGTGCAGGAGTTACAGGGGGAAAAGATCGACATCATCCCCTGGTCGCCGCAAGCGGCGACCTTCGTGGTTAACGCTCTGGCGCCTGCGGAAGTCACCAAGGTGGTGATGGACGAAGAAGCCGGGCGCGTCGAAGTGGTGGTGCCGGACGAGCAGCTGTCGCTGGCGATCGGCCGGCGCGGTCAGAACGTACGGCTGGCAAGTCAGCTGACGCGGTGGGACATCGACATCCTGACCGAGGCGGAAGAGAGCGAGAGGCGGCAGGAAGAGTTCCGCCGCCGCAGCGGCCTGTTCGTCGAGGCGTTGGATGTGGACGATGTCATCGCAGGGCTGCTGGTCACCGAAGGCTTCACCTCGGTTGAAGAATTGGCCTTCACGCCGCTCGAGGAAGTGGCAGCGATCGAGGGTTTCGACGAGAACATCGCCGCCGAATTGGTTCGCCGCGCCGAGGCGTTCATTGCCCGGCGCGACATTGAGCTGAACGAGCAGCGCGTCGAACTGGGAGTGACGGATGATATCGCCGCGATCGAGGTGCTGACGCCGGCGATGCTGGTCGCGCTTGGCGAGAAAGATGTGAAATCGTTGGACGACCTTGCGGATCTCGCATCAGACGAACTGATCGAAATCGTCGGGGCCGACAATATGGACGAGGAAACGGCGAACAACGTGATTATGTCGGCGCGCGCGCACTGGTTCGAGGACGCCGGACCAAGCTCTGGATCGGCGTCCGAAGCAAGCGTTGAGGCGCCACAGGAGGCGGAACACGGCTGAGGCCATCGGCTATACTGCGGACGATGCAGCGGAAACCGGCCCTTTTCGCCGGTGCATCGTCACGCGAGAACGGCTGCCGAAGGAGCGGATGATCCGTTTCGTCGTGGGACCCGACAGGGCGGTGGTGCCTGACCTGACGGCGACACTTCCTGGTCGGGGAATCTGGTTGAGCGCGGATGGGGATGTGATAGAACGCGCGCGCGCCCAGGGAGGATTGGGACGAGCCTTCGCCAGGGCCGCGCGCGGTCCTGCCCTTGTAGCACCCGACCTTCCTGTCGTGCTCGACGCGGCACTGGTGCGGCGGATCTGCGAGTTGCTGGGGCTTGCGCGGCGCGCCGGCCAGGCGGTCGCAGGGTTCGATAAGGCGCGTGAGTGGCTAAGGACGGGTCGGGGCACATTGATCCTTCAGGCATCGGACGGCAGCGCTGACGAACGCGCCCGGTTTCTATCCGGTGCCAGGGAAGGGATCAGCGTTTTTGCTCCGTTGCCGGCAAGGACGCTTGGCCAGGTGTTCGGTCGTGACCATGTGGTGCACGTCGCGATCGCGACGGGACGGTTGAGCGAGCGACTTGCCATTGAGGTGGGACGCCTCGCGGGCTTGCGGCGTAGAGCCGCTGGCGGCAAGACGAATATACTGCGAACAGATGCGGACGGGGCCAACGGTAGGTAATGAGCGAAACCAATAACGATCAGGAAACCAGTAAGGGCCGGCTCTCGCTGCGGCCGGCAGGACGGCTGGAGCTGGGCCGTACCGTCGACGCTGGTTCCGTGCGACAGAGCTTCAGCCACGGCCGCTCGAAGGTGGTGCAGGTCGAGGTGCGCAAGAAGCGCGCGCCCACGAGCGCACCGGGTGCCGCAGGGGGAAGCGGCAGCACGCCAGCCACCGCTGCACCCACCGCCCGAGCCAGCACGCCGGCGCCGGCGGACCGTCAGGCGCAGACCGGGGGTGTCCCCCGCGCGCTTACAGCGACAGAGCAGGCAGCGCGCCAGCGCGCCCTGGTCGAGCAGAAGCGCGAGGACGCCAAACGAGAGGCGGAGCGACGCGAGCAGGAAAAGATTTCGATCCTGTCGGCGGCTGAAGAGGCGCGACGCCGCGAGGAAGAGGCACGCAAGGCCGAAGAGGAAGAGGCCCGCATTGCGGCCGAGGAGGCAGCGCGCCAGCAGGCCGAGGAAGCGGCGCGAAGCGCTGCGGAAGCGGTCACCGCGGCACAGGCCTCGACGGTGGCACGAGGGGCCGATGAGGAACGGCCGCGCCAGGCTCCGACACCCACCCCGGCTCCAGCAACACCGGCCAGCCCGACCGAAACCCTGCGTTTACGTCCTGGCGCACGTACTGAGGAGGAGGATGAGGCGCGGCCGGTTCGTCGTCCGGGCGTCATCGCACCCCGCAAGCCTCAGCCAGTTGTTGCCAAGAAGGGCCCGGACGCTGGTCGCCGCGCCGGCCGCATCGATGTGCAGGCAGCCATCGAGGGCGAGGACGAGAGAGTTCGGTCTCTCGCTTCTGTGCGGCGTCAGCGGGAACGCGAACGTCGGCAGGCAGAACTGGAGCGGTTGCGCTCCGACCAGGTCAAGGTGGTGCGCGACGTCGTGCTGCCGGACAACATCACCGTGCAGGAGCTCGCCAACCGCATGGCGGCGCGCACCGGTGAGGTCGTCAAGACGCTGATGAAACTCGGCGTCATGGCAACGATCACCCAGACGCTGGACGCGGACACCGCGGAGCTGGTGGTCCAGGAGTTCGGCCATCGGGCGCGGCGTGTCTCCGAGTCTGACGTAGAGATCGGACTTGAGGGTGGCGCCGATACCGAGGCCGACCTGAAGTCGCGGCCGCCGGTGGTGACGGTGATGGGCCACGTCGATCACGGCAAGACGTCGCTGCTGGACGCGCTGCGTTCAACCGATGTCGCGGCCGGCGAAGCGGGCGGCATTACGCAGCACATCGGCGCCTATCAGGTTCAGATGGCCTCGGGCGAGCAGATCACCTTCATCGACACCCCGGGGCACGAAGCATTTACCGCGATGCGAGCGCGAGGCGCATCGGTGACCGACATCGTGGTGCTGGTGGTGGCTGCCGATGACGGCGTGATGCCGCAGACGATCGAGGCAATTCGCCACGCCAAGGCGGCGGGCGCTCCGCTGATCGTCGCGATCAACAAGATGGACCGACCGGACGCGAACCCGAACCGCGTGCGGCAGGAGTTGCTCAGCCACGAGATCGTGGTCGAAGAAATGGGTGGCGAGACGCAGGACGTTGAAGTGTCCGCCACTCAGAAGATGGGACTGGACCGGCTGACCGAGGCAATTTCGCTGCAGGCGGAGATCCTCGATCTGAAGGCGAATCCGGATCGCACTGCGGAAGGCACAGTGATCGAAAGCCGATTGGACCGCGGCCGTGGTCCAGTGGCGACCGTGCTGGTGCAGAAGGGCTCGCTGAAGCAAGGCGAAATCGTTGTGGCCGGCGCCGAATGGGGGCGGGTGCGCGCGATGCTCGACGACAAGGGCCGCGCCCTGTCGGTGGCGGGACCGTCCATGCCGGTTGAAATCCTCGGTTTGGCGGGTGTGCCATCCGCCGGTGAGCCGTTTGTGGGAGTCGAGAACGAAGGCCGCGCACGTGAGATCACCGAGTTCCGCGCCCGGCGGGCACGCGAGAAGGCGGCCGCGGCGAGCGGTGGCGCGCGCGGGACGCTCGATCAGATGCTCGCCCGCATCCAGGCCGGCGAGCAGAAGGAAGTCGCGGTGCTGATCAAGGCCGACGTGCAGGGCAGCGCCGAGGCGATCCAGGCCACGGTGTTGAAGCTGGCGCATGAGGAAGTGAAAGTCCGCGTGTTGCATGCCGCGGTCGGTCAGATCACCGAGAGCGATATCCAGCTGGCCAAGGCGTCCGATGCGTATGTGCTTGCGTTCAACGTGCGCGCCACGGCGCAGGCCCGCGACCTGGCGCAGAAGGAAGGTGTCGACATACGCTACTACTCGATCATCTACGAGGTGGCGGACGATATTGAGAAGCTGGTGCAGGGCAAGGTCGCGCCAAAGGAGCGCGAGCGGTTCCTGGGCTATGCCGAGGTGCGCAAAGTGTTCAACATCACCCGTACCGGCAAGGTCGCCGGCTGCATGGTCACCGACGGCCTGGTGAAGCGCGGAGCCGGCGTGCGCGTGCTGCGTGACAACGTGGTGATCCATAACGGTGACCTGTCACAGCTGAAGCGCTTCAAGGATGACGTGCGCGAGGTGGCACGCGGCTATGAGTGCGGCCTGTCGTTCGCCAACTTCCACGACCTGCAGGAAGGCGACGTGGTCGAGTGCTTCGAGACGGAGATGGTGCCGGCTTGAGAAAGCCGGCCACCGGACCGTCCCAACGGCAATTGCGCGTGGCGGAGGAAATCCGCCACGTGCTGGCCACGCTGTTCGAGCGACGTGACTTCCGCGATCCTGACCTGGCGGAGGCTGCCATTACCGTGACCGAGGTGCGGGTCGGGCCGGACCTGAAGCATGCGATTGCCTACGTGTCGCGCCTCGGCCGCTCCGATGTGGATGCGCTGCTGCCGGCGCTGCGGCGTGCGACGCCGTTTCTGCGCGGACAGGTTGCCCAGGCGCTGCGGCTGAAGTTCGCGCCCGAGCTGACGTTCCAGCCGGACCACGCTCTGGACTACGCCGCGAACATTGACCGTCTGCTGCATGCCCCCGAGGTGGCGCGGGATTTGGAGCCCGACCGCTAGACCTTCACTCTCGGATGACCTGGACAGCATGGTGGTCAAGACGTCCCGGCAGTGCTGTCCAGATCTTGCAGCCAAACTCGTTGAGTGTGAGGTTTCCAGGAGCCTTCAGGTTCCTGGAAGCGGCACCGCCGCAGACGGGACAGTGCCCACCGGAATCTCGCCGAGGGGGAGCGAGGAGATGGGTATCCGCAAGCGTATCGCCGTATAATGGGAGTGACGATTGCCGCCCCGACGCTGCGCAGCCAGCTTCGTGCTGCCACGCCTCTGCTGCTCTACGGGGTCCGCCTTTGGGCAGCGGTCTGTCTGGCGCTGTTCCTGGCGTTCTGGTTGGAGCTCGACAATCCATCCTGGGCGGGAACCTCGGCCGCCATCGTTTGCCAACCAGTGTTGGGTGCATCGCTGCGAAAGGGCTGGTTTCGCCTGAATGGCACCATCGTCGGAGCCATTGCGGCGGTGGTGCTCAGCGCCTTGTTCCCGCAGCATCGCGCCGGATTTCTGCTTGGTCTCGCGCTTTGGGGGGCCGCCTGCGCTCTGATCGCGACGCTGCTGCGCAACTTTGCCTCCTATGCCGCTGCGTTGGCCGGTTTCACCGCGGCAATCATCGTTGGCGACGAGCTTGGTGCGGTTGGTGGCCCCAACGGCGATGCTTTCCAACTTGCGCTCGCGCGAACCACGGAGATCTCCATCGGGATTGTGTGTGCCGGTATTGTACTGGCAACGACCGACCTCGGGGGCGCCCGGCAGCGGCTCGCGACGTTGCTTGCCGGATTATCCGCTGAGATCGCCGGTGGTCTGCTGCGCGCAGCGCAGCTGCCAAAAGCATTGCAGGCGTCGGAGCGAACGTATCGTCGGCAGCTAGCGCTTCGGCTTGCCGGTCTCGGTGCTGTGATCGATCAGGCGGCTGGGGAGATTTCGAACCTGCCGTTACGTCCCCGCGCGATACAGGCCGCTGCAGACAGCCTGCTGGACGCGATTGCCGCCTGGCGCTTGGTCGCGACCCATCTTGAGTTCTCTCCCGCCAAAGCGACGGAAGGTCAGCCCACCGCTCCGATAACTCCGGCAGCTATAGGTGATCCAACGCGCTGGAGAAATGATGCTTCGGCGCTACGCGCGTCCCTGCACACAGCAGCACGGCGTTTGGTGTTGTTGCCGACAGAGTCACCGTCGCTGCGGCTCATCTACGATAGCACTGCCGAGGGCTTCCTTGCGCTTCGCCGAGCGGCGACAGGCATGCTGCTGATCAGTCACCCGTGGTCGGTGCGCAGGCCGCGTCATGCGCCGCTCAGAGTACCCGACCTGTTGCCTGCTCTGATCAATGCCACGCGTGCATTTCTCACCATCGGCGCAGCCTCACTGGTTTGGATTTGGACCGCATGGCCGAGTGGCGCGACGTTCCTGACGTTTGCGGTTATCGCGATCACCATGTTCGCTCCCCAAGAGGATGCTGCCTACGCGATGGCAAGGACCTTCACCGCGGGGACGGTATTCACCGCGGTTATCGCGGCGGTCATCGAGTTCGCGCTGCTGCCGCAGGTGACGAGCTTCGTGGGCTTCTGCCTTGCGCTGGGTCTGGTGCTGGTGCCAGCTGGGGCACTTGCAGCCCAACCTTGGCAACAAGGCATGTTCTTTGCGATGCAGGCAAACTTTATCCCGCTGCTCAGCCCGTCGAACCCAAACGTCTATGATCCGCCGCGTTACTACAATTCTGCAATCGCGATCGTCGGCGGGATTGTGTTCGCCATGGTTGCGATGCGGCTGCTGCCGCCGATGCCGCCCGCTTGGCGTGCCCGCCGGCTGTTGGCCCTTACCCTGCGCGACCTTCGTCGTCTCACGCACGGCAAGCTGCCTTCGTCCTCCCGACAATGGGAGAGCAAGGTGTACTCCCGGCTTTCTGCTGTTCCAGAGTCGGTCGATCTGCTGCAGCCTGGCCGGCTCGCGGCGGCACTCTCAGTTGGCAAGGGCATCATTCGGTTGCGTCGCATCGCCCGGCGCTTCCGGCTCGACGCGGATTTGAGGGAAGCCATGGAGGCGATTGCAATGGGGCGCAGTGCCGAGGCAATTCGGGCACTGGATCGTTTCGACCGTGCCCTGGCGGATCTGCCCCCAACGCTGCCCGGGGCTGGGCCACGGCTGCGCGCGCGGGGCACCATTCTGTCTGTCGCCGACGCACTGACCCAACATGCCAGCTTTTTCGATGCTAAAGTGCCCGCATGAGATATGCGGAAGTTGATCTGTGGGGCGTCTACGTCGCCCCCATCGCGCTGATGATCATAGCCGCGTGGCTGCTGATTCTGCCGATCCGCCGCTTCGCGGACCGTTCCGGGCTGCTGCGCTTTGTGTGGCACCCCGCATTGTTCATGTTTGCCGTCTACACGATCCTACTGTCGGCGATCGTGCTTGTGGCGGCCAGGATCGCTGGCTGATGCCTGACGCAAATGCACCCGCAGGAACACAGGCGCGCGCCCCTGCCCGGGATCAACCACCCGCCGCGGACCTTGCTCCGGTAAGACGGCTGCGCGCGGTACCGGTGCTGATCACGCTGATGGCGCTGTTCCTGGCAGGGATTGCCGCATGGGCGATGTGGCAATCCTACGTGGAGGCGCCGTGGACACGAGACGGAACCGTCCGCGCTTACGTTGTCACCATTGCACCAGAGGTCTCTGGCCGAGTGGTGCAGTTGCCGGTCGCTGACAATCAGTTCGTGCATAAGGGCGACCTGTTGATAGGCATCGATCCGACTGATTACGCGATAGCCGTCGACCTG
>JBKPSV010000064.1:0-7880 GCA_046735215.1 Pseudomonadota bacterium | reverse complement strand
CGTGGAGGCCTGCGCCAGAGAGACGTTCATCAGCAAGCGGAATACCGTCAAGCACAACCGCGGTACGGAAATCTTCGAGGCCGGCAATATCCGGTTTGGCCTTGAGATGAGGCGGCTGAACAATGGCGATGGTGGCCTTGCAGTCCATGTCCTTGCCGATGTCGGTGGTTCGAGGGGCAAAGCATACGTAGAGGAAACTGAGCTTCTGGCGTTCGACTGCTTCTGGAATAACGCGCATTACCACTACGGCCCGCGCAACAAGAATCATCGGCTCAACTTCGACACGACGATCGTCGACGATCCGCTGGAGTGGACCTTCGAGCAGTTCGAGAACAGAAGACTTGGCGCCATGATCGAGCGTGCCGGATATCCCGGTATCGCCGCCGATCTTGACCTGGACAAGATTGCCGCGGTCGTTCCGACGCTGAAGAAGCGGGCGTTTGAGATGTATGAGGAAGGCGAGAGATTGACCGGTCATAAGGGATTGCCGCTGGAGTTCACCCCAAACCTGGCCGCCGAATAGACACATGCAGAGCAGGTGGAGGGGTTCCTCCACCGCCTGCACAAGGTAGCGGCCAGAGGAGGAAGCGCTATGAAGGTGGTCACGCTTCGAGACGTACCCAATGTTCCGGTGGAGGGAGCCGACCGGATCGAGGGTTGGACAGGGCCAGTGGCCCGGACGCGCCAGACCATTATCGAGCCGGGAGACTCCGAGAACTACAATTGCAGCGTCGTGAACTTCAGCCAGGGCTGCACCACAGGCTGGCATACCCATACCTGCGATCAAATTCTGATCGTGACGTCAGGTTCAGGGATGGTGGCGACCGAGCATGAGCAGCGTCCGATCAATGTCGGTGACGTCGTGCATATCAAGGCCGGCGAGCGGCATTGGCATGGCGCCAAGGCAGATACGACGATGGGCCATATCACCATCACCCTCGTCGGCGGTCAGGCAAAATGGGGGTAGCCTGAGTATCAGGTGAACACTGATGCAAAGGGCTGTCATCGTCATCCTGGATGGTCTGCGCCGCGATTTCGTTGACGCCGTCCGGACACCGCATCTTGCCCGGTTCGCCGCGCAGGCAACATCGTATCCGAGGTTCCGTACGGCGTTTCCCTCGGCCACCCGTGCCGTCTCGGCCAGCTTTGCGACGGGGTGTCACCCGGCGCGGCACACACTGCAAGGTAATGCGGTAGCGCTGTTGGAGGACAAGACTCTCGTCCCCCACGACGTTGGCCGGCCCGATTTCCTGGCTCACAAGCGCGCGGTTACCGGACACGCGCTCGCGGTGCCGACGCTGGCCGAGCGCCTGGCACCGCATGGCGGCGCTATCGTGTTCAACAACGTTTCCCCCGGCGCGGCCATCGCGCATGATCCCGATGCATTCGGCCACTTGTATCATCGCGTGCTTTCACGCGGGCCAGGCGGCGCCCGGGTTACCGATCCATTGCGTGTGACGCTGGATGCAGAAGGCGACCGTGCGATGACCGAGCGCTTCATTGCCGAGGTGTTGCCGCGCAGACCCGCGCTCGCCGTGTTGTGGCTGGGCGAGCCTGATCACATACAGCACGAGGTTCCACTTGGTTCGCCCGGACATCTCGCAGTGTTACGCGAAGCCGATCGTAATGCCGGTGCGGTCATGGCGGCAGTGGAACGTCAGCGTGCTGCCGGCGACGACGTACTGCTGATGGTCGGCTCTGATCATGGGCATGAAACAGTCAGCGACTTTGTCGATGTTGAAGCGGAACTGATCGCTGCCGGGCTGAAGGATGGTCCGGATTCGACGGACGTGCTGGCCCTGTCGAACGGCACGGCATCGCTGATCTATCTCCATCCCGATCGAGAGCATCGCTTTTCTTCGCTATTGGAGTATCTGCAGAGCCAACGTTGGGCTGGCACAGTCGTGCCCCGGCAGGATCTCGATACGATCGGGCAGGCGCCCTGCTACGGGTTGGCCTTCGCTGTGTCGCTGCGGGCGGATCACGCTGTGAATGAGTACGGCGTGCCCGGTTGCTCCCTTGCAGCAGTGCCACGTTGGGATAAGAAGACACAGGTGGGATGCGGTCAGCACGGTGGTCTGGGTGCGTATGAGCAGTCACCGGTGTTGATGATCGAAGGCGAGGGGTTCCAGGGTGCGGCAGCGGCCGCTACAAGCGCACACATCGTCGACCTGGCTCCGACCATCTTGCGCCATCTCGGACTCGCAACGGCTGGCGTCGATGGGGGCGCATTGCAGACTTGATTGGAAGATGTCGGCGCAAGGAGCGATTGCCCCCGTAGCACTCTTGCGCAGAGAGTGCTAAGACGTCGTCGCGGCCCGGTTGGGGTCGCGGGAGGGGGGTGAACCCCCGATCATGCCAGTATCAGCATCAACCAAAGGGATATCGATGAATTTCCGTCCTTTGCACGACCGTGTCGTGGTCCGTCGGCTGGACGCCGAGGAGAAGACCGCGGGCGGTATCATTATCCCCGACACGGCCCAGGAAAAGCCGATGGAGGGGGAAGTCGTCGCTGTTGGTCCCGGTGCTCGCGATGAGGCCTGTAAGCTGGTGCCGCTGGATGTCAAATCCGGCGACCGCATCCTGTTTGGCAAGTGGTCCGGCACCGAGGTGAAGCTCGATGGCGAGGAGCTCCTGATCATGAAGGAGTCCGACATCATGGGGATTATCGAGGGTCAGCCCGCCGGGAAACGGAAGGCAGCCTGAAACGGACGTTCTTGAAACTGAAAGACGGAGGAAGCTTGCATGGCAGCTAAGGACGTAAGGTTTGGTGGTGATGCGCGGCAGCGCATGCTGCATGGCGTGGACATCCTGGCCGACGCGGTAAAGGTCACTCTGGGTCCGAAGGGCCGCAACGTTGTGCTCGACAAGAGCTTCGGTGCGCCCCGCATTACCAAGGACGGTGTCACCGTCGCGAAGGAAATTGAACTTTTCGATAAGTTCGAGAATATGGGCGCGCAGATGGTGCGTGAGGTCGCGTCCAAGACCAGCGATATCGCGGGCGATGGCACCACCACCGCCACGGTGCTTGCGCAGGCGATCGTGCGCGAGGGCGCCAAGGCGGTGGCGGCCGGCATGAATCCCATGGATCTGAAACGCGGTATCGATCGTGCGGTCACTGCCGTCGTGGAAGAGCTGAAGCAACGGACGAAGAAGATCACGACACCTGCGGAAACGGCGCAGGTCGGTGCGATCGCGGCCAATGGCGAGAGCGAAATCGGCAAGATGATCTCGGACGCCATGCAGAAGGTCGGCAACGAGGGCGTGATCACGGTTGAGGAAGCCAAGGGCATCCAGACCGAGCTCGACGTGGTCGAGGGCATGCAGTTCGACCGCGGCTATGTCAGCCCGTACTTCATCACCAACGCCGAGAAGATGATCGCGGAGCTGGCCGAACCTTATGTCCTGATCCATGAAAAGAAGCTGTCCGGTCTGCAGCCGATGCTGCCGCTGCTGGAGAGCATCGTGCAGTCCGGTCGTCCGCTGCTGATCATCGCCGAGGACGTGGAAGGCGAGGCACTGGCAACGCTGGTCGTGAACAAGCTGCGCGGCGGTTTGAAGGTCGCGGCGGTGAAAGCGCCTGGCTTCGGGGATCGCCGCAAGGCGATGCTCGAGGACATCGCCATCCTCACCGGCGGTACCGTGATCAGCGAGGACCTCGGGATCAAGCTCGAGAACGTCAAGCTGAACGACCTCGGCAAGGCGAAACGAGTGGTCATCGAGAAGGAGAACACCACGATCGTCGAGGGTGCCGGCCAGAAGGACGACATCGTCGGCCGCTGCAGCCAGATCCGTGCGCAGGTCGAGGAGACCACCTCGGACTACGACCGCGAGAAGCTGCAGGAGCGCCTGGCGAAGCTGGCGGGGGGCGTCGCGGTGATCCGCGTCGGCGGCTCGACCGAGGTCGAGGTGAAGGAGCGCAAGGACCGCGTGGATGACGCGCTGCACGCCACCCGTGCGGCGGTCGAGGAAGGTGTTGTTCCCGGCGGCGGTGTACCGTTGGCACGTGCTTCGCTTGTGCTGTCGAAGCTGAAGGCGGACAACGACGATCAACGCTTCGGCGTGGAGATCGTGCGCAAGGCGGTGCAAATGCCGCTGCGGCAGATCGCGATAAACGCCGGCGAAGATGGTGCGGTCATCGCAGGACGCATTCTGGACCACGACGAGTACAACTGGGGCTACGACGCGCAGACCGGCGAGTTCAAGGACTTGGTCAAGGCAGGTATCGTTGATCCGACAAAGGTCGTGCGGACAGCGCTGCAGGACGCAGCCTCGGTCGCTGGGTTGTTGGTGACCACGGAAGCAATGGTCGCCGAGAAGCCGGAGAGCAAGGCACCTGCTATGCCGCCTGGAGGTGGTATGGGCGGCATGGGTGGTATGGGCGATATGGATTTCTGACCTGAGCATGACGTCTTGACGAAGGGGGACGGGCCGGCAACGAAGGTGGCCCGTCCCGCTTTATTTCGGCGCAGCGAGCAGTCGATTGGCGACAAGATATCGTACGCCGCGCGTCCAGGATTCGTCGGTGTTGCCGCGGATGTCGACGCTGCCAGCCGTCACGACGTCGCTGGTTGCTGTAGACCGTATCACCGCATTGATGTTCAGGATGAGGTTCGAGACCTTTTGCACCCATCCAATCACGGCCACATCGGCGCCGAGTTCTTTGGCTACTGCGACGGCACAGCTTTGGCAATTCACCAAGTCGACGCCGGTTGTCTTTGCCTCGGCGGACGCTGTTTCGATGATGAGATAGCGATGCGACTGACTGAGTAGGCGACCCAGCTCTTCCCGCGCACCATGCAGTCGAGCAAGTTCGTCAGCACGCGGTGGCTCAGGGCTACTGTCGATAAAGGCGAAGGGAAAGACAGCCGCCGTCGGTGTGGACGCCAGCGCGCAAGCTGGGCTAGCCAAAGCGATCAAAACAGCAGTGACGATCCTCCGCCAAGCTCGCACGCTGGAGTTCTACGCGCCAGCAGTGTCCCAGCCGATCCAGTCGCAGAACGCCTGGCCCATGACCAGGTCCAGGTCAGCACCTTTCAGCCAAGGCAATTCTTCGGTGAACAATGTGATGCACTGGCGCCACGTGCAGTGCATGCGGGTGATGTCGGTGCCCCAGAACATCCGTCGTGGACCGAATGCGTCGAACACCCGGTGCAGCGCGTCGTGTATACTTGGGAACGGATACTGGTCCAGAGCGTAACCGGCCTGGCCGGTTGCCTTTACTGCCACGTTGGGATGTCTTGCCAATGCCAGCAGCTGCGGCAGGTTGCGGTAGGCCGCGTCCGCACCCTCGGTGGCGCGCGGAACCCCCATGTGATCGATGCTGATCTTCAGTCCTGGGTACCGTTCGGCGATGTTTCCGACCCGCGGCAGGAACGCGGATGCCTGCAGGGAAACCGGTATGTTCAGGCGTTCGGCCACAGGGAACAGCAATTCCAACGTGCCATCATCCGGCCAGGACTGCGATCTTGGATCAGAGAAGTAGAACCGCAGTCCTTTCATCCCTGGCCGGCTCCTCCAGGTCTCAAGCAACGCGCGCTGCTCCGGTTGATCGAGGTAGATCCAGCCCATGATCGCAAAGCGATCCGGGTGCGTGCGCGCCGCTTCAACGGCGAGGTCGTTGGAGTCAGGATCCCACATCACTGGATGTATCACGGCTCGATCGACGCCAGCCTCATCCATCGCCGCCAGAGCTTCCTCCTTCAGGTAAGGCGTCTGACGATGATGTGCGGATGGCTTGCCTTTGGCCCAGAGGTGGATCTGTGCGTCAACGATCATCATGTCATTGCTTCCTTCTGCACCGCGGAAATTCAGCACCGCAATCTCACAAGATGCGGCCTGGTCATCGCAGGCCGTGATCCTGATTGCCTTCGGCAAGGCGTCTCAACGCGTCGTAGATCTTTACGTCGATCTCGAGTCCTTCGCGCATCAGGCGCGCGCGGGTGCGATAGCCGCGCTCTCCGGGTATACGGATCTCTTCGACCCCCGATTGCCGCGGCGTTGCTTTGATCATGTCGATCCGCCGGCTTACCTCGCGCCGATATTCATCGGCTGGCACGAAGAGATCCGGCTTGAAGGCGATGAACAGATAGCCGCTGACCTCATCCGCTGGCCGAGCTGCGGCTGTCAGGGCACCCAGAGCGTCCATCGCGAGAGCGAGTCCGAAGCCCTTGTAGCCGCCCTCCGCTCCACCGAAGGGAAGCAGCGCGCCGCGCCGTGCGGCGGCTGCGTCCGTCGTCGGCTGACCGTCAGGTCCTAGTGCGACGCCCGATGGAATGGGTGTGCCGAGACGGGAGCGGAACTGCAGGTCGGTGCCCATGAACGCCGAGGTTCCCATGTCGATGACAAGCGCATCACCATCGGTTGGAAAACCGAAGGCGATCGGGTTCGTGCCAAGAGCCGGTTGCGTGCCACCAAATGGCGCCACAGCGGGCGGCGCCGCCACAGTATGGATGACAACCAGGCCGGCGCGGGCGATCATTTCGCAGTAATAGGCGCTCCGCCCGGTCATCCAGGTGTTGGCGAGGCAAATGATCGCAAGGCCGCTTGCCTGCGCGCGCACAACCGTCGCCTCCGCGGCGCGATAGGCTGCGACCATCCCGGTGTTGTTGCCACCGTCCAGCAGCGCCGTTGCCCCCGTCTCTCGCAGCACGGCGATCGGCCGCCGCGGCAGGCGGAAATCCGGATGGTCGACAACATTCAGAAGCTTGGGCAGGCCGGAATACTCGTACCCGCACAGTGCCGCGTCCAGCACGTGATCGGTCAGAATGCGCGCGTCGTCCTCGTCGTACCCGACCCCACCCATCGCTGCCTCGCCTAGAGCGCGTGCTTCAGCGACGCTCATTCGGATGCGGTCATGGCCAGCCCCGTCGATCATCGTCCCACCATCGATTTCAGCGGTCCAGCGTGCCGCCGGTATGCCATCTGTGTCCATCTCGACGCAGTGATGGCACTATGCGGCGAAACACACGCGACAAGGAAACGATATGGCGATGCGCATTCTCTGGCCGAACCTTCCGGCCGAACTGGCGCCGGTGGCCCGCGATGCGATCGGCGCGGGCTTCGAGACCGATTTTTGTACCAGTGCTACGGAGGTTACAGACGAGCAGTGGGCCAATGCTGACGCCGTCGTCGGTTCGTGTCCGCCGCAGTACATCGACAAGCTGCGCAAGTGCCGCATTTTCGTGAAGTATGGCGTCGGCTACGACGATGTCGATATCGAGCGCTTTGGTAAGCTGGGCATCCCCGTTTGCAACACGCCCGACTACGGCACCCGCGAAGTGGCCGATCATGCGATCGCGCTGATGATGACGCTGGCCAAAAGTATCGCCTATCATGACCAGGAGTTGCGAAGCGACCTTCGGGGCAACTGGCGCCCGGCGCACAACCCATTCGGCCGTCGCCTGTCGGTCTGCACGTTCGGTGTCGTTGGCATGGGCCGCATCGGCACCGCCGCGGCTCGCCGGGCCAAGGCGTTCGACATGGACGTGGTGTTCTATGACCCCTATCAGCCGAACGGCTATCAGTTCGCGATCGGCGTCCGGCGTGCCGATACGTTGGCCGAGCTGATGGGCCAGTGCGATTTCGTCAGTATCCATGCGCCGCTGACGACGGAGACGCGTAACCTGATGGGGACCGATGCCTTCGCCGCAGCCAAGCGCGGTATGATCCTGATCAATACGGCGCGCGGACCGATCGTCGATATCGATGCGCTGTATGATGCGATGAAGGACGGCACCGTGCTTGCCGCCGGGCTCGATGTTCTGCCGCAGGAGCCGGCCAACCCGCAATCGCGCCTGATTGCCGCCTGGCAGAGCAATGAGGACTGGATCCGCCACCGGCTGGTGCTGACACCGCACTCGGCCTTCTACACACCGGAG
>JBKPSV010000063.1:0-4721 GCA_046735215.1 Pseudomonadota bacterium | reverse complement strand
TGCTTCATCTTTTCGATCTGGATGATCGCCTTGCCGTCGCCGCCGATCGCCAGGGCCATGTTCATCGGCCCACGCTTGCGCGACATCTTGAGAAATTTCTTGAGCTCTGCCTTGTCCAGGCCTGCCATGACACCCTCCGCCCCTTATGCCCTTCGTTTGCCGCCCATACGGCTCCCAGGCCAACGGAACACCTTTTTCCGGCCCCGGCTGTGAGTATTATCACATCAGCCGGCCCGGCTCCGGCCGATAGTGTGGGGTCAGGCGCTGGGTCCAATTCGCGCCGTGCGAGCGTACCGGGGAGACCGTCATGCTGAAGTACGAAGTCAATTTCGGTACGCCTGCACCCGGGCCTGGGGTGGCGCATGGCTCGGTTTTTCGCCTGGCGCTGCTGGGCGATTTCTCCGGTCGCGCCAGCAAGGGCGAGGCTGCCACCGGAAAGGCGCTCGCAGGTCGGAAGCCGCTGCGCGTAGATGTCGATAATCTCGACACGGTCCTCGAGAGGCTCGCACCACGTATCGTGCTGCCCTTTGGCGACGAAGGCACCGTCGAAGTTCCGCTCGCGAGCATGGATGACTTCCATCCGGATCAATTGGTCGAGGCGCTGCCGTTGTTCGAGCAGCTCTTGAGCCTGCGTCGAGATCTGCAAAGTCGCAGCGGCTTCGAGCGTGCCATGAAGGAGGTGCTCTCCTGGGCAGGAAGTGAACCGCTGCCGCCGCCGGCAACGCGGCGGGCCCGCGGCGGCTCCATCGCGCTTGACCGCACGCTGTCTGACTTTGCCCGCCTGACCGGCCTGCGCGGGCCTCGCGAGGCTTCCGCCGATGACCTGATCCGCCGGCTTGTCGGCCCGTTCGTCGTGCCTGCGACCGACAGCCGGCAGGAGGCGCTGCTGGCACGCGTGGATGCCGCGCTGTCGGACGCAATGCGTCGCGTGCTGCACCATCCGGACTTCCAATGCGCCGAGGCGCTGTGGCGTGGGGTAGAGATGCTGGTGCGCGGTCTTGAAACGGGTGCGCGGCTGCAGATTGTCCTGTACGACATATCAGCCGAGGAGCTGGCAGCCGATCTGGCCAGCACCGATAACCTGGCGGACACCGCGCTGCATTCGTTGCTGATCGAACAGCCGGCGACCGACGCTGACGCGGGGCCGCTCGCGATGATCATCGGTCTCTATGGCTTCGAGTTGGCGCCGCCGCACATCGACCTGCTGGGCCGACTGGCACAACTGACCGGAGGCGCTGGCGCACCATTCGTCTCAGCGATCGGTCCGGACGCACTGCGCGAGCCCGAACATGAGTGGCACCCGCTGATCCGGTCGGCCTGGAGTGAGCTACGCGCGCTGCCGGCAGCGGCGTATCTCGGTCTCGCCACGCCACGGTTCCTGCTGCGTGCGCCGTACGGCAAGCGGTCCGACCCGATCGACGCTTTTGCCTTCGAGGAGTTCAACCGGCAGTCCGGCCTATCAGGGATGCTGTGGGGTCACCCAGGCCTGCTCGTCGCCTTGTGCGCCGGGCAAGCCTGGCTGAAGGGTGGCAACGCGATGCAACTCGGCAGCATCAGCGTGGTCGGGGACCTGGCAGTCTACGTGTATCGCGATGCGGATGGTGACCAGATGGCGCTGCCGTGTACCGAGCGGCTCTTCCCGGAGACACAGGCCGCGAAGGTTTCCAGTGTTGGCGCGATCCCAATCGTAAGCCTGCGCGGGCGGCCTGAGGTGAGGGTAGCAGGCTTCGGGTCGGTTGCCGGACGGCCGCTTGCGGGACGTTGGGCACCGGTCGATCTCACCCCGAAACCGGCCGCAAAGCCGCCTCCACCTGCCAAAACACCGGTTCCGCAGGCGGCTCAGGCTTCGCCGGCCCCGGTCGCTCCATCGCCCCCCGCCGCTCCGCCAGCCCTCGCACCGACACCGACTGCGTCGCCGCCCAACGCGGCCCCTCCGCCGGAAGAGACGGCGGCCGCAACGGAGCTGGACAGCCTGCTGGACGACCTGGGCGTGGCAACGAGCGCTCCATCTTCCCAGACAGTGGAGGCCAACGAGCCTGCGCCGGACGAGCTCGAAAACCTGCTCGCGAGCTTGAATGCCGAACCGCCGCCAGCAGGTCCTGACGAGACCGAAGCTGACCTTGACGCACTGCTCGCCTCGCTCAAGCAATGAGCTGTCAGGACGGACGCAAGATGAGCTCGATACGATCGGTTTTCGCGGCGTCGATTTCGGTCTGCCGCAGCATGCGAGAGGCAGAAATCCCAAGCATAGCAAGCCGACCTTCCAATATGCGCACGCGCAGATTGGTCAGGTCGATCGCGGTGGTTGCTGCGTCAGCCGCGATATAGCACGTGAGGACGATGTTCATGTCGGCACGCCGCAACGCCAGCGCTGCTATCGTCGAAAGGTCCGTCAGCGCGCGCTCACTGAGCAAGGCGGACCACTCGGAGAAATCTGCAGACACAGCGGTCTCGCCGCGCGCGCGGTTGACAATTGCCGGGTGGATCAACCAGAGCTCGGTGCCCGGAGCTGCACCGTACTCGTACGCAAGGGCGTTTACGGCACTTTTTGACTCGCACGTGACAACCTCAATGGTAACATGCGGCTCAAGGAGGTTGGCCAGGAGTTCGTCGATATGCTGCTCCCCTCGAACCAGCCACGCCTGGCCGGAGCATTCGGCTAGTACGATGTCGGCCATACCGGTGCACTCCTATGCAGCCTTGCCCCGCCCGCCAAGGACAACTCCCCCGTGGCGATAAAGCTTACCCTCGCTGACGGTGGTGGCGAGAGGATTCTTGCGTCCGGCACGCTGTCGATCGGTCGCGGCGAGCGCAACGATTGGGTACTGCCGGATCCCGAGCGGCATCTGTCTAAGACGCATTGCGTCCTGAGCCTGGAGAATGGACGCTGTGTATTGACCGATCTCAGCACTAACGGGGTGTACGTCAACGGTGCCGGTCGGCCGACCGAGCGAGACAGCCGCGTTGTTCTTACTCATCAGGATGAATTCCGGATTGGCGAATTTTCGTTCCGAGTGGAGGAGGTCGAAGCCCAGCACGCTGCGGCCTCATTGCCGCAGGACGATCCGCTGAACGTCGATCCGCTGGAGGACCCTCTCGGCGTCCCCCTGCGCAGCAGCCGCGATCCCGTCTTCCGGCATCCCGTCAGGCACCAGACGCCGGTGCGGCGTACCGACGATCCCTTCGATCGCGATGATGATGCGAAGCGGCGCCGCATCGACCCCACAGACGACCTGTTCCGTGGCGCGACGCCGTCCGTGCAATGGCGAGGGCCGTCACAGCCGGACCACGCCGACGCGGTGCACCACGCGATGCCATCGCCGCGTGTGCTGCCGCCGGTCAGTGGGCAGGATATCGACTTCGATGCGTTGATCGGCTCGGTGGTGCCGTCCGGGCTTCCGTCGGCCGCGGGGTCGCCAGAGAAGCCGCCCAACGCTCCTCCTCACGTCGCAGCCCCTGCAGGGGGACACAATCCGTTTGCAGAATGGGATGACCTACTCGCGCCGGTCGAGCATGGCGGAGAGGCGCAACGGGCAGTCCCGGTTCAACCCGAAATTTCAACAAAACGAGCGCCCGCGCCGGAAACCGGCGCGGTGACGGCGAGCCCTCCCCCCGCACCAACCACGCCCGGTCCGCAGCCTAGTGTGCCGTTGGGAGCCGAAGCCGCATTGCAGGCATTTCTCGAAGGCGCCGGCGTATCGGGTCAGTTCTCGCGGCCCGATGCGGAAGCGGCGCTGCGCAGCTATGGCGCAATATTCCGCGTCATGACCGAAGGGATGCGCGAACTGCTGATGTCTCGCTCGGCCGTTAAGGGCGAGTTCCGCATCGACCAAACGATGATCAGGTCCAACAACAACAATCCACTGAAATTCTCCGTCACACCCGAACAGGCAGTCATCGCTTTGCTGAGCACCGATCGCACCGGCTACATGACGCCGCTGATCGCTGCCCGGGAGGCTTTGCAGGACGTAAAGATGCACGAGATCGCCGTCATCGCCGGTGTGCGGTCGGCACTCGCAGCACTGCTGGGCCGCTTCGATCCTGCGGTGCTGGAAGCGCGGCTGTCACAAGGCGGTCTTTCGAACCTGGTGCCTGCCGCGCGCAAGTCGCGGCTCTGGAATGAGTTCTGCGTGCTGTATGGCGCAATCGCGGCAGAAGCCGAGGATGACTTTCACTCGGTGTTCGGGCGGGCCTTCGCAAAAGCGTACACCGAACAAAGCAAGGAACGAGGTGGCAAACCCATCACGTAAGCCTTGCGACCAAGTGGTAGTCGCACCGAGTAGGTCGGTGCATCCTGTTTGAAATGCAGTTTCACCTGCCGCAGCAAGCGGTGATGGTGCGACTGGCAACGATGAGGTTTGATGAGAACTCAGTTCGTCCTGGGCGTCGTCGCCGTACTGCTGATGCTGGAAGGTTGTGGCGGCGCGCCACCGCCACCGCCACCACCTCCGCCACCAACGGTTGCCGAGTTGAAGCTGGTCGCCACCAGTGACGTGAACCCCACGACCTCTGGCGCCGGTGCTCCGCTCGTGGTGCGGGTTTATCAGCTTGGCTCCACTGCCGCTTTTGAAAAGGCGGAGTTCTTCCAGTTGTTCCAGAATGATGCGGCAACGCTGGGGGCAGACCTGATCAAGAAGGAGGAATACCGCCTCGCGCCGGGCGAAACGAAGACCGAGACATTGAAACCGCCCGATAGCGTGCACGCTATCGGCGTGTTTGGC
>JBKPSV010000062.1:0-14139 GCA_046735215.1 Pseudomonadota bacterium | reverse complement strand
GGAACAGGTGCGCGGTATCGTCAAGGTTGTCACCGCAGTGGCCAACGGCGATCTAAAACAGAACCTGGCCATGGCATCAAAGGGCGAGGTCGCCGCGCTTGCCGAAACCATCAATAACATGACCAATACCCTTGCGACCTTCGCAGACGAGGTAACCACGGTTGCCCGCGAAGTCGGCGTGGAAGGGCGGTTGGGTGGCCAAGCGAACGTGCCTGGAGCAACCGGAACGTGGAAGGACCTGACGGGCAACGTCAATTTGCTCGCAGCCAACCTGACGACTCAGGTGCGCGCCATCGCAGAAGTTGCCACTGCGGTCACCAAAGGCGACCTGACCCGGTCCATTCAGGTTGAGGCACGTGGCGAGGTCGCCGAGCTGAAAGACAACATCAACACGATGATCGGCAACCTACGGCTGACCACCGACCGTAACACCGAGCAGGATTGGCTGAAGACCAACCTCGCGCGGTTCACCAATATGCTACAAGGCCAAAACGATTTGGCCGCTGTGGGAAGGATGCTGTTGTCGGAGCTCGCGCCTCTCGTCGAGGCGCAGAACGGTGTGATCTATCGTGTCGATCAGGAAGGTATTGTCAGCCTCAAGCTGCTTGCCGCTTACGCCGATGACGCGGTAGGCGGCCACGTTGATAACCTGCGGATGGGACAAGGTCTGATCGGCCAGTGTGCAGTTGATGGCCGCCGCATGCTGATTACCAGCTTGCCGGCGGACACGATGCCGATCCGCTCCGGCCTGTTCCGGGCAACACCGAACAATGTCGTCGTATTGCCAGTACTGTACGAAGGTCAGGTAAAGGCCGTGATCGAACTGGGTTCGGTCGGGTCCTTCACCGATCTGCAGATTTCGTTCCTTGAGCAACTGACTGCCGGTATCGGCATCGTGCTCAATTCGATCGAGGCAACGATGCAAACCGAGGCGCTGCTGGAACAGTCGCAACAGCTGGCCACCGAACTGCAAACCCGTCAGCGTGAACTGCAACTGACCAACGAACAATTGGAGCAGAAGGCGCAGCAGCTTGCTGAACAGAATGTCGAAGTCGAGCGCAAGAACCAGGAAATAGAGCAGGCGCGCCGGGCACTCGAGGAGCAGGCGGCCGAACTTGCCCTGACGTCAAAATACAAGTCAGAGTTCCTCGCCAATATGTCGCACGAGTTGCGCACGCCGCTGAACTCGATTCTGATCCTTGGCCAACAGCTCGCGGATAACCCGGATGGCAATCTGACCGGGCGACAGACAGAGTTCGCGCGCACCATTCATGGCGCTGGTACCGACCTGCTGAACCTGATCAGCGACATCCTTGATTTGTCAAAGATCGAATCCGGCACAATGTCGGTGGATGCCGAAGAGATTCTCGTGCTGGGTCTGCAGGATACTGTAACCAGACCGTTCCGGCATGAGGCGGAAAGTCGTGACCTGTCGTTCAATGTGCAGGTCGATCCTTCGCTGCGAGCGATCACCACAGACAACAAGCGACTGCAGCAGGTACTAAAGAACCTGCTGTCCAACGCGTTCAAATTCACCGAGCATGGCGGTGTCCAGATCAGCATCCATGCGGTTACCGACGGCTGGACGGTGGGACACCCGGTGCTCGACTATGCGCCGACCGTGGTGGCGTTTGAGGTCAGCGATACCGGCATCGGCATTCCCCCCGAAAAGCAACGCATCATCTTTGAAGCATTCCAGCAGGCCGATGCCTCTACCAGCCGAAAGTACGGCGGCACAGGATTGGGTCTTGCTATCAGCCGTGAACTTTCCAGCCTGCTGGGCGGCGAAATTCAGCTGCGCAGCAAGCCAGGCGTTGGCAGTACATTTACGCTGTATCTGCCGCTCGTCTACATCGGCCCCGCTATTGCAATGCGTAGTGGCATGATCCAGTCAGTGCCTCGCGTGGAGATGGCATTGCCGACGCCGGTACGCCTGATCGAGCGCCCGCTGGAGCCGGTTTTGGATGATCGCCACATTATCGAGCGTGGCGATACGGTGCTCCTGATCGCCGAAGACGATCCGCATTATGCGCGCGTCTTGGTCGACCTGGCGCACGATCATGGCCTGAAGGTGTTGGTGGCCATGCGTGGGGCGGATGCGTTGACGCTGGCGCGCGAATATCGGCCCACGGCAGTGTCACTCGATGTCTTCCTGCCCGACATGCTGGGTTGGACGGTGCTGAGCCAATTGAAGCAGAACCCCGAGACGCGTCATATTCCGGTGCAAATTGTGACGCTGGACGAGGATCGCCAACACGGTCTGGCACGCGGTGCCTTCTCGTTCATGACAAAGCCGACCACCACCGAAGGTCTGCAAGAGGCGCTGGGGAAGATTACCGATTATGTAAAGCCGCGCCGTAAGAGGTTGCTGATCGTGGAGGACAATGCCGCCGAGCGCCTGTCGATCACCGAGCTCCTTGGGCACGATGACATCGACATCGAATCGGTGGAGACCGGTGCGGAGGCGATCGCTGCCTTGCGCGAGATGCCTGCGGACTGTGTGGTGCTTGACCTGCGGCTGCCGGATATGTCCGGTTTCGAGGTACTGGAGCGTATTCGTGACGATGATGACTTGGCCAACGTGCCTGTCGTCGTCTTCACCGGTCGTGAACTGTCACCAGATGAAGATGCAAGACTGCACACCATGGCTCGCAGCGTGGTCGTCAAGGGAGTCGAGTCACCCGAGCGTCTGCTTGACGAGACTGCGCTGTTCCTGCATCGCGTGGTGTCGGACCTGCCGACCGAGAAGCAGCGGATGCTGGAGAGGTTGCATAGTTCCGATGAAAGCCTGGTCGGGCAGAAGGTGCTGCTTGTCGATGACGATGCCCGCAACATCTTTGCGCTCAGCTCAGTACTGGAGCGGCGTGGCATGGACGTGCTAACGGCCACCACTGGCAGCGAGGCGATTGAGATGCTGCGAGCCACCTCGGGTGTCGCCATTGTGCTGATGGACATCATGATGCCTGAGATGGATGGCTACGAAACGATGGAGGTCATTCGCGCCAATCCGGCATTCCGTCGGTTGCCGATCATAGCGCTGACCGCCAAGGCGATGAAGGGCGACCGAGAGAAGTGCCTGGAGGCAGGCGCTTCCGATTATCTTGCCAAGCCGGTGAACACCGAGCAGTTGCTGTCGGCGCTCCGGATCTGGCTTCACCGCTGAAGGAACGCCGAGGTGAGCGGGGGAGATAGGGTCAACATCCTGCTGGTCGATGACCAGCCGGCAAAGCTTATGAGCTACGAGGTCATATTGTCTGACCTCGGGGAGAACCTCATCAAGGCCAATTCGGCCAATGAGGCGCTCGCGCAACTTTTGCGCCATGAGATCGCCGTGGTGTTGGTCGACGTGGTGATGCCGGATCTCGACGGTTTCCAGTTGGCGGGAATGATTCGCGAGCACCCACGGTTCCAGCGGACCGCCATCATCTTTGTCTCCGCGATTCAGATGAGTGAACCGGACTTGCTGCGTGGCTACGAAGCCGGTGCGGTTGATTACCTGCCGGTTCCGATCGTTCCAGAACTGCTGCGAGCCAAGGTGCGGGTGTTCGCGGATCTCTATCGGAAGACCCGGCTACTGGAGCAGCTCAATCTCGATCTTGAACGCAGGGTGGAGCAACGCACCGCCGAACTGGCTCGTGCCAATGCGGAACTGGAGCAACGCGTTGAAGAGCGCACCCGTGAGCGCGAAGCCGCACTAGCGCAAGTGCACGAGATGCAGAAGCAAGAAAGCATAGGTCAACTTACTGGCGGTGTTGCGCACGACTTCAACAACTTACTTATGGTCGTCCTCGGCAACCTGCAACTATTGCGCAAGCGCCTGCCGGACGATCCGCGACTGCATCGGCTGGTAGAGGGCGCCATGCGGGGTGCTGACCGAGGGGCAACGTTGACCAAGCGTATGCTTGCTTTCGCTCGCCGGCAAGAATTAAAACCTGAAACGGTCGACGTACCGACGCTTGTCGACGGGATGGGTGATATGCTGCGGCGAACGCTCGGACCTACAATCCAGATCGTCACCGCCTATCGACCGGAGCTGCCGGCTATCCGGGTCGATCCCAATCAGCTTGAACTGGCGCTATTGAACCTGGCCCTGAATGCACGCGACGCTATGCCGTATGGCGGTCGATTGGCGGTAGGCGGCAGCTGTCTTCCCGCCGGGCTGGATGCTCCGAAGGAATTGGCGTCTGGCCGCTATGTCTGCCTGACGGTATCGGATACCGGCGCCGGTATGGACGAGGCGACGCTGAGGCGGGCCGCGGAGCCATTCTTTACCACGAAGGGAGCCGGCAAAGGTACCGGCCTGGGTCTTTCCATGGTCCATGGTGTCGCGGCGCAGTCGGGCGGTGCGATGCGCATTACCAGCCGGCCCGGGGATGGCACGACTGTTGAGTTGTGGCTCCCGGTGTCTGAAGATGTGGAGGCGACGGTTGCCGGGCCGGGGGTGGCCATCCCCGGGAATGTGGGTGGCCAGTGTCGGGTTCTGGTGGTTGATGATGATCCGCTTGTCGTCGCCAGCACTGCGGCAATGCTGGAGGATCTCGGGCACATTGTGATCGAAGCCTTGTCTGGTGCCCGTGCGCTCGATTTGTTGCAACTTGGGGCAAATGTCGATGTGGTGGTTACCGACCACGCAATGCCCGGCATGACCGGAGCCGAACTGGCGTGGCAGATCAGGCAGGTCTGGCCTGACCTGCCGATCATCCTGGCTACTGGCTACGCTGAACTCCCCAACGCCGAAGATCCGCGGCTGCCCCGGCTGTCCAAGCCATTCCTGCAAGATGAATTGGCGGCACAGATCGCAAAGGCAGTCCGCGGTGGGCGCTCCAATGTCGTCTCACTGGATGCCGCGCGCCGCGCCTGACTGCTCTAGCCAAGAGCCGGCGCATTGGTCACACTGCGCGTATAATGGAAACGTCCTTTGATCTTCTCGGCAACGCCGTGGTGTCCGGGGTGTTGCTGGGTGGCTTCTACGCTGCCGTGACGATCGGCGTGTCGATCTCATTCGGCATGCTGGACATAGTCAACATCGCTCATCCAGCCTTCATCATCCTGGGTTCCTATATCGCCTATATCGCCAATGCGACGTTCGGCTTAGACCCGATACTTGCCGCGGTCATTGCACTGCCGGCGTTCTACGTGTTGGGGGTGGCAGTATACCAAATATACTATCTCGCCTTCGAACGACGCGGCGACGAGGCGTTGCGCGGCCTGGCGTTCTTCTTTGGACTGCTGTTTATCACGGAAGTCCTCCTCGTTCTGGTGTTCGGCGTTGACTATCGCCTGGTAGAGGCACCGTATATCGGTCCCACCTTGCATATCGGCATGGTTGACCTGCCGCTTCGCCTTCTGGTCCCTTGTTTGGTTGCGTTGGTTTTGGTGGCCGGATTGCAGGTATTCCTGTCGCGCACCTTCCTGGGGCGCGCGATCCTCGCCGTTGCGCAAGACCAGTTGGCTTTGCGGTTGATGGCCGCAGACCCGGTACGCATCAAGCGCATCGCGTTCGGGTTATCGATTGCGACTGCGTCGCTCGCCGGTGCTGTTCTGATCGTCATTCAACCCGTCGAGCCCTCGATCGGCCGAGATTACATTGGCCGAATTTTCGCGATCTGCGTCCTTGGAGGCATGGGCAGCTTTGCTGGCACGCTCGTGGCAGCGATGACCTTGGGAATTGTCGAAAGCTTTACGGCAACGTTCTATGGCCCATCCTGGGCACCGGCCGTGGCGTTCGGCTTCCTGCTGATCACGCTGGCGGTGCGCCCCGCCGGCATCTTCGGCCGCTGACGACGTGAACGGTGCAAAATTCGTTCTGCTGCTGCTGCTGACGGGCGCTGCGGGATTTGGAGCTGCGTGCCTGATCGGCAATGCGTACCTATTCTTCGCGGGATACGTGGTACTGCAATACATCGCACTGGCGACCGCGTGGAACATCCTGGGCGGCTACACAGGATACGTGAACTTCGGCACTGCGGCTTTCTTCGCCCTGGGCGCCTACACCACCGTGGTGCTCCACAAGCTGACCACCCTGCCAGTCCCAATGATGATGCTGGTCGGTGGTCTGGTCTCCGGCATCGTTGGTCTCGGCACCGGTTATCTGACGTTGCGACTGCGAGGCGCGTTCTTCTCCATCGCAACGCTCGCTTTGGCGGTGGTCGTCCAGACTCTGATCACCAATTGGAATTTTGTGGGTGGCTCACGCGGCGCCTACATCGTAAGACCGCCGACAGTGCCGCTGCTGGGCATGGACTATATCCAGTACCTGTTTTTGGTCATGCTGGGACTCGTGGTGATCGTGTTGGCGACAGCGCGAACAATAGAACGCTCGCGTCTGGGTTACGGTTTCGCCACCATCCGTGATGACGAGATAGCGGCGGAAGCGTCCGGCGTGCCAACCCTGCGGCTGAAATTGCTGGCAACGACAATTTCCGGTGCGTTCATGGGCATGGCGGGTGCCCCGCTGCCGTACTACGTCACCTACCTGGACCCGGCATCGGGATTCAGTCTTGCCTATGCGGTCAACGGTGTGGCAATGCCCCTGGTTGGTGGCACGTCAAGCTGGCTCGGTCCGGTTATTGGAGCAATCCTTCTGGGCACACTGCAACAGGTTGCAACTGTTACCATATCATCCGCGCTCAATTTGCTGATCGTCGGCCTGATGCTCGTCGCATTCGTCATCGTTGCGCCCAACGGCATCCTCGGCCTGCTGCAGGGCATGCGCGAGCGGCTACGCTGGCACCTCGCTGGCCGGTCCCGGGTATGACAGCCGACACACTGCTCGAAGTATCCGGATTGGGGAAACGCTTCGGCGGCTTCGTGGCTCTGGAATCGATTGGGCTGACTGTTGCGGAGAAGGAGCGTGTCGGCCTTATCGGACCAAACGGTTCCGGCAAGAGCACCCTGGTAAATTGCATGTGCGGCACACTGCGCAATGAGATGGGCAGTGTGCGCTTCGCCGGTCAGGTGCTGGACGGTCTCTCTGCACATGAACGCACCCGGTTGGGCCTGGCGCGCAGCTTTCAGTTGCCGCGGCCATTCAATACCCTTTCGCTCGCCGATAACCTGCGCGTGCCGTTGCTCTATAGTGGCCGCCACGGTTCGCAACCGATCGATGCGCGGTGCATGGAACTGCTGCGCGTGGTGGGATTGGCTGACAAATCTGATCGTCTCCCGCGCGATCTGACGCAGATTGAAATGCGCAAGCTGGAACTTGCACGTGCCATGGCAGCGGACCCGCGGCTGTTGATCGCGGACGAAGCGATGGCGGGGCTATCACATGCAGAAGTGGACGACATTCTGTCGCTGCTGATCCAGCTCAACGAGCAGGGAGTCACCGTCATCCTGATCGAGCACATCATGCGCGCCGTCATGCATTTCTCGCAGCGCCTAGTGGTGCTGGTCGCAGGTCGCAAGATCGCTGATGGCCACCCGACCGAGGTGGTGCGCGACCCTGATGTCGTGCGTGCCTACCTTGGCGAGTAGCCTCAGCATCTCACGCCTCGATGCCGGCTATGGCTCGGTTCGGGTGCTGCATGACGTGTCGCTGACCATCGGAGCCGGCGAGACAGTGGTGCTGCTCGGCACCAATGGCAACGGCAAAAGTACGCTGCTGAAATGCATCATGGGCATGGTCCGGCCGTCAGGCGGCAGTGTCATCGCTGACATCGACGGCACGCAGCACGAACTGATCGGGCATTCGACGGAATCGATCGTCGAGCTTGGAGTCGCTTTCGTCCCCGAGGGGCGGCGACTGTTTCCCAAGCTCTCGGTCACCGAGAACCTGCTGCTGGGCGCGTTCCGCCGACCGGCCCGCGCCACAATTTCGCGCAACCTTGACTTCTGTTTCGAGACCTTCCCGCGATTGAAAGAGCGCAGCCGGCAACTCGCCGGCAGCATGAGCGGCGGTGAGCAGCAGATGCTCGCTCTTGGACGCGCCCTGATGTCCGCACCGCGCATCCTGCTGATCGACGAACCATCTGTCGGGCTGGCGCCGCTGCTGGTTGCGCGGACGATCGACAAGGTCAAGGAGCTGAAAGAAGGCTACCAGCTCACGGTGCTCATGGCCGAACAGAACTTCACCCAGGCCGTTCGGATCGCGGATCGTGGCTACGTTATTGTGCACGGGCGCATCGAATTCGCGGGAAACTCGGCCGCGGAACTGAATGACAATGAACTGATCCGCCAATTCTATCTAGGCGGCTAGAACCCTCTGATTTCCAACATTTAAGCAAGCGTCTCTGTCCAACCAGCCCGGTCTGAGCTAAGCGGGCGCCGATGCGACCGGACGAGCAAAGCAAGGCGGCTGCGCGCGCGTGGCTTCGGAGCGAGCAGCGCGCCGGCAGCCGTTCCGCCCGGCCGGTCATCGCGCTGGGATTGCTCGGTATCGCTATGGCTGTGGGCCAGGCCTGGTGTGCGGCGAGCCTGCTCGCGGCTGCCCTGACCGATCGTGCGGACAACCCCGTCCCCCCGCTGGCCGTCTTTGGCGCCCTGGCCCTGCTTCGGGCCGGTCTTGTGGCCATCAATGATCGGGCAGCCTTCGATCTCGGCGCCACCGCACGACGGCGGCTCCGGACGGACGCACTTTCCCGTCTGCTCCATGCCGGGCCAGCGCTGCTCCGAGCGCAGCACACCGGGGAGCTAACAACAACGGTCGTCGAACGTATCGAGGCGCTGGAAGGCCTCTATGCCCGCTGGCTGCCTGCCGCGACGCTCGCCATCGCCGGCCCGGCTCTGGTTGCCATCGCGGCGCTGCTGGCCGACCCGATCGCTGCTCTCGTCCTGCTGCTGTGCGGGTTGTTGGTGCCGGCCGCCATGGCACTTGCGGGACTTGGCGCGACCGCTGCTTCGCGCAGCCAGTTCCTCGCGTTGTCGCGTCTGCAGGCGCGCTTTCTCGACCGGGTGCGCGGTATCGCCACCATCGTCCTTTACGGGCGGGCGGAGGCGGAAGCGACCTCGCTTGCTGCCGCGGCCGACGAACTTCGCCGACGGACGATGCGCGTGCTGCGCGTGGCCTTCCTGTCCTCTGCCGCGCTCGATCTCGCGGCGGCGGCAGCCTTCGTGATACTCGTCCTGCATATGGCCGAGCAGTTGCTGGCGGGGCACCTGGCACATCCCACCGCTGCCCTGTTCGTGCTTCTGCTGGTTCCGGAATTCTTCGCTCCGCTGCGCACCTTCGCCGCGGCGTACCAGGACCGCCTGCATGCGAGCGGTGCTGCTGATGTGCTGGCTGACCTGCCGCCTCTGCCGGCGCCGGCGCCGGCGCGCGAAATTCGCACCGTGGCCGCCCGCGGTATCACCGTGGCTTTCGAGGACGTCTATTTCACCTGGGACGCCGGGCGCGGCCCGGCGCTGAAGGGATTGTCGTTCCGGGTGCCGGCGGGCGAGACCGTGGTGCTGGCGGGCCCCTCGGGTGCCGGCAAGTCGACGGTCATCGAGATGCTCCTGGGGTTCATTCGGCCGGACCGAGGAAAGGTGACGATCAACGGCGCCGACATCGCCGACCTGGTGCCACAGGCGCTGGCGCGACTGACCGGGTGGATCGGCCAGCGGCCGGTGCTGTTCGCAGGAACCATCCGCGACAACATCCGTTTTGCGCGGCCCGAGGCGACCGAGGAGGAAATAGAGGTTGCGGCAGAGAATGCGCGTGTCAGCCAATTTGCTGCCGTCCTGCCCGACGGCCTGGACACGGTCATAGGAGAAGGTGGTTACGGCTTGTCTGGTGGCCAGGCGCAGCGTGTGGCCATCGCCCGGGCTTTCCTGAAGAACGCCCCTCTGCTGTTGCTCGACGAGCCCACGGCTCATCTCGATCCGGCCACCGAGGGAGAAGTGCTGGACAGTCTTCGCCGCCTGGCGCTCGGTCGCACCGTTATCCTGGCCAGCCACTCCTCCGCAGCACATGGCTTCGGCGGCCGTCGGCTCGATATTCGCGATGGCCAGGCCATCGCGGCGCGCGGCGCGGCATGAAAGACGTTCTGCGCATCCTTGGGCTGTGGCGCTGCCGCGCAGTCTGGCTCGCCGCCGGGGTCATCGTATCGCTCGCGGCATTGCTCGCCGGCGTCGGCTTGATGGCATTGGGTGGCACGATGGTCGCCCTGACGGTCACGACCGGTGTCCTGGTTGCTCCATTGGCCCTCCGCTCATTCGGCATGGCGCGCGTTGTGCTGCGCTACAGCGAACGGCTGTTGACGCATGAAGCTACCTTCCGTGCGTTAGCCGATCTTAGAATATGGTTCTTCCGCGGGATCGTTCGCAGCACGGCCGGTGGTCTGGGTTTTCGTCAGGCTGGCGATGTGCTCTCCCGGTTGGTCGCCGATATCGAGTCTCTCGATGGGATCTACCTTCGCATCCTCGTGCCGCTCATCGGGGCGGTCCTGCTGTTGCCCATCATCGTCGTGCAGATCGGTGTCGCGAGTATTCCGTTGGCGATCGGCGTCGGGCTCCTGTTTGGCGTGTCCGCGTTCGTGATTCCGTGGATCGGCGCACGGGTCGCTGCGGGGGCCGGTGCGGCATTGGCGAACGCGACAGGAGCGTTGCGTATCGCAGCGCTTGATGCGCTGACGGGACTGCGCGAGGTTCGTGCCTTCAGCGCCGAAGGCCGGATGCTCGCGGTGGTCCAGGCGCGCGAGGCGGCACTGCTGGCGACCCAGCGCGAACTCGCCGGTAAATCGTCCATCGCCAGTGCCGCCGCGCTATTGTGCGGCCAGGCGACAATCCTTGCGGTGCTGACCATGGCGGGTACGCAGCCCGTGATCGCAGTCATCGCCCTGTTCATGCTCGTCGCGGCCTTCGAGGCGGCCGGCAGCCTGCCACGTGCGGGCGTCCTTGCCGGGCACGCCGCGGCAGCGGCACATCGCGTATTGGAGGCAGCCGAGGCGCCCGTCCCGGTACCCGATCCAAGTCATGCAGCCGCGGTTCCAACCGGTTTTTCATTGCGCTTCGAGGGTGTGCACTTCCGCTGGCAGCCCGAGCGGCCACTGGTGTTTGATGGACTGAGCCTCGATGTGCCGCAAGCAGCGCGTGTCGCGTTGCTGGGAGCATCGGGCGCCGGCAAGTCGACACTGGCAGCGCTGGCGCTAAAGGTGGCGGCGCCGGAGCAGGGCAGGGTGCTGCTGGGGAATGTGGATCTGGCGTCGCTCGCCGCAGCGGATGTGCGACGACAGATTGCGTGGCTCTCGCAGGCGACGCATCTGTTCGATGATACGATTCGCGCCAACCTGCTGCTGGCACGACCGGATGCGGACGCCAATGCCCTATGGGCCGCACTCGACGCGGCGCGGGTTGGCGAGATGGTTCGCACTCTGCCCAACGGCTTGGACACGTGGGTCGGGGAGGGCGGGGCCCGGTTCTCCGGCGGCCAGGCGCGGCGGCTGGTCTTGGCGCGCGCCCTGCTGTCGCCTGCACCTATTCTGATTCTGGATGAACCCTGCGCTGGCCTGGACGCCGAGACGGAACGCGCGTTCCTTGGCACACTGAATAACGTGGCTGAGGGGAGAAGCGTGATTCTGATCACGCATCGCCTCACTGGCGTCGAACGGCTCGATCGTATCTGGCGGCTGGCTGCCGGCAAGGCGGTCGCCGCCGCCGCATAAAGGCCGCAGCAACCGTCCCTTCATGGCCGACGGCCTATCGCCAGACATATCGGCTGCGATGGCAGTGGCAATGTTCCTACCTATGGTTGACGTCGACTTAACCGCCCGGCAGGAGAATGCTGCTGTGGCCAAGAAGGGAATCGGCTATGCACCGCCTCGCACTGGCGTTTCTGCTTTTGATTGCCGCGACCGGAACGCTTTGTGCGGCCGATGCGCCGACCCAAAGATTTGTTGTGTTTTTTCAGGAGTGGTCGGCAGCACTCGACGATTTGGCGCAATCGGTGATCAGTCAGGCGGCCGACTATGCCAAGAGCCATCCCGGATACGTCGCGCGCGTGAACGGCTTTGCCAGCACCGTCGGTAGCCGGCAGGCGAACATCTTGTTGGCTGACCTGCGTGCGCAGATCGTCGCGGACCAGATGGTTTCAGACGGTCTCGCTGCAGGTCGTATCAAACAGCGCGGCCGCGGGCCGGTGCCGTTTGCACTGACGGCACAGGAGAGCCGCCGCGTGGAAATCAGCGTCAATCGACGCTGAACTCATGCTGCAATCGCTGCTGTCAGCCGAGGGATGGGGACACCCGGCGTCTGTGTTGCGCAGCGTATTCGGGTTTCCGGGGTTTCGCGGCCAGCAGGAAGAGGTTGTAAGCCATGTCGTCGCTGGCGGCGATGCATTGATGCTCGCCCCCACAGGCGGAGGCAAGAGCATCTGTTTCCAGGTCCCTGCGCTGTGTCGCCCTGGCACCGCAGTGGTGATCTCGCCGCTGATCGCGCTGATGGACGACCAGGTCGCAGCTCTGCGCCAACTCGGCGTAGCGGCGGGTGCACTGCATTCCGACCTGGATTTTGCGGAGGCGCGCAGCGTGATGCGCGACCTGATCGAGCAACAGCTCGATCTTCTGTACATCTCACCAGAACGACTGCTTGCCAACGGTACGTTGGACCGCTTGTCACGCCTGCGACTGGCGCTGTTCGCCATAGATGAAGCGCACTGTGTCTCCCATTGGGGCCACGAGTTCCGTCCGGAGTACCGCGGGCTGGCGTGCCTGGCGGATCAGTTCCCGGGCGTGCCACGCCTGGCTTTGACGGCCACCGCCGATCCACGCACGCGGGCCGACATACTGCGTGCGTTGAATATGCCGACCGCGGAAACGTTCATCGCCAGCTTCCACCGGCCCAACCTCCATATCGGCGCGGCACCAAAGGTCAGCGAGACGACACAACTTCTCGATCTGCTTGCTCGGCACACCGGCGTTTGCGGCATCGTCTATTGCGGCACGCGCGCGAAAACCGAACGCGTCGCAGCGCGGCTCGCTGCAAAAGGCGTTCCGGCACTCGCGTTCCATGCAGGCCTGGAGCCGGAGACGAAACGCAAAGCGCTGGCGCGGTTTCGTTCGGGGGAGCCGGTGGTCGTGGTGGCGACGATCGCATTCGGTATGGGCATCGACCGACCCGATGTGCGCTTTGTCGTGCATCTCGACATGCCGGACAGCCCGGAAGCCTACTATCAGCAGATCGGCCGTGCGGGACGTGATGGCGATCCCGCCGAAACGCTGCTGCTCTACGGCGGCCAGGACATCGCGCAGGCGCGACACTGGCTGGCGCAGTCAGCCGCGCCTGAAAGCCAAAGGCGCGTCATGCGCACCAAGCTTGAGGAGATGATCGCATTTACCGAAGTGGCCAGCTGCCGTACGCAGGCTCTGCTCGGCTGCTTCGGCGAGGATCTTTCGCAGCCTTGTGGTCACTGCGACAACTGCGCTGCACCACCACAGATGGTGGACGCAACGGTCGAGGCGCAAAAGGTATTGTCCGCGGTGTATCGGACCGACCAGGTGTTCGGCGCGTTGCACATCATCGCCGTACTGCGCGGTGAAGCGACGGAAGGTGTACTTCGTCATGGCCACGACCGGCTGCCGACCTTCGGCGTGGGAGCCGATCACCCGCCGCCGTTTTGGCGCGGTCTGATCCGCCAGTTGATCGCGCATGGTGCATTGGATGTGGATACAGCCGGACATGGCGGCCTGTTTCTGTCGGAGCAGAAGGCGCGCCCGATACTGCGCGGCGAAGGTCACATCATGCTGCGCGACGACGCGCGGCGCCGGCCGGTCGCGGTGCGTCCCGAACGTGCTGCAACCGCGTTGACGGCTGCCGGACCGGAAGCAAACATGGCATTCGATGCGCTCCGGTCATGGCGTGCAGGGGAGGCGAAGTCGCAGCGAATACCGCCCTACGTCATCTTTCACGATACGGTGCTGCGCGAGATCGCCGCGGTGCGGCCAAGCTCGATTGAGGAGCTGGGACAGATCAAAGGCGTTGGTGCCTCCAAACTGCAGCGATATGGCGCCGCGGTGCTTGCCGTGATGGCGGAGCCTCAGTCGCAATAACTTGCATCTGCCGGTGTTTCGCCGGGCCTTGTTCTGCCGCGATCGGCTGCTGCGGTGGGTTCAACACCCAGGCTTCGGGAGGCAACACATGTCTCTCAGTTCGGAGCGGGCGCTTACTCGTGCCGCACATTGCCGGCCTCGAAGGATAGGCACCGGCGTTGATTGCCAGCATCAC
>JBKPSV010000061.1:0-7192 GCA_046735215.1 Pseudomonadota bacterium | reverse complement strand
CGAGCGATAGACCGCCGCAAGTTCTTCCAGTCCGATGCGGCGCGCATGGACCTGATGGCAGCCGCTTGGCAGGCGCACCCAGCCTCGCCCGTATAGCTGCAGCGGTGTTCGGATCTGGCTGACCAACGCCAGTCGATATTCAGTCGGGTTGGCCACGAATACCATGTCGGATCGCCGAGGCATCGCCTCATGCGCTGGCGCACCCAGACGCGCGTTCGCGGCATGCGGCAGGAACATTGCCGGGCAGGCAAAGCCCAGTTCTCTGTGCAGCGCCAGCAGTCCCGTGTCGGAATACGCCACCGCGTCGAACAAGGCGGCTACCCTTCGGTGTTCGGAGGAAAATCGGTCGCCGACCCAGCCAAGCAATGGCGGCCGGTTTGGGAGAGAGGCGAGGTACTCCAGGATCGGCAGCGGCGCGTGATAGGCCGTGACGATCAGGATCAGGTCTGGCGCGAACCGAGCAATGGCGCGGCCGAGACGCACACCGCGCGGTACGCCGGCCCAACGGGCCAGCAGAACGTGCTCGATGGAACGATGCAGCCTAGGACTGCGCGTGCTGCCAAACTGCACCTCATGGCCAGCCGCCTCGAAACCCGCCATTGCATCCTCGGCCCAGTGCGTGACGCTGCCACGCTTGCCGACAACGAATACCTTCACCGCCCATCTCAGTCCGAAACCACGCGCGAAGATATATGCGCACTCACTAGACGGAGGCGACCGGCCGCTTGTTCAGTTGCTCCACGACGATCTCAACCCCCTGGGCGTGCCAACGCTGCACCGCCTTGTGGTCAGCACCAATCGCTGCTGCGATGCGGCGCCAGGGGAACAGGTATCGTCCGGTGATCGGGTGCACCAGGCTCCGGGCGCCGACGATCCGGCGCAGTACATAGCGTTCCACCGGAATCAACGAAATCCAGCCCATTGCCTCATCCATCCGCGTGATCTGCGCCGGTGATGGAAGCGGTGGACGGATGTGGTTCGTGCTCCAGCCGTAACTCTCGATCGCGGTGCGCACGATTTCGAGCGATGAGGTCCGCAGCCTGGTGGACCAGCCTGAACCTGGCAGCGCCAGCAATGTCGCGCCTGCCTCTTCCAGACGGTCGATAACTGCATCCGCGTCCATCGCCTGAGTGTCCCTGGCAAGCACCAGATTCATGATCGGCTCCCTTCAGCGGACAAATACCGGCAACGGATAAGGAGTACCTTCCAGCACGGTACCTGAGGTCAGCACGCCCCAACTCTTGGGGTGTCCGGCCGGCAGCGGATCGCGCGAAGGATCCTCGGACGGGGGCATGAACTCGCGAGGCGGCCGGAGCGCACCGATACGGCGGCCGCGATCGATGACCGTCCAACGAGCCATGCCGAGTATGGCGGCAATAGTGTCCCAGGACGCGCCTTCAGTCCGCAGGCGCTTGATCTGACTGTCCTGCGCGTCGGTCCAGACCAGTTTTCTTGGCATGCCGCCTCCAACGGGATCGGGAATAGCGGCAAGTTAGTTGTTGCAGCATAGATTGTCAATATAAATAACAGATGCGCAGTTAGCAGTTCTGACCTACAATGGCAGTTATGACGAGTCCGCAGGATATTGGCTTGCGCATCCGCAACGTGCGCGAGGAGCAGGGCTGGACCCAGGACCAACTGGCCGAAGCCGTCGGCGTTTCACGCAGCGCGGTGGCGCAGTGGGAAACCGGACGCGCGGGCCAAGTGACCGGCAACCTGACGCGGATTGCCTCGGTATTGGGAACCGGAGTGGAATTCCTGATGTACGGGCGTGATTCGCGCGCCGGCAGTCAGGCCTTCAAGGGCGATGAGCTGGCGATGGTGCGTTTGTATCGCGAGTGCACGCCGGATGATCGGCAGCTTCTGCTGCGTATGGCGCGGCGGCTGGTCAAAGCCGCATCGAAAGGTTAGCGACGTTCAGCCACGGCGTGCCGCGGCCACCATCGAGGCAATCGCACAAGAGGCCTGCCGCGCTGTGATTGAGTCGGCGCGGCTTGTAAGGATGATCGGCACTCGGGCGCCTAGCACGATGCCGGCTGTGTCAGCGCCGGCCAGAAACGACAGGCTCTTGGCCAGCATATTGCCTGCTTCGAGGTCGGGAACCACCAGCAGATTTGCCCGTCCGGCCACCGGCGACACGATGTGCTTGATCTCGGCTGCCTCGGGACTGATTGCGTTGTCCAACGCGAGTGGGCCATCGAGGTAGGCGCCGGTGATCTGACCGCGATCTGCCATCTTGCACAGCGCCGCCGCCTCGATCGTGGACTGGACCTTCGGGTTCACTATCTCCATGGCTGACAAGATCGCGACACGAACTTCCGGATAGCCGACGGCATGTGCCAGGTCGATCGCGTTCTGAACGATATGAACCTTATCGTCCAGCGTCGGGGCGATGTTGACCGCGGCATCGGTGATGATCAGCGGGTCGAGATGGCCAGGGACGTCCATTACAAAGCAATGGCTGATGCGTCGCTCCGTACGGATGCCGGTGTCCCGGGCGACCACGGCACCCATGAGTTCGTCGGTATGCAAGCTGCCCTTCATCAGGGCCTCTGCTTTGCCCTGCCGCACCAGTTCCACCGCCTTTGCCGCGGAATCGTGGCTGTGTGCCGATTGCACAATCGGCAACCCCGCGATGTCGATGTCGTGGCGCGCTGACAACTCATGAATACGCGCGGGCGGCCCCACCAGTATGGGATCGATCAGCCCGAGCTTGCGGGCTTCCAGCGCGCCGCCCAGCGACACTTCGTCGCATGGGTGCACCACGGCCGTCTGGACAGGCGGCAGCCTTCGAGCAGCATCGATCAGGCGCAGGTATTTGTCGTGCGGGCGCGGCCGGACATGCGCGTGGCGGCACTCTTGATCGCTCATGCTGCATGAAGTTGCCGCAATTTCACGGCATCTGCATTGACCTGGATCAACGGAAGTCGGCGCCAGATGCGCGCCAATTTAAGGCGATGGTGTAGAGTTTCAGGCAATGTGCGGATCGACTAAGGATTTATCGATGTCACGCATCACCGGCCCGGTGCTTTGCATAGGCGTGTTGGCTTTGGGCGCCTGCGCCGTTCCGCCGCCGGCGGGTCCGTCCGTCATGGCCCTCCCCGGACAGGGCAAGAGCTTTGCGGCCTTTCAGGAGGATGACTTCGTTTGCCGCCAGTACGCTGCGCAGCAAACGGGTGGCGTGTCGCCGGGCGTGGCGGCCACCAACAGCGCGGTTGGCAGTGCAGCAGTCGGCACCGCACTGGGTGCCGCCGCAGGAGCTGCGATCGGCGCCGCCGGCGGCGCGGCGGGGCCGGGTGCAGCGATCGGCGCCGGGGCAGGCCTGCTGACGGGAAGCCTGGTCGGCGCAAACAATGCCGCTGCTGCGTATGGCGGAACACAGCAATACTACGACGTGAGCTATACGCAGTGCATGACAGCGCATGGCGATACGGTGCAAAACCCGCCGGCTGCCTATGCCAGCTATGGCTATCCTGCGTATCCCTATCCCGCTTACCCCTATCCATATCCGCTGTATCCCTACGGCTACTACGGAGGATTTCTGGGCCCGTCAGTCGCGATCGGCTTCGGCGGCGGCGGGTGGGGCGGCTGGGGATGGCGCGGTGGTGGGTGGCGCGGCGGCGGCTGGGGATGGCATGGAGGTGGGTGGCACGGCGGCGGTTGGCGCGGCGGGGGCTGGCGCCATTAAGCGCGATCAGGGCTTCGTCCCCGGCATTCCATCGCCGTGCATCGGCATATGCATCGGCATCGCTGCGCCGGGTCTTTGCACGGTAACCTGCACTGTCACCTGGCCGGCATTGGCAAAGGTCAAAGTAACGGGAAACGTGTCGCCCTGGTGCAACGGCCGCTTCAGGTCCATCAGCATGATGTGGTAGCCGCCAGGGGCCAGCGCGACCGACTTGCCTTGGTCCAATTCGAGCGATGGCACCGGCCGCATTTTCGACACCCCGGCCTCGCTGAACGATTCGTGCAGTTCGGCCTTCTGAGCCACCGGCGAGGATATGCCCGTCAGTCTATCCCCTGCACCGCGGTCGACAATGGTCATATACACCACGCCGATACGGCCCGGCATTGCAGCGCGCGACCAGGCATTCTCGATCTGGATGCCGCTGCCTTGCGAGAGAGCAATCGCCGGCACAAGCACCAGCGTGATCAACAGTACTCTGCCGAGAGAAAGCTTCATCAACTGCACTCTTCAGGACATAAGGCGGCCGATGTCGGCCGCCATTTCTGTGCCGTTTTGGTCCGGCCTGATCGGTGCAACAAACTTTCCATCCGGACCCATCAGGTACAGGACCGAGCTATGATCCATACTATAATCGTTCGGTCCGGATCCGGTCCTGCGTTCCGCATAGTACACGCGGTACTCCTTGGCCACTGCAGCAATCTGTTCGGGAGTACCGGTCAGCCCGATCAACCGAGGCCCAAAAGCAGCGGCATATTGTTTCACCACCTCTGGCGTATCGCGCTTCGGGTCCACCGATATGAATATCGGCTGCAGCCGGTCCGCCTTCGAGCCTAGCTTGTCCATCGCATCAGCGACCTCGTTGAGCGTGGTGGGGCAGACATCGGGACAGAACGTGTAACCGAAATACACCAGCAGGTATTTCCCACGAAAATCTCGATCGGTGACCTGCTGGCCCGTGCCGTTCTGCAGTGTGAAAGGCCCCCCGACCAGCGACGCTGTTCCTCCCTGCGTCAGCCAGACGAACGCACCCGTCCCAAGGATCAACAACGCGGCGACGAGTCCGATACTGCCGTAGATCAGCGCGTGTCGCCGAGAGGCCTGGGAAGGAGGTTGGGTCGATCCACTCATGGCGGCCCGGACCCTAACCGGAGAAGCATGGGATGCAAGGGGCTAGGGTTTGAAGCAAATCTCGACACCGCCGGCAGCCGCCGCATCGACGAGGACCGCATCGCCATCGTGGTCAGCAACAATGTTCCGTTCGCTCACCAGGCGCCTGATCATGGCATTGCTGTCGGATGTTCTCAGAGTCAGCCGGGCGATGTGCGGAACAACGCCGACGCCCTGCCCTTGCATCAACCTGACGCGACCCGCCGATAGGTCGAGCACGAGCCCACCATGGGGATCCGGAACCACGACGCTGCCCACAAGCCGCGACAAGCGTGCCGCTGCATCGGCTGGCTCTGCGACAGCGATGCATACGTCCTCAACTACGGTCGCATTGTTGGGATGCTGCGTGAACGGTTCCTGCCACAACACATCCGGCGTGAGATGTCGAACGAGGTTGACGCGGCCTTCGGGCTGTTCCGGTGTCTGGATCAGCACGAACTCTGCCTTTTGACCCGCCGGATCCGCGTCGTCGAACGGACGAGCGAACCGACTGACGGTCGCCTGCTCGATGCCCGCGCGGCGCAGCCGTTCCACCGCGCTCTGCTCGTCCTCCATGGCGAATGCCAGAATGTGAATGCCTGCGTAGCGCGCCAGGAACCGCTCGAGCGTGGCACTGCGCGCGTTCGGGTCGACGACAGCAAGCAGCTCGATATACGCGCTTCGCAGCATGACGCAGCGATTGCCGATCCGCCCATCGGCATAGCGGGCGAGAGGGGTCAGGGTGAAGCCCAGCATCTGGTAAGCCGCCGCCAACGCCGCTAGGTCGCTCGCTACCACGCCGACATGATCCAGCGCGGGAGCTGTCATTTAGCGTTTTCGTAATCTGGCAACAGCCAGTCGTCGGGCTCCGTCGCGGCACCATCATACCACGCGCTCACCAGCGGATGCGCGCGAACGGCGTCGCAATAGGCACGTGTGGCGGGTCCAAGTTCCGGCCGCCAGGTCAGAAACCGTGTCACGACCGGCGCGTACATGACATCGGCGACAGTGAATGCAGCGCCGAAGAGAAATGGTCCGTCGCTGCCGAAGCGTTGGCGCGCATCCGCCCACAGCGTCTCGATGCGCGCTATATCGGCGAGCGCCTCCGGCGTCCGACCGAGCCCAGAGAAGTCGCGCCCTAGATTCATCCACATATGCTGGCGCAGTCCCAAGAAACCGGCATGCATCTCCGCGCTGATCGCGCGTGCATGTGCCCGCGCGATGCGGTCGGATGGCCACAATGACGGTTGCATCTCGGCACAATATTCGCAGACCGCGAGCGACTCCCAGACGCACACACCACGATGTTCGAGATACGGCACCAGACCATTAGGCGACAACGTCTCGATCGCCGGGGTTGGTCCAGGCCGACTGAAGTGGATCAGGATCTCCTCGACATCCAGCCGCGCAAGCCGGACCGCCAGCCACCCTCGCATCGACCACGATGAGTACCGGCGATTGCCGATGTACAGCCGACCGTCGGGCACAGTCACCCTCCTGTTTGAAATAACTGTTGTGGTGCCGGTGCATCGCGCGAATAGTCGAGTGCGCAGAATCCTCCACCCATGTAGCGCTCCGCGACGGGATTGCCGCTGACCTTGCCGGCAAGCTGCCCGGCGAATGGGTCGGCGCTGTCCAAAGGCTGCCACCCGACCCCGCCGCGCGCATCGTCCTTCCACCAGGTCATGCGCTGGTTATTGGATGCGCCCCAGATGACGCAACATCCGACACGCTCGGCCAGGAGACAACGCGCGACCAGGCGGGACAGATCCGGATACGACAGCCAGGTGGCGAGCATGCGTGCATCCACCGGCTCCGGAAAACAGGAGCCGATGCGCACGAACACGCTCTCCACGCCGTGCTTGTACCAATAGAGTCGCCCCATCAACTCGCCGTACGCCTTCGAAAGACCGTAGAAGCCGTCGGGCAGAAACTGCGCATCGGCACCGATCGTCTCGGCGCGCTCATGAAAGCCGATGGAATGGTTGGATGATGCGAAGACGACCCGCGCCTTTTCCCGTCGCGCCGCCTCGTAAACGTGGAACAGGCCACGGATGTTCGGTCCGAGCACTTCCTCGAATGGTCGCTCTACCGATACGCCGCCAAGATGGACGATCGCGCCGCAACCTTCCGCCAGCCGCGCTATCGTCACCCCATCGTTCAGATCTGCGGCCGTGAAGCTGACGCCAGCCGGAACCGGGTCAGAGAAGGGCGCGATATCGGTAAGCCGCAGCGTCCAGCCGTCGGCCGAGAGCGACCTGGTCAGTACGCGACCGAGCGCACCGGACGCGCCGGTCAGCAGCACGGGCTTTGCGGGCTTGTCACTCATTGTGCATCCTCACGTCGCAATACAGAGGG
>JBKPSV010000060.1:0-15625 GCA_046735215.1 Pseudomonadota bacterium | reverse complement strand
GATCGCCAGTCCCAATCCGGTGCCTTTGGGTTTGTGTGTTACATAAGGTTCGGTCAGCCGTGCACGATCTTCCTGCGGCAGCCCGATTCCGTCATCGGTCACGATGATGCGAACATCGTCGTCGGCCTGCTCGACCCGAACACTGATGCTACCTGCCGCTTCACGCATGATTACGGCGTCAGCGGCGTTCTGCAGCAGGTTGGTCAGCGCCTGGCTGACCAGGCGACGGTCACACGCCGCTGTCGGTCCGCGCTCGGGTATCTCGCTATGCCAGGCGATCTGGGGCCTGGCGGTCCTTTGCAGCACGAGAACTTCGCGAGCGATGCGACCGACGTCCTCGGTCTTGATCACCGGCTGCGGCATGCGCGCAAAGCTGGAGAACTCATCCACCATGCGGCCGATGTCGCCGACATGCCGGATGATCGTGTCGGCGCACTGCGAGAACGTCTCCGGATCCGAGGTGATCTCACGCGCGAATCGCCGCTTCAGGCGTTCGGCAGCGAGCTGAATTGGTGTCAGCGGGTTCTTGATCTCGTGCGCGATGCGGCGTGCCACATCGGCCCACGCCGCCTTGCGCTGCGCCGACTGCAGTTCGGTGATGTCGTCGAACGTGACCACGAATCCGTCGGTGCGGCCAGCCGACAGATCGGCACCGATGCGGACCAGCAGTGTTTGCCGGCGGGTCGGCGGACCGATCTGGATTTCCGCGGTGCGCGCACGCTCCGGCGATGCTGCAGCCTCATGCAGCAGATCGGCAAACTCCGGCACGACATCGGCCAGTTCACGTCCGATCGCCGACAACAGATCGCAGCCAAGCAGGTCGTCCGCCGCACGGTTCGGCAGTTCGATGCGGCCCGATGCATCAAGGCCGATGACGCCAGCCGAGACACCGGACAGCACCGTCTCGGTAAACCGCCGGCGCTCGTCAATCTGGCTGTAGGCCTCCATCAACTCGCTGCGTTGCGCCGCAAGCTGACCAGTCATGCGATTGAATGCCCGCGACAGACCGGCGAGTTCATCTCCGGTCGGCGCCTCGGTCACGCGCACGCCCAGGTCGCCGCTGCGCACCCTTTCGGCTGCCTGGATCAATCGCCCGATCGGGCGTGCGATCTGATTCGCCAGGACCAGTCCGATCGCCACCGCGGTCAGCAGCACCATCAACGCCACGATCGCAAAGATCCAGGCAAATGCCACCTGCAACCAAGAGCGGCTCGCATCCAGTCGCTGATACTCTGCGACCGCCTGTTCGGTGCGCTTCATGTGGTCGAGGATCGCAGGGTCCACCGGCCGTCCGATCATCAGCATCAGCGGTGGCGTCGAGTCGAGCTTCGCGATCGCCTGCACGCGCGTGCCGTCGCCGGCGGCGAGCACCACCACGTCGCCGCTTTGCGCCTGCGACGTCACTGACTGTGCTGGCAGTTCAAAACCCATACCGGCGAACAGACCCGCGGCCGCCAGCACCTGACGGGTCAGTGGATCATAGATCACTGCCTCGGTCAGACCGCGCAGCGTCGTCTGGGCCGCCAGGATCTCGGCGAACACTGATGGATCTGCGGTCAGGAACTGTCCGGCGCGCGTGAGATCATTTGCCATCTCGAGCGCGACCGAACGGATGTTTTCGCGATGCTCGTCGAGATAGCCGCGCGAGACCTGCAGCGATTCGGTCACCGCCTCACGCACCGGATCGTTGAACCAGCCCTGGATGCCGAAATGGAAAAAAGCGACAGCGAAGCACGCCACCATGATCGCCGGCGCCACGGCCACACCGCCAAACAGCAGAACGAGCCGCACATGCAGTCGTGAGGCCGCCGAGCCACGACGCCGCTCGACCCAGACGCGGGTCAGCCGTCCCGCGAGGACAGCAACCAGGAGCAGCACTGCTGACAGGTTGGCCAGCACGAGGCCCACACTGACGCCAGGCCTCAGCCCCAGTGGCGAGCCGTTCGCAAGAATGATGAATGTCGCCAACCCGACCGCCAGGGCGAGCGAGGCCAGCAGCAGGGTCGCGACCTTGCCCAGCAGGATATCACCGGTACGGCCAAGCAGCGTGCGTGCGCGCGACACTTCCGCAACGGGCAGCGGCGCATCAGGCGACGCGGGTCTCAATGACCCGGGTGGCGGCGCGACATTCACATCAGTCCTCGCACCACGGGAATTTCCAGATCGCGGATCTTCTTGCGCAGCGTATTGCGGTTGAGACCCAACATCGCGGCAGCCTTGATCTGATTGCCCCGCGTCGCCGCAAGCGTCAGCCGAATCAACGGGCGCTCCACTTCTGCGATCACCCGGTCATAAATGTCGGATGGTGTCCCGCCACCGTCATGTGCGGCGAGAAATTCGCGGATGTGTCGCTCCACCGCCCGCACCAGCGGCTCCGGCCCGGTCGCCACAGGTGCCTCTGGCGCAGACAGTGTGGTCTCGACCAGTTCAGCCGCGATCTGCTCCGCGCCGATGGTGTCCTGGGGGCATAGCGCGGCGAGACGGCGCATCAGGTTCTCGAGTTCTCGCACATTGCCCGGCCATGCGTAGCGCTTGAGCTGGTCCACCGCTCCCTGGTCCAGCGTCTTCACCGGCAGCCCGTCGGCCTGCGCGCGTTCGAGGAAATGGCGCGCCAGCGGGGGTATGTCTTCGACCCGCTCCCGCAACGGCGGCAGCCGAATGGGAACGACGTTCAGCCGGTAGTAAAGGTCCTCGCGAAACTGCCCCTGGCGGATGGCGCTGCGCAGGTCGCGATGCGTAGCGGCGACGATGCGCACATTTGCCTTGATCGGCTGACGGCCGCCGACAGAGGTGAACTCACCCTCCTGCAACACCCGCAGCAGGCGGGTCTGTGCCTCCGGCGGCATGTCGCCGATCTCGTCGAGGAACAACGTGCCACTATTGGCCTGCTCGAAACGGCCTTGAGTCCGCGTTGTGGCACCGGTGAACGCACCGCGCTCATGCCCGAACAGCTCGCTCTCGATCAGTTCCCGCGGGATCGCTGCCATGTTGATGGCAACGAATGGGCCGACGCGCCGTTTGCCGTAGTCGTGCAGAGCACGTGCCACGAGCTCTTTGCCGGTGCCCGACTCGCCGTTGATCATCACCGTCAGATCCGCCGTCGTCAGCCGCGCGATGGTGCGGTAGATCTCCTGCATCGCCGGGCTGCGGCCGATCAGCGGCAGCCGCTCGTCCGCATCGCGGGGCTCGGATGCGCCGACCACGGGTGACGCCGGCACTGCCAGCGCACGACCCACGACCGCGAGAAGTTCCTGCAAATCGAAGGGTTTGGGCAAATATTCGAAGGCGCCGCGCTGGGTCGCCTTGACCGCGGTCATCAGGGTAGATTGCGCGCTCATCACCACGATGCGCAGGTCGGGCCGCAGCTTGCGGATACGCGGTATCAAGTCGAGCCCATTCTCGTCCGGCATCACTACGTCGGTGATCACCAGGTCGCCCTCGCCTTCCTCCACCCAGCGCCACAACGTCGCAGCGTTGCCGGTCGTGCGGACCTGGTAGCCGGACCGTCCGAGCGCCTGGGTCAATACCGTGCGGATCGAGCGATCGTCATCGGCAATCAGGATGGTGGGTGGGGTCATCGGTGCCTCAGGCGCCGTGATCGGCCTCCTCTTCGTTCAGAACAGGCAGGTGCAGACGGAACTCAGTACGACCGGGGCGACTGTTCACTTCGATCAGCCCCCCATGGTCGCCGACAATCTTGGCCACCAGTGCCAGGCCCAATCCGCTGCCCGAGGCCTTGGTGCTCACAAATGGTTCGAACAGATGCGGCCGGATGTCCTCGGTTATACCAGGCCCGTTATCACGGACGGTGACCAGCAGCGGCACGTCGAGCCGCGTCTTGGTGCCCGGCACCGCCAGACGCATGCCGTGCTGGAACGCGGTCATCAGCGTGATCTCTGGATTCGACGATTCTGCGATCGACACAGCTTCCGCCGCGTTCTTCACCAGGTTGAGGAACACCTGGATGAGCTGGTCTCGATTGCCCCACACCGGCGGCAAAGATGGATCGTAGACTTCCTGAAAGTGCACATGGGGGGCGAAGCCCGATTGCGCCAGCTTGCGCACATGCTCAAGCACGCGATGGATGTTGACCGCGGTCCGGGTGATCGGCTTCTCGCCGAAGATCTCCATGCGATCGACCAGCGCCCGGATCCGATCCGCCTCGTCGCGGATCAGCACCGCCAGTTCGCGATCCTGGACGTCAACACTGGTCTCCAGCAACTGCGCCGCGCCGCGTATCCCAGAGAGCGGATTCTTCACCTCGTGAGCCAGCACGGCGGCCATTCCGGTCACGCTGCGCGCGGCGCTGCGGAAAGCAAGCTGGCGGTCCAATGCACGGGCGGCGGAAGCATCCTGCAGCACCAGAACGACGCTTCCCGGCTCCTCCGGGAGGCCGGCGCCTTGAACGGCCATGCCCCGCTTGTTCAGTCGCGGACTGTCTACCGACATGTCATGATCGGACACCGTCGCGCCGCTGCGGCGCACCTGCTCGACCAGCAGAAACAAAGGGTTGTCCTCTGGGACCAGATCACGCAGACGAAGATGCGACAAACCAGAGGCGGAAATGCCGAGGAACTGCTCGGCCGCATGGTTGACGAAGCGAAAGCGATTTTCGACGTCGATCAGCACCACCGGCACGGGCACCGCACTCATGATCTGCACCATGTCGGGGGCCCGACGGCGTTCACGCAGAGCGATGGCAGCGCGCGCGACGGGATTGATCACGCCGCTTCCGCCAGCATTTCGTCACGCCGCAGCACTGCACGGCCAACGCCTTGAGCAATGAGCCGATCGTAGAACGTCCCGATCAGCCCCAGCACTGCATCTGCATCCGCAAGCCGGTTCACCGCAGCGCGGAATTCGGCTGAGCCCGGCAGGCCGCGCGAATACCAAGAGACATGCTTGCGGGCCAGCCGCACCCCGGCATGGCTGCCGAAGCTCTCAAGGATCGAGGTATAGTGCGTTGTAATGACATCCCTTTGCTCGGCCAGAGACGGGTCGGCAAGGCAATGACCCGTGCGCAAGAAATGCACCACCTGGCGGATAAACCATGGCCGACCGTAGCAGCCGCGGCCGATCATCAACCCGTCGGCGCCAGAGCGCCGCAGCGCCTCGGCAGCATCCTCTTCGGACACTATGTCGCCGTTGGCGATAACCGGGATGTCCACTGCCTCTTTGACGCGACGGATGAAGTCCCAGTCAGCCGTGCCGGAGTAGAATTGCTGGCGCGTGCGGCCATGGACGGTGACCATGCAGATGCCGCAGTCCTGCGCGATTCGCGCCAGTCGTGGAGCATTCAGATGCGCGTGGTCCCAGCCCATGCGCATCTTCAATGTTACTGGAACGGGCACCGCGCGCACGGTCGCTGCGAGGATCGCCGCCGCAGCTGCCTCATCCCGCATGAGCGCCGAACCGGCCTGTTGACCCACCGCGACCTTCTTTACCGGGCAGCCGAAATTGATGTCTATCAGGTCGGCGCCAAGCGCCACCCCCACGCGCGCCGCCTCGGCCATTGCCGCGGGCTCGCACCCGGCAAGCTGCATGGCGCTGATGCCACCTGCCCGGTCGACCGTCGCCATGGCCTGCGTCTTCCGGTTCTCGCGAATCATGGCCCACGATGCGATCATCTCTGACACCACCATGCCGGCCCCGAGCTGCTTGGCGAGGCGCCGGAACGGAAGGTCAGTCACGCCCGACATTGGTGCCAGAATCACTGGCGCGTCGATCCGCACATGATCGCCAAGCTGGATTGGCGGCAGTCGTGATTTAGAAACTGTTGTATCGCAAATACACTTGCCCATCAATTGGGCAGTTTACCGACACGCCTGCCGTACTGCAATGCGCAATCCGCCCTGGTGCAGGACAATTGAACACGTTCAGTCCTGTTCAGCCCGCAAACCCTTGCGGCGACCCGCCCTCGTCTGGATCCGGCCGATTCGCGGCGCCTGGCGGCGATGGCGGAGGTGGCTCGGTCGGCGGCGCGTTCGGATAGGCGTTCGGCTGGTTCGCCGGAGGTTGTGCGTAGTACGGTGGGGGTTGCGGCCCATAATAGTATGGCGGCGGATATCGATAATACGGATAGCCATAGTAAGGGGTGCCGTAGTAGCCGCAGCAAGGCACGTAAGCGCCGGTATAAGGGTCATAGACACAGGCGGCGAGGACGCTGGCTGCAAGCAAGAGGGCCACCGCCACGAGGCGGCGAAGTGTGATCATCAGCGCTCTCCTGTCCATCGGCCAAGCACTACTATTGGCCGCTGTGACCATGCTCGACGAAGTGTGCTCACTTAGCGCACAGGTTCGGCCGAGATGATCACTTGAGCAAAGGCGTACGGATACTCGTCGGTCATCGTCAGGGCGACCGAGGCCACCATATCGGCAGGCGTAATGGCCGCCAGCCGGACCGCAGCCCCGCCGGTCATATGCAGCGTCGGCTGGCCGGAGGGCAGGTTCACCACCCCCAGGTCGGAGAAGAACACCCCGCGCCGAAAGCCGGTGCCCAGCGCCTTGGCGGCGGCCTCTTTCGCGGCGAAGCGCTTGGCATAGGTGGCGGCCTGGATCCGCTCGGTACGGCTCTCCGCCTTGGCGCGCTCGGTGGCAGTAAATACGCGGGCCAGGAAACGGTGGCCGTGACGGGCGATCGCCGCCTCGATGCGTCGGATGTCGCAGATATCGGAGCCCAGGCCAAGAATCACCCTCGCTCAACGCCCCGGATGCCAACTGCGCCGCGCAGTCCAGCGATGACCTTTGAGAGATGCGCCACGTCGCGGACATCAACGTCCACCAGCGCCTCGATGAAGTCGGACTGCCGATTGACAATCTTCAGGCTGGTGATCGCGCCTTCCTGCTTGGCGATGGCATTGGTCAGATTCGCCAGTGCGGTGGGCTCGTTGGCGCCAATCACGCTGAGCCGCGCTGTATGGTGTGACGCCTTGCCATTGCTGCGCCCACCGCCCAGCGCCGCATAGTTCCAATCCACCTCGATGAACCGTTCCGGCGTGGCGGCGAAACCGGTGAGGGTCGGGCAATCACGGCCGTGGATGGTGACACCCTTGCCGGTGGTGATGATGCCGACGATGTCGTCGCCTGGCACCGGGTGGCAGCAACCGGCGAAGTGATAGGCCATGCCCGGCACCAGCCCGGTGATCTCCATGTCGAAGTCGGTGCGATGGCCGTGGCGACCGGTGCGTGGGGGTGGTGCGGGTACCATGCGCGGCACCCGCGGCGACTGGCGCAGCTCCGGATACGCTGCGTGCACCACGTCTTTCGGTCCGACATTGCCGTTCCCGACGGCGATATAGAGGTCTTGGACGCTGGCGAGCTTCAGCGTCTTCAGCGCCGGCTCCAGTACCTTCTCGGAACCGTCCACACCGGCCTGGCGGAACGCCTTCGCGAGTTCTGCCTTGCCTGCATCAAGGTGCTGTTGCCGCTGTTGTTGGTGGAGAAAGCGGCGGATCCGGGCGCGCGCCTTGCCGGTGACGACAAAACGCTCCCATTGCGGCGACGGTGTGCCGCCGCGTGCGGTCATGATCTCGACCTGATCCCCGTTCTGCAGCTGGTGCCTTAGCGGGAGCAGTCGTCCGTTGATCTTGGCACCAACGCAGGCGTCGCCGACCTGGCTGTGCACGGCGTAGGCGAAATCGACGGGTGTCGCGCCACGCGGCAGCTGAATCAGCTGTCCCTTTGGGGTGAAGCAGAACACCTGATCCTGGTAGAGCTCCAGCTTGGTGTTCTCGAGAAAGTCATCCGGGGCGGCCGAGTTCTCCAGGATCTCCAGCAGGTCCTGCACCCAGCGGAAGCGTTGCACGTCGCTGCGGTCGGGCTTCTGGTCAGGCGCCTTATAGACCCAGTGCGCCGCGACGCCGTTCTCGGCAATATCGTTCATGTCCGCGGTGCGGATCTGGATCTCGATCTTCTGGTTGCGTGGCTCGCGCAGCGTGACGCCGGTGTGCAGGCTCTGATAGCCGTTCGACTTCGGCGTAGAGATGTAGTCCTTGAAGCGACCGGCGATCACCGGATAGGCCGAATGTACAGCGCCCAAGGCGGCGTAGCAGGCCTCTTTGCTTGGCACCACGACGCGAAAGGCCATGATGTCCGAAAGTTGCTCAAAGGCCACGTTCCGACGGTGCATCTTCTCCCAGATCGAGTAGGGCGACTTCTCCCGCCCGACGACCTCGGTCACCGTGACGCCGGCCTCCTCGCAAACCTGGTTTAGCTCGGAGCGCACCTCTTCGATGACATCAGCACCCTGACCGCGCAGGAAATTCAGCCGCGCTTGGATGGTCGAATACGCCTCCGGCTCCAGTTGCTCGAACGACAGTGTCTGCAGTTCGGTCTTAACCGCGTCCATGCCGATGCGTTCGGCGAGCGGGGCGTAGATCTCCATCGTCTCGCGCGCGATGCGCCGCCGCCGCTCCTGGTCCTGCACGAAGTGCAAAGTACGCATGTTGTGCAGCCGGTCGGCCAGCTTCACCAGCAGAACGCGAATGTCGCGGCTTATGGCAAGGACCAGCTTGCGGAAATTCTCCGCCTGCTTGGTGCGGTCCGACTGCAGTTCGAGCCGGGTCAGCTTGGTAACGCCGTCGACCAGCCCGGCAATCTCGCCGCCGAACCTAGTCTGGATCTCCGGCAGCTTGACCGGCGTGTCCTCGATCACGTCGTGCAGCAGTCCGGTGGCGATCGAGGCGGTATCCAGCCGGTAACTGGCGAGAATGTCGGCGACCGCGACCGGGTGCGTAATATACGGATCGCCGTTGTCGCGCCGTTGCGTTGCGTGCGCCTGCGCCGCCACGGCATAGGCGGCGTCGATAACCGCGGTGTCCGCTCTGGGGTCGTAGGCGTGCAGTTTTTCGGTCAGGCGTAGGGTAGGCGATTCCGCCAGCGCCAGGCCATCGGGCGCAAAAACCGGGGCGAGGGTTGGCCTCGTGACTGCGCTGCCTGCGCCCCCCGCTGTCATTGCCCCCTAACCAGGAGGACGGCCGCCGAGCTCCGCCTCGATAGCCGCTTCGAGATCCTCGGGCGAAATCTCTTCGCCTTCGACGGGCAGGCTGGCGGCCTCTTCCTCGGCCGTCACGTCTTGCAGGCCGAAGATGTTCTGGTCGGTCGGGATCAGATCAAGCACCTCCTCGTCGGCCGGCTCCGGCTCCGGTGCGCGCGACAGCGACTTCACCAGATCCTGCTCGATGCGAGTGAGGTCAACCGTCTCGTCGGCGATCTCGCGCAGGGCCACGACCGGGTTCTTGTCGTTGTCGCGGTCGATCGTCAGTTCCTCGCCACGGCTGAGATTGCGCGCCCGCTGGGCGGCGAGCAGCACGAGCTCGAACCGGTTGGGGACCTTCTGGACACAATCTTCGACGGTGACGCGCGCCATGCGCTCTGCTCCAGCTGCTGAACTTGGGCAAACACGTCATCTAGGCGGGCGACCCCGGCAAAGCAAGCCCGCGGGACCCCGCTTGATGCAGCGCGGCCTGGCGCCATCTGGGCTTGATGCTCCGTCTCCGTGCACTCGCGCTGTGCCCGCTCCTCATCGGGGGTTGCGTCCTCATCGGGGGTTGCGTCCTCCCGACGCCGATGCCGACGGCCGGGACGCAGTACGATGGCGTGTATGTCGGACGGGATACGCTGATCAGCGGCGTCGGCTTCCAGTGTGGCGCGCCGGACCTGCAAGAGCGGCTGCACGTCCGCGGCGGCCGCTTCGATTACCCGTTCCAGGTCAGCCCGCCGCGCACCGCCCCCCTGCCCATCCAGATCGCCGCCAACGGAATGATGGCGGGGCAGATGCAGTACGGTACTGGCGATGAGGTCGTAGAATTCTCCCGCGACCGCGTCGATTGGGTGTACCTACGGGGTGGCATCACCGGGACAACCATGGATGCAACGATCACCAACATGCGCTGTGTGCGCCGACTGATCGCGCAGCGCAGCTGAGGGTCAGTTATCGTCCTCCATCGCCTCAATGGCCTGAGCGGGCAGCCCTGCCACTAATTCCCTCGCCGATCGGCGAGAGATCGGATGCACCCACGTCGACGCAACTTCCAGCAGGGGCACCAGAACAAAGGCACGGGCATGCGCCCGCGGGTGCGGCAGAATCGGGTCAGGGGTAGCCCGTATCATCTGGCCGGATTCACCCATGGCGATGATGTCGATGTCGAGTGTGCGAGCCGCATTGCGCTCGCCTCTTACGCGACCTGCGCGCGCCTCGATCTCCTGGAGTCGAGCCAGCAAGTCTGCTGGCTCTGGTTCCGCCACACCTGCTGGCGCAGCGAGATGGGCAACGCCATTGACGTAGAAGGGCTGGTCGGACGGAGGAAGTGGTTCCGATCTGTACCATCGCGATAAGCCGCGAAGGTGCAGGCTCAGCAATCCGTCCAGTTGAATCACAGCCCATCGCACAGTGTCGAGCGGTGAACCGCCATGCGGTCCTACTAAATTCGCTCCTATGCCAAGCAAGATCATCAGCAACGAACTTTGACAGGCAGTTCACAATTCGGCCGGAAACTGCGATGATTTACTTCGCGATCGCCCCGGTATCCACTCATTCGCCGGTCAGCACGCATTCTACTCGGTTCACGCCGCTGCTTCGAGAGGTTGAGTTCGATGCATTTCCTACCAACAGAACGGATCGCTCTGTTCATTGATGGCGCCAATCTATACTCCGCTTCACGCAATCTCGGTTTCGACGTCGACTACCGCAACCTGCTGGAGTTCTTTCGTCGCAAAGCGCATGTCATTCGTGCCTACTACTACTCCGCTGTACTGGAGACCGAGGAATACTCGCCACTAAAGCCCCTCACCGACTGGCTTGCCTATAATGGTTATACCCTGGTGACCAAGCCGGCAAAGGAGTTCACCGATGCCGCAGGTCGGCGGCGCGTGAAGGGCAACATGGACATCGAGGTTGCGGTGGACATGTTGGAACTGGCGCCGCGAATCGACCACGCCGTACTGTTCAGTGGCGATTCAGACTTCCGTCGTCTGGTCGAGGCCATGCAGCGCAAAGGTGTCCGTGTGTCGGTGGTCTCCTCGATTCGGACCAGCCCACCTATGGTGGCCGACGAGCTTCGCCGACAGGCTGACCAGTTCCTCGAGCTCGCGGAGATCGCGCCGGAGTTCACGCGGCGGCAGACAGAGCCACGCGTTCGTCCAGTGCCGCTGCGGCAGACCCCTGCGGAGCCATTTCCCGATCCCCACGACGCGGCGTGACCCCGCGCTCCGGCGCGACGCCGCCGGCCGACTGTTCGATTTGTCCGCGCCTTGCGGGGTACCGGCACACGAATCGCACGGCGCATCCGGACTGGTTCAATGCCCCGGTCCCAAGTTTTGGCAGCCTCGATGCAGAGTTGTTGATCGTCGGCTTGGCGCCTGGTGTGCGTGGTGCCAATCGAACCGGACGGCCATTCACGGGAGACTATGCTGGAGAGTTGCTCTACCGAACGCTGTTGGATTTTGGCCTGGCACAAGGCCGCTATGCTGCCGACCCGCAAGACGGGCTGACTTTGGCGAATTGCCGCGTCACCAACGCCGTCCGTTGTGTTCCACCGGCAAATCTGCCGACACCAGCCGAAATGCAAGCCTGTAATGTTTTCCTTGCCGAGGAGATCGGCGCGATGCCGCGGTTGCGTGGCCTACTGGCGCTTGGAGTCACCGCGCATAACGCCACCCTGCGCGCGCATGGGATCCGCCCCACGCGGGTCCCGTTCCGCCACGGCTCACTGCATATTTTGTCCGCAGGCCGTGTGCTCGCCGATAGCTACCATGTGTCGCGACTTAACACGAACACCGGCCGCCTGACTGAGGAGATGTTCCGCTCGGTCGTGCAGAAGTTGCTCGAACGGATGGCGACGCCAGCCTAGCCGATTGGTTTCGCAATTTCCGTTTCGATCGCCTGGATCAGCTTGGCTCCCTGCGGCTCGTCCCCGGCACCGAACGTGCCGGCGATGCGACCGTCGCGGCCGATCAGCACCTTGTTGAAATTCCAGCTTGGCTCCCACTGCCTTTGCTCGCGAACCCAGCCATAGAATGGCGCGGCGCCTGCGCCACGCACATGGGCAATTCCTGCCATCGGGAATTCAACGCCGAAGGTGCTCTCGCAGAATGTCTTCACGGTCTTGTTGTCGGCTGACTCCTGGTTGAAGTCCTGGCTTGGCACACCGATCACTGTCAGACCGCGCCCCGAGCCTGTCTTCTGCAGCCTCTCCAAACCCTCGTATTGATAGGTGTAGCCACAGAAGCTCGCGGTGTTCACCACCAGCAGCACGCGACCCCGAAACTGCGCGAAATCCAGAGTTCCTTCATCGATCGATGGGAAGACGAAGTCCCACGCAAGCCTTTCTTTGTCGCCCGCCATGCCAACCCCCAATGCTGCGATCAGTACCATGCGGCGCGTCGCTTCAACCATAGCGCTGTTCCTGCCATGGATCGCCGTTGTTGTGGTAGCCGCGCTGCTCCCAGAAGCCAGGATGATCGCTGATGGTGAACTGAATGCGCCGCAGCCACTTCGCTGACTTCCAGAAATACAGGCGCGGGACCACCAACCGCACCGGCCCGCCATGCGCCCGGCTCAATGGCTTGCCCTCCCACGCATGCACCAGGAACACGTCCGGCTGATCGAACTGCTCCAGCTGCACATTCGACGTATAGCCATCGAAGCTGTGCAACAGAACGTGGCGTGCCTCCGGTTTCGGCTGCACGATGTCGAGCAGGGCCTGCGCCGACACGCCGGTCCAGCGATTGTCATAGCGCGACCACTGCGTGACGCAGTGAATGTCGGAAACGCTGTCGCTTTGCGGGAGTGCCATGAACTCGTCGAGCGACAGGCTGAGCCTGTGCTCCACGACCCCATCGACGTCGAGCCGGAACTTCTGTGGGGTCACGTTAGGCTCCGCGCCGAGATCGAGCACCGGCCAGTCCCGCACCAGAAGCTGCCCGGGCGGCAGCCTGTCACGTTCTGGATCGCCGACCGTTCCGGTCAGCAGCCGACCTTCGCGGGCCCACTTCCGCTTGGCCTCGATCAGCTTGTCGTTCATTCAGCCTCTCGCCCGCATTAGCCGTGCCTTGTCGCGCTGCCAGTCACGCTCGGCGATCGCCGCGCGCTTGTCCTGCTTCTTGCGGCCTTCGCCCAGCCCCAGCAGCACCTTGGCACGACCGCGCTCATTGAAGTGGATCTGCAGCGGCACCAGCGTGATACCTTCGCGTGAGACGGCGCCGGCCAGGGTCCGGATCTGCTTGCGCGACAGCAGCAGCTTTCGCGGGGCTCGCGGCTCGAAACGCGACAGCACACCGCCCTGGTATTCCGGGATATAGGCATTGAACAGCCACATCTCACCGTCGCGCTCGCCGGCCCAGGCCTCAGACAATGTGGCGCGACCATTGCGCAACGACTTCACCTCGGGGCCCTTCAGGACCAAACCGGCTTCCACCGTGTCCTTGACCGCATAGTTGAAGCGCGCCTTGCGGTTCTGAGCCGCGACCCCGTGCGAGATGAGGCCCTTCTTCGTCTTTGTGTCTGCCATCGAGTGTTCGGGTTCGAGTGTCTGTGTCTGGGAACAGCTCAGATAGGCATACAACCGCGAAAGCACCACGGCCAGAAGCACCGTCCAGTGCCGAATCGCACATGCGCCAGGCCCGGAGCAGTCGCCGAGGTCATCCGACCTGAGACCCTTCACTGGCCCGGTCGCCGGCTGAGCAGGTCGGTTAGCTCGCTCGCGCCTTGCCGCATCGTCGTGCGGCGCCAGCGGCGGCCGGCAACAGACCGGAACTACGTTCAGCACTTCTTAGGGCCTCATTTCCAAGAATGGCCAACACACCTTGGGAAGGTTGACGAGATGAGGCACCAATTTGTCGTGGGCGCCGCAATGGCAGTCGGACTGAGTGTATTCGCCATGCCCGGGTATGCAGCAAGCGCCGATGAGGCCAAGGCGCTATCCGAGAAGGCCGCCGCCTATATCAAGCAGGTTGGCGAAGCCAAGGCATTCACCGACTTCACCCGTCCCGACGGCGGCTTTACTCAGGGCGAGCTGTACGTCTTCTGCTACGATCACGATGGCGTAAACAAGGCTCATGGCGCCAATTCGTCCTTCGTCGGCAAGAACCTGATGCACATCAAAGATCCCGACGGTAAGGAGCCGAACGCCGAGATCGTAAAGGTTGGCTTCGAGCAGGGTCAGGGCTGGGTGGATTTCAAATGGCCCAACCCGAACACCAAGAAGATCCAGCAGAAGTCGGCCTACGTGATCCACACTGACGACGTGGTCTGCGGCGTTGGTTTCTATAAGGACTGAACGCCGGCGAGTGATCGTTATGCCAAGGATCGGTAACCTGCCGCTCTGGGCGAAGAGCCTGGTCGCGCCCGGCGTCGTTCTTGCGGCCATGCTCACGATGGCGATCATCGCCATGGTTGATCTCGGGCGTCAGGAGACAGGGGTGGCGGCGCTGAACAGCGACGCCTTTGAGGCGCTGCGTTCGGCGATGTCTGCTACCGCCTCTGTTGCGGACATTCAGACCGAGCTCTTTCACCTGACATCGGCCGCCGCCAACGAGACCGACAAGTCGAAGGTCCAGGCGATGGGGGCACAACTGACAAGCCGCCTCGCCGCGGTCGCGACGCAGATGCAGGACGCGACCGCGGCTAGTTTCGCCAGCTATCAGAAGTCAGCCCAGCAGGTGATCGAGAACACTGTGCTGGATGCCGCCTATGGCGTTATGATGATGGGCGACGCAGAAAAAAGCTTCGGTCAGCTTCGTAGCGCGCTGAATGCGGCTTCGGAGAGGGCGCAAATCCGGCGCGACAGCGTTGCGGCTGCGCTTCTGGCGCAACTAGCGCAGATGCGCTGGGCCTTCGGCATGCTGGTTTCCCTTGGTGCTGCGGCAGCCATCATCGTGGCGCTGCTGATTGCCCGCGCCATCGCTCGCCCCACTGTTCGACTGACGCGCACCATGGCCGCGCTCGCCGCCGGAGATGTCACCACCTTCATCCCGGACCAGCAGCGGCGGGATGAGATTGGTGCAATGGCCAAGGCGGTCGAGGTGTTCAAGCAGGCCATGATCAACTCAAGCCGGCTTGCCGGCGAACAGGCCCAGGCAGCCGCCGCACGCGAAGCGCGGACACGCAAGGTGGAGGCACTTACCGCCGAGTTCGAGTCCGCTATGGGGCGCCTGACCGACACGCTCGCCGAAGCGGCCACCCGGATGGAAGGCAACGCCGACGGATTGCTTGTCATGGCCGCGCAGACCGAGGAGCGATCGGCCACCGTCGCCGCTTCGGCCGAGCAAACTTCGTCCAACGTGCAGACGGTTGCCTCGGCGTCCGAACAACTGGCGGCCTCGGTCCAGGAAATCAGCTGCCGGGTGGCGGAATCCGCAACGATTGCCGGCAAGGCGGCAGAGGACGCCCGTGCCAGCGACGCTACGGTGCAGACGCTCGTGGCGGGTGCGCAGAAGATCGGCGATGTGGTGACGGTCATTCACGACATCGCCGAGAAGACCAATCTGCTGGCGCTGAATGCGACGATTGAGGCGGCGCGAGCTGGTGCGGCCGGCAAGGGATTTGCAGTGGTTGCCTCCGAGGTGAAGGCATTGGCCAATCAGACGGGAACAGCCACCGAAGAGATCAGCAGGCAGGTCGTGCAGA
>JBKPSV010000059.1:0-6963 GCA_046735215.1 Pseudomonadota bacterium | reverse complement strand
TGCGCAGCTTCGTTTCGCGATTCGTGAAGGCGGCCGAACCGTCGGCGCCGGCGTCGTCGCCAGCATCACGGCCTAGCGGAGTTCAGCGGCACCGGCGCTCCTCGGCAACGAGGGGCGCCGGTGGCGTTTGCAGAGGATTTGTGGAATGGCGCTCGACAATCAGAATATTCGCATCAGGCTCAAGGCCTACGATCATCGCGTGCTGGACAACAGCACGAAGGAGATCGTGAACACGGCCAAGCGCACGGGTGCCAACGTGCGCGGCCCGATACCGCTGCCGACGCATATCGAGCGCTTCACCGTGAATCGCTCGCCGCATGTCGACAAGAAAAGCCGTGAGCAGTTCGAGATCCGCACGCATCGCCGACTTCTCGATATCGTCGAGCCGACGCCGCAGACGGTGGACGCGCTGATGAAGCTCGACCTCGCCGCCGGCGTGGACGTGGAAATCAAGATCTGACCCATGGCAAACCCCACGGCAAATCAACGTACAGGGCTTTTGGCCAAGAAGCTGGGCATGACCCGGATCTTCCGCGACGACGGCGTGCACATGCCGGTGACCGTGCTGCAGCTTGATGGATTGCAGGTGGTTGCGCAGCGAACCGCGGAGAAGGATGGCTACGACGCGGTGCAGCTTGGCTGGGGCAAGGCAAAGGTAAAGAACGTCTCGCAGCCCAATCGTGGCCACTTCGCCAAGGCGAAGGTCGAGCCGAAGGCGAAGCTGGCTGAATTTCGTGTTGCTGCCGATGCGTTGCTGGAGCCGGGTTCGATCCTGTCGGCCACGCATTTCGCAGTCGGGCAGCGGGTCGATATCTGCGGCACCACCAAGGGCAAGAGCTTCGCCGGTTCGATGAAGCGCTGGAACTTTTCCGGACTTGAGGCGAGCCATGGCGTGTCGATCAGCCATCGCAGCCATGGCTCGACCGGCAACCGGCAGGACCCCGGCAAGGTGTTCAAGAACAAGAAGATGGCCGGTCATCTCGGTGTCGAGCGCGTCACCACGCTGAACCTGGAGGTGGCGGCAGTGGATGCCGAGAAAGGGCTGCTGATGGTGAAAGGCGCCGTGCCCGGGGCAAAGGGGGGATTTGTGCTGGTGCGCGATGCAGTGAAGCGAGCGCGGCCGGCGGAGGCTCCATACCCCGCGGCTCTGGTCGAAGCGCAGGTGGGCTGAACGATGCAGGTCGAGATCACCACGCTGGACAAGACCAGCGCCGGCAGTGCCGAACTGCCGGACGAAATTTTTGCGGCCAGGCCGCGCCCTGACATCATGGCGCGGGTGGTGCACTGGCAGCTGGCGAAGCGCCGAGCCGGCACTCACAGCACCAAGGGCATGAATGACGTGTCCGGTACGACGAAAAAGCCGTACCGGCAGAAGGGCACGGGCAACGCGCGCCAGGGCAGCCTTCGCGCGCCGCAGTTCCGAGGCGGTGGCGTGGTGCACGGCCCGGTTCCGCACTCGTACGAGTATAACTTGAACAAGAAGGTGCGGCGGCTCGGGTTGATCTCGGCGCTGTCGCAGAAGCAGGCGGACGGCAAACTGGTCGTGCTGGAGGCTGCAGACGGCACGGCGAAGACCGGCGAGCTTGCGAAGAAGCTGAAGGCGCTGGGCTGGTCCTCGGTGCTGATCGTCGACGGCAGCGTGGACGCCGGCTTCCTGCGGGCCAGCCGCAATATTCCCGGCATCGACGTGCTGCCAACCATCGGCGCCAACGTCTATGACATTCTAAACCACGACATGCTGGCGATCACCACCGCTGGTGTCGAAGCGCTCAAGCAGCGGCTGAATGGCGCCGCGAAACCGACGACGCCGACGAACCCCGCGCACTCGGATCTACCCGCGCCTGCGGTGATCACCGACCATGCAGCCCCGGATGAAGGAGCCGCGGCATGAGTGGGTCCACAGCAAAGCGCAAACCCGCGCTGTCGCGAGAGGCGATGTATCAGATCATCCGCAACCCGGTGATCACCGAGAAGGCGACGACGCTGACCGAACACGGCCAGTTCGTCTTCCGCGTCGCGCTCGAGTCGAACAAGCGCGAGATCAAGACGGCGGTCGAGAGTCTGTTCGGTGTCACTGTGGTGTCAGTGAACACGCTGGTGCAGAAGGGCAAGGCAAAGCGTTTCCGCGGCCGGCCAGGCCAGCGTTCGGATGTCAAGAAGGCGTTCGTCAAGCTGGCCGCTGGCCAGTCCATCGATTTCACCACCGGGCTCGCATAAATGGCACTCAGGCAGTTCAATCCGGTCACGGCCAGTCTGCGCGGAACGGTCCTGATCAACCGCTCGGAGCTGTGGAAGGGCAAGCCGGTCAAGGCGCTGACCGAAGGCAAGATCGGCACCGGCGGCCGTAACAACCATGGTCGCATCACCAGCCGGTTCATGGGCGGTGGCCACAAGCAAGCGTATCGCTATGTCGACTTCAAGCGCCGCAAGTTCGATGTGCCGGCAACGGTGGAGAGGCTCGAATATGATCCGAACCGCACGGCGTTCATTGCGCTTCTGAAGTATCAGGACGGCGAACTCAATTATATCATTGCACCGCAACGGCTGCGGGCAGGCGACAGCGTCGTCTCGGGCCAGCGGGTCGATATCAAACCTGGCAACGCCATGCCGATGGCAGCAATCCCGGTCGGCACCATCATCCACAACATCGAGATGAAACCTGGCGCCGGCGGCAAGATTGCCCGCTCGGCCGGCACTTATGCGCAGCTAGTCGGTAAGGATGCCGGCTGGGCACAGATCAAGTTGTCCTCCGGCGAGCTGCGCATCGTGCGCGCCGACTGCATGGCGTCGATCGGGGCGGTGTCGAACCCGGACAATATGAACCAGAAGATCGGCAAGGCCGGTCGATCACGCTGGCTAGGCAAGCGCCCGCACAATCGTGGTGTGGTGATGAATCCGGTCGATCATCCGCTAGGCGGCGGTGAAGGTCGCAGTTCCGGCGGGCGCCATCCGGTAACGCCATGGGGCGTCCCGACCAAAGGCTACAAGACACGCAGCAACAAGCGGACGGACAAGCTGATCATCCGCCGCCGCAACAAGGGCAAGTGAGATGGCGCGTTCCGTCTGGAAGGGCCCGTTCGTCGATGGCTATCTGCTGAACAAGGCGGATGCCGCGCGCGCATCGGGCCGCAACGAGATCATCCGCATCTGGTCGCGCCGCTCGACGATTTTGCCGCAATTCGTCGGCCTGACCTTCGGCGTCTACAATGGCCGCAAGTTCCTGCCGGTGCAGGTGAACGAGAACATGGTCGGGCATAAGTTCGGTGAGTTCTCGCCCACCCGCACCTTCACCGGTCACTCCGGCGACAAGAGGGCGAGGCGCACATGAGCAAGCCGTCTCATCCGCGCGGTCTTGCCGATACCGAGGCACAGGCGATCTTGTCGAACGTGCGGGTCAGCCCACGCAAGTTGAACCTGGTCGCGGGACTGATCCGCAATCTGCCGGCCCAGCAGGCGGTCGCGACGCTGACCTTCTCCAAACGCCGCATCGCGCAGGAGGTGCGCAAGGCACTGGAGAGTGCGATCGCCAACGCGGAGAATAATCATCAGCTTGACGTCGACCGCCTAGTGGTATCCCGCGCCGAAGTCGGACGCTCGGTGGTGATGCGTCGCTTCCATGCGCGTGGCCGAGGCCGCGCGTCACGCGTCGAAAAATGGTTCAGCCATTTGAAGATCGTGGTGGCGGAACGCCAGCAGGAAGTCGAGCAGGAAGGAGGGGCCGCTTAATGGGTCACAAGGTGAATCCTGTCGGGCTGCGTCTCGGCATCAACCGTACCTGGGACAGCCGGTGGTTTGCCGGCAACGACTATTCCCGGTTGCTGCATGACGACCTGAAGCTGCGTCGACACCTGCGAAGGAAACTGCACGGCGCCGGCGTATCCCGCGTAGTGATCGAGCGGCCGGCGAAGAAGCCACGCGTGACGATCTACGCGGCGCGGCCTGGTGTGGTGATCGGCAAGAAGGGCCAGGACATCGAGGTGCTGAAAAGGGACCTCACCAAGATGGCCAATGCCGAAGTCGCGCTGAATATTGTCGAGATCCGTAAGCCGGAGATCGACGCGACACTGGTGGCGGAGAATATCGCACAGCAGCTCGAGCGCCGGGTGGCGTTCCGGCGCGCGATGAAGCGCGCGGTGCAATCGGCGATGCGGCTCGGCGCGCAGGGCATCCGCATCAATTGCGGCGGCCGCCTTGGAGGCGCGGAAATTGCGCGGGTGGAGTGGTATCGCGAAGGTCGCGTCCCGCTGCACACGCTGAGAGCCGATATCGATTTCGGCGAGGCCACGGCGAAGACGACGTACGGCACCTGCGGGGTGAAGGTGTGGGTGTTCAAGGGCGAGATCATGGCGCATGACCCGATGGCGCAGGATCGCCGCGCGGCTGAACAGGCACCTCAGAGATAAGATGAAAAGACGTGGATGGCCGCACAAGATTCGGCCATGACGGAGAAGAGTAAAACACTATGTTGCAACCGAAACGCACCAGGTATCGCAAGGCCCACAAGGGTCGCATTCACGGCAATGCCAAGGGTGGCTATTCGCTGAACTTTGGCACCTTTGGGCTGAAGGCGCTCGAGCCTGATCGGATCACTGCACGTCAGATCGAGGCAGCGCGGCGTGCCATCACGCGCGCCATGCGCCGCACCGGACGCGTCTGGATACGCATCTTCCCGGATGTTCCGGTCTCGGCGAAGCCGGCAGAGGTGCGGATGGGATCGGGCAAGGGCTCGCCGGAATTCTGGGTCTGTCGCGTCGCACCGGGCCGGATCATGTTCGAGATCGACGGTGTGCCGGCCAACCTTGCGCGTGAGGCACTGACCCTGGGAGCTGCCAAGCTACCGATCCGCACGCGATTCGTGACGCGCATCGGAGACGCATGATGGCAAAGGCGGCGACCGACGTGCGGGCAAAGACGGCGGACGAGTTGAGCACGGCGTTGCTCGATCTGCGCAAGGAGCAGTTCAACCTGCGCTTCCAGCGTGCAACCGGCCAGCAGGAGGGTGTGGCTCGGGTGCGTCAGGTGCGGCGGCAGATTGCGCGGGTGAAGACCATCATGGCGGAGAAGCAACGCTCCGCGGCGAAGTCGTAAGGAGACCGGCGCGATATGCCGAAGCGCGTACTCAGTGGGCGGGTGACAAGTGACAAGATGGACAAGACTGTGACGGTCTTGGTTGATCGTCGCGTCATGCATCCGCTGTACAAGAAGTTCATCCGGCGCTCGAAGAAGTATGCGGCGCACGACGAAGCAAATCGCTGCAAGGTTGGCGACATGGTGCGCATCGAGGAGTGCCCGCCGATCAGCAAACGCAAGACCTGGCTGGTCATCGAGCACAACGGAACGGCCGTAAGGGGCGAGCCCCTGGCCAAGGAAGGAGCTGCGGCATGATCTCTGTCGAGACCAATCTGGAGGTGGCCGACAACTCCGGCGCGCGCCGTATTCAGTGCATCAAGGTGCTTGGCGGTTCGAAGCGCAAGACGGCCTCGGTCGGCGACATCATCGTGGTGTCGATCAAGGAGGCAATTCCGCGGGGCAAGGTAAAGAAGGGCGACGTGCACCAGGCGGTCATCGTGCGCACCGCATTTCCGGTCCGGCGCGGCGATGGCAGCGCAATTCGCTTCGATCGCAACGCTGCGGTCCTGATCAACAAGCAGCTTGAGCCGATCGGCACCCGCATCTTCGGCCCGGTGGTGCGCGAACTACGGGCCCGCAGGTTCACCAAGATCATGTCGCTTGCACCCGAGGTGCTGTGATGTTCCACGTGTCGGAGACACGCTAATGGCGGCGCGCATCCGCAAGGGCGACACGGTGGTGGTGATCTCCGGCGTCAACAAGGGTCGCCGCGGCGAGGTGATGCGGGTGATGCCGAAGGTCGAGCGCGCGGTGGTGCAGGGCGTGGCGATGGTGACGCGGCATATCAAGCCGCGTGGCATGGGCGAACCTGGCGGCATTCGCGAGCAGGAGGCCGCTATCCATATGTCCAATCTAATGCTGATCGACCCGCGCAGCGAGAAGCCGACGAAGGTCGGGTTCCGCGTCCTTGAGGATGGACGCAAGGTGCGCGTCGCCAAGGCGACAGGCGAGGTCATTGAAAGCTGATGGCCGGGTCAAGTCCGGCCATGACCACCGGGTCTAGCCCGGTGGCAAGCAGTGAGGCCCGGGGGTGCCCCCCGGAATTGCGGGTGATGAGATGAGCGGATCAAGAAATCAGCCAAAGAAGAAGGCCGCCGCAGCGAAGGGTGGCGGGAATCGTGGCGCCGGCGCACCGCCCAGCAGGGCTGATGCACGGGCCGAGCGCATGCGCGCGGCCGAAGCTGCGTCTGGCGGCGAGACGGCAAGCGCGTCCCCGCAGGAGATGCCCCGGCTGCAGCAGCGCTACCTTGAAGAGGTGCGCGCCAAGCTGCAGCAGGAGTTCGGCTACACGAACCCGATGCAGGTGCCAAAGCTCGAAAAGATCGTCATCAACATGGGCGTCGGTGAGGCGACAGGCGATCAGAAGAAGCTCGACTCTGCGGTCGAGGAACTTACCGCAATCGCTGGACAGAAGCCGGTGAAGACCTTGGCAAAGAAGGCAATCGCCGGATTCAAGATCCGCAAGGGTCTGCCCATTGGTTGCAAGGTCACGCTGCGAAAGGCGCGCATGTACGAGTTCCTGGACCGGCTGATCACCATTGCCATGCCGCGTGTGCGCGACTTTCGCGGCATTCAGGGCAAGGGCTTCGACGGTCGCGGCAACTTCGCCATGGGCGTGCGCGAACAGATCGTATTCCCGGAAATCAACTACGACCGGGTCGATGCAGTACGTGGGATGGACATTCAGTTCGTCACCACAGCCAGGACGGACGCGGAAGCGAAGGCGCTGCTGAGAGCCTTCGAACTGCCGTTCGCGAACTGAGGAAGACAGATGGCCAAGCTTTCACAGGTCAATCGCAACGCCATGCGCGCCTACAAGTCGAAGCGCGACAA
>JBKPSV010000058.1:0-7880 GCA_046735215.1 Pseudomonadota bacterium | reverse complement strand
GTCAAGGCCAACGGCGACGATTTCTTCGATGTGCATGAATGCGCGCGTGAGGCAATAGAACGCGCGCGCGATGGCGGTGGGCCGAGTGCGATCGAAGTGAATACATGTCGATTCTATGGTCATCACTCGGGCGATGCGCAGCTGTATCGGGGTAAAGACGAGGTGAAGCGGCTGCGCGATGAGCGCGATTGTCTGAAGCATTTCCGCCGGCGCGTGACTGAAGCGGGGTTGCTGGAAGCGCATGACCTGGACGGCGTGGATGCGGAAGTCGCGGATCTGATCAACCAGGCGGTTGCCGCAGCGCGCGAAGGAGCACCGCCGCAGTCCGGCGCACTGCTGACCGACGTGTACGTGTCGTATTAAAGGATCCATGTCATGCCAGTGAAGACCATTCGCCAGGCATTGCAGGAAGCGCTGGTGCACGAGATGCGGCGCGATCCCACCGTGATTGTCATCGGCGAGGATGTGTCGGGCGGTGCTGGCACCGAAGGTGGCCGCGATGCGGCCGGCGGTGTGCTGGGCGTCACCAAGGGACTGATCAAGGAATTCGGTGAAAGCCGAGTGATCGATACGCCGATCACCGAATCGGCGATCATGGGCGCGGCGGCAGGGGCCGCGGTCACCGGTCTTCGACCGGTCGCCGAACTGATGTTCTCTGACTTCCTTGGCGTCTGCTTTGACCAGATCTTCAATCAGGCGGCAAAGTTCCGCTACATGTTCGGCGGCAAGGCGCGCACGCCGCTGGTGATCCGCACCATGGTTGGTGCCGGGCGCAGCGCGGCGGCGCAGCATTCGCAGAGCCCCTATCACATCTTCACATCGGTTCCGGGACTGAAGGTCGTGGTGCCGTCGAATGCCTATGACGCGAAGGGATTGCTGATCCAGGCGATTCGCGACGACGACCCCGTGGTGTTCTGCGAACATAAGCTGATGTACGACCTGCGCACCGAAGTACCAGACGAGGCCTATACGATTCCGTTCGGCGAGGCCAACGTGGTGCGCGACGGCGACGACGTCACCATTGTGGCGTTGGCGCGCATGGTGCACTACGCGTCGGAAGCCGCGGAGAAACTTGAGGCGGAAGGCATCGACTGCGAGATCATCGATCCTCGCACGACATCGCCGCTGGATGAAGACACAATCCTGGACAGCGTGGAGCGTACCGGGCGCCTTGTCGTGGTCGATGAGGCAACGCCTCGATGCAGCATGGCGACCGATATCGCTGCACTGGTAGCCGATCGCGCCTTCACCGCGCTGAAGGCGCCGGTGCGACGGGTGACCGCGCCGCATACGCCCGTGCCGTTCGCGCCGTCTTTGGAGAAATTATACATCCCCGATCCAGACCGCATTGCCGCCGCGGTGCGCGAGGTGCACGGGTTCGCGCGATGATCACCGCGATCACCATGCCCAAATGGGGTCTGACGATGACGGAGGGCAAAGTGGTGCAATGGCTCAAGCAGCCGGGTGCATCATGTGCCGCCGGCGACGAGCTGCTGGAGATCGAGACCAGCAAGATCACCAATGTGGTTGAAGCCGAAGGCGCCGGCAGTTTGGCGCGCATCGTCGCGCCCGAGGGAAGCACGCTGCCGATCGGCGCCCTGCTGGCAGTTATCGCTCCGCCGGAGACACAAGCAGCAGAAATCGATGCGTTTGTATCGAAGTTCGTCGTCGTGGAACCGGCCGACACTGGTTCCGAAGATGTGGCTCCGCCGGCACCGCGTGAACTAGAGGTTCTGGGGCGGACGCTGCGCTGTCTGGAGTTGGGCAGTGGCGGCGTGCCGGTGTTGCTGCTGCATGGCTTCGGCGGCGACCTCAATACCTGGATGTTCAATCAGTCTGCATTGTGCGGCGATCGACGCACACTGGCGCTGGAATTGCCGGGCCATGGGCTTTCGAGCAAGAACGTCGGCAGCGGTGATATTGCGTTCTTCACCGAGACTATCGAAGCGGCACTGGAGGCACTCGCGGTTGAACGCGCGCACATCGTCGGGCATTCCATGGGCGGAGCACTGGCGCTCGCCGTCGCCGTGCGGCGGCCCGAGCGAATCGCCACCTTGAGTTTGCTGGCGCCAGCCGGACTGGGTCCGGAAATCAACGGCACGTTCATCGATGCGTTCATGCGCGCATCGCGGCGCAAGGACGCAGTCGAGGCGCTGCAATATCTGGTGCATGACCCATCGCTGATCAGCCGCACGATGGTGGAAGAATTCCTGCGCTACAAGCGTCTCGACGGTGTGGCGCCGGCACTGGAGAGCATTGCGCGCGCGTGGTTTCCACAGGGCCGCCAGTCGGTTGATCTGACCGCATCACTGCGCGCGCTGTCGATACCGGTGCAGGTGATCTGGGGAAGCGACGATCGCATTATCCCCGTCGCGCATGCCGATGCCGCGGCGCCAGCGAAGGTGCACGTAGCGAACGGCGCCGGCCACCTGCCGCACATGGAAAAAGCGGGGGAGGTGAACCGGCTGCTCAGGGCGATGATGGACTGAGCGCCAGCTTCCCCCAAGCGCCCATCGCTGCCTGCCGGCTGGCGATGTTGTGTGTCAGCACCGTCAGAATGTCACGCCTGATCTGGGCGAGTGGGTCGGTGTCGTAGACCGATTGCGCGCCGCAGACCTCGACCAGCTTCTCCACCGCTCGTTGCACCTGATGCTGTGCAAATGTCATGTCACGGCGCGTGCGCAGGACGTATGCCTGCGGTATAGGTTCCTGCTTCGCGATCAACGCCTCGGCTGTCGCGCGCCCACTGTGCATGGTCAGTGTCGCCGCGTCGATTGCCGCCGCAGCCTCGGCAACCGTCATCTGCACGAATTCGCTGGCGGCCAGTGCATTCACACCGCGCGAGACTTTGTCCCGCAGCGTCGCCAACGCGACCTGCAATGCACGATTGCCCAGTGCGATGGCAACCGGCGGAAGCGAGTAGTTCACCATCAGTCCACGTGGCGTACGCACCAGCGGATAATCGGCGTATACCTCGGCGCCCGGAGCGGTCCCGGCCAGAAGATCCGCAAGCATGACGCAGCGATGCTCAGGTACGAACGCATCCCGCAGCTTCAGTGTCCGACTCCCGGTACCGGCAAGACCCAGCACGTGCCAGTCGTCGATGATCTCGATATCGACGAAGGGAACCAAAAGGTAGGCGTTTGCGGCAGGATCACCTGGCTTGCCGAGGAACGCGCCGATGATCGCCCATTGTGCGTGGCCGCTGCCGCTGGAGAACGGGAACGAGCCCGACAGCCGCCAGCCACCTGCGGTGCGTTCGGCGGTAGCGCGCGGCGCCAACGAAGATGATGCGACCGCATGCTGATTGTCACCCCAGATATCTATCTGCGCCTGCAAAGGATACGATGCGAGAAGCCACTGGTGCTCGCCGAGTACAGCATAGACCCAACCGGACGAAGCACAGCCTTCGGTAATGATCTCGACGATCTGCGAGAACAACGAGAAGCGCAGTTGCAGTCCGCCGAACCGGCGCGGCTGGATGATGCGCAGGATGCCGATGCGATGGAATTCAGCGATCGTCTCCGGCAGCACGTCGCGCGCGGCATTGGTTGCCGCGGCGCGCTGCGAAAGAGCCGGGACCAGCTTACGCGCCTGCGTCAGCAGGTGCTGTTCTTCGTCGGTGAAGCCAGTATCGATCACCGGTTCATGCCGCGCACGGCCTGACACACGGCATTTGTCACCTCTGCCGTGGTTGCCTTGCCGCCGAGATCAGGGGTCATAATCCCAGCGGCGCAGACCTGTTCCACAGCGCGCATCAGCAGATCAGCGGCCGACGCCTCGCCCAGGTGCTCCAGCATCATCGCCCCGGTCCAGAAGCTGGCCACCGGGTTGGCGATGCCCTTGCCGGTGATGTCGAACGCAGAGCCGTGGATGGGTTCGAACATCGAGGGGCCACGCCGTTCAGGGTCCACGTTGCCGGTCGGCGCGATGCCGAGAGAACCAGCCAATGCAGCGGCGAGATCGGACAGGATGTCGGCGTGCAGGTTGGTTGCCACAACGGTGTCCAGGCTCTTGGGTCGGCGGACCATGCGCATGGTCATCGCATCGACCAGTTCCTTGTCCCAGGTCACGTCGGGATAGTCGTGCGACACCAGGCCGGCGATCTCGTCCCAGAACACCATGCCATGACGCTGTGCATTCGACTTGGTGACGACGGTGAGCAGCTTGCGGGGGCGGCTGCGCGCGATGTCGAACGCGAAGCGCATGATCCGCTCGACGCCCCGGCGGGTGAAGATGGCGGTTTCAGTGGCAACCTCTTCCGGCATGCCACGATGCGCGCGGCCCCCGTGTCCGGCGTATTCGCCTTCGCTGTTCTCGCGCACGATCACCCAGTCGAGATCGCCGGGCCCCACGTCGCGCAGCGGCGAGGTGATGCCGGTCAGGATGCGTGTCGGGCGGACATTGGCGTATTGATCCAGCCCCTGGCAGATCGGCAGCCGCAGGCCCCATAGCGTGACATGATCGGGGATGTCCGGGTCGCCGACCGCGCCGAAATAGATGGCATCGGCCGTGCGCAGCCAGGCCAGCGCATCAGCCGGCATAAAGCTGCCGTGCTTGCGGTAACGGTCGGAGCCCCAGTCATAGTGGTCGATGGTCAGCCGGAAGCTACCGTCGCGGGCCGCCACGGCGTCCAACACCTCCAGGCCGGCGCTGATCACTTCAGGGCCAATGCCATCAGCCGGGATAGAGGCGATGCGGTACTCACGCATGGTTGGTCTCCTTCGGTCCCGAGGTATCGAACTGATCCGGGGCTGGCAACACAGCGCTCAACAAGAGGTGAGCGAAACGGTTCGGCAATCCGCCGCAATTCTCCAGCGATCTCTACCACAGCATAGTCGTGCCAGAGGGAAGCATGAATTCGTCAGCAAATCCGACCGGGGGCTCGGGCTCGGCATTCCTGATGGCGGGCGGCGAAATGGCGGCGCTGATCGACGGCCGGGACTGGTCGACAACGCTGCTTGGTCCGCGACATGCCTGGTCGCGCAGCCTGCAGACGGCGCTCAGGATCCTGGTGACGTCGCGCTATGCGATGTGGCTTGGCTGGGGAAGCGACCTGACATTCTTCTACAACGATGCATATGCCGCGATGACGCTGGGTGCAAAGCATCCGTGGGCGCTTGGCCGGCCAGCATCTGAGGTTTGGGCGGAGATCTGGCCCGACATCGGTCCACGTGCGGCCACCGTCATGCGGACCGGCCATGCGACATGGGATGAAGGCCTGCTGCTCTTCCTGGAACGCAATGGATATCCAGAGGAGACCTACCACACCTTCTCCTACAGCCCTTTGCCGAATGACGAGGGTGCGGTTGGCGGCATGCTGTGCGTCGTGACCGAGGATACCGAACGTGTCATTGGCGGGCGGCGGATGGCGACGCTGCGTGAGCTGGCGAGCTGGCTGGCAGCGGTGCGCACGGAACCGGAGATCCTGGCAGCCATCGAACGCGGACTAGCGATGAACCGGCGCGATATGCCGTTCGCCATTGCCTGGCTGTTTGAGCAGGATGGAAAGCGTGCCCGACTGGCCTGCGTCAGTGGCATTGCTGCCGACCATCCCATGGCGATGGCCGCGTTCAACTTGGACGCGATGCCTGCGACGCATGCAGCGGCACGCATTCTCGCGGGCGAACCGCACGTAACGATCACGGACCTTGCGGCCTACGCACCGCTGCCGACAGGCGCCTGGGACCGGCCGCCGCATCTGGCGGTCGCGGTGCCTATAGTCCAGCAAGGCGAAACCAAGCCCGCCGGTATGCTGATCGTTGCGCTCAATCCCTACCGGCCGTTGTCAGAGAGCTATAGCGGCTTTCTCGACCTTGTGGCGTCGCAGATTGCTGCGGGCCTCGCGAGTGCGCGTGCCTACGAGGCGGAGCGGCAGAGAGCCGAAGCGTTGGCGGAGATCGACAGGGCAAAGACCGCCTTCTTCTCAAATGTCAGCCACGAGTTTCGTACGCCGCTGACCCTGATGTTGGGGCCGCTTGAGGAAGAGATTCGCTCGAGTCGTGACGGCGTGGGTGATAAACTCGGCATGGTGCATCGCAACGGGCTGCGACTGTTGCGGCTGGTGAATACGCTGCTGGATTTCTCCCGCATCGAGGCAGGTCGCGTGCGTGCGCATTTCCGCCCGATTGAAATCGCCGGCTATACCGCCGAACTCGCCAGCAATTTCCACTCGGCCTGCGAGCAGGCAGGTCTCCGTTTGAAGGTCGATTGCGCGCCGCTGCCGCAACCGGTTTACGTCGATCCGAACATGTGGGAGCGGGTGGTCCTGAACCTGGTTTCAAATGCCTTCAAGTACACTCTCGAAGGCAGTATTGAAGTCATGGTCCGATCATCCGAAGCGGCGGTGGAATTGCTGGTGGTCGACACGGGCGTCGGCATTCCAGCTGCGGAATTGCCGCATATCTTCGATCGCTTCCATCGGATCGAGGGGCAGCCAGGCAGAACGATGGAAGGCACGGGGATCGGGTTGGCGCTGGTCAACGAACTTGTACGCTTGCATGGCGGCGCGATCGCGGTGGAGAGTCGGCTTGGCGCGGGCACCACGGTGCGAGTGAGGCTTCCCTTGGGATCCTCCCATTTGCCAGCCGAACAGGTGTCCCAGGAGCGGCAAGACATCGCACCAGAGGGTGTCGCGGCGGCTTTCGTCGCCGAGGCGATGCGGTGGCTGCCGGGCGGCGGTCGCCCAGGTCGCGAGGAGAGCTTGCTTGACCCGACATCGCCACTTGTCGCTGCAGATGATCGTCCAAGCCATCCAACGGGCCATCGAGCGTATGTCCTGCTGGCGGACGACAACGCCGACATGCGTGAATATGCGACGCGGCTGTTGACCCCACATTACGAGCTGAAGATTGTCGCCGATGGCGAGGCCGCGCTGCAGGCGATGCATGCACGACGTCCCGATCTGGTTGTAAGCGATATCATGATGCCGAGGCTCGATGGCTTCGGGCTGCTGGCTGCGACGCGCGCCGACCCCGAGTTGCGTGATCTGCCGGTCATCCTGCTGTCTGCGCGGGCGGGGGACGAAGCGCGGATGGAAGGACTGGAGGCAGGCGCAGACGACTATCTGGTGAAACCGTTCGCAGCACGCGAATTGCTGGCGCGGGTGCGCTCAAATCTGGATCTCGCGCAGATGCGCCGCGAAGCAGCCGAGCAGATACGTGAGGAGGCGCGCCGCCTGAAATTGCTCAACCACGCGGGCAACGCAATAGCCGCGGAATTGGACCTGGAACGGGTCGTGCAGATCGTCACAGATGCCGCGGTCGAGCTTACGCGCGCCGAATTCGGCGCGTTCTTATACAACGTGCCAAACGATGCCGGGGAAGCCTACACGCTCTACGCGCTGTCCGGTGCGCAACGCGAGGCGTTCCAGGAATTCCCGATGCCGCGCAACACCAAGCTGTTTGATGTGACGTTCCGCGGCGAAGGGATCGTGCGCTCGGACGATATCACGCGTGATCCGCGCTATGGCCATAACTCACCATATTACGGCAAGCCGAAGTCGCATCTTCCAGTGCGCAGCTACCTGGCCATGCCGGTGGCATCGCGATCTGGCGAAGTGATCGGTGGGCTCTTCTTCGGGCATTCCTCGCCCGGCGTGTTCGGCGAGCGCGCCGAACTGATCGCGGGCGGCATCGCGGCGCAGGCGGCGATTGCTATCGACAATGCGCGGCTTTACCGCACCAGCCGGCAGGCAGAGGAGAATCTGCGTGACTTGAATGAGAGCCTGGAGCGGCGGGTTGCGGATGAAATCGAGGAACGCATGCGCACCGAGGAGGCGTTGCGTCAGGCGCAGAAGATGGAGGCAGTCGGTCAGCTTACCGGTGGCGTTGCGCATGACTTCAACAACCTTCTGACGGCGATCTGCGGCGGTGTGGACA
>JBKPSV010000057.1:0-6508 GCA_046735215.1 Pseudomonadota bacterium | reverse complement strand
CGCGTCGCACCAAGAGAAAATATAGATTCGATTGCTGCGTTGTTGATTGGGTCTTGATTCGGATCTGCCGAATTAGCATCGATCATGTGAAGTATATATCAAGCACCTATGCCGAAAGACTATCTGGTTTGTACTCTGCCTAGTCTCGGCTATTTCGACACATCGTACTACTGTGCAGTTTTGAGCGACCAGCTGTCGCAGTACAAGCCAATTCCTCGGCCCAATTTTGCGCCGGAAAGTAGCTAGGCAAATGAACATAACTGTATTCGCGATCGCGTCACCGATTGTTGAAATATCATTAATAAACGCTAAAATAGCGGCTAGGAGTATTTCCCGTGACGATGATCGAGGCATTACTGTCGCTACCTGCGCAAGGCGAGCCGATGCTCGCGAGCGAGGACGTTGCCGCGACACTGAAGCAGTTTCCGACCCGGTTTGCGAGCCATCTGGCCAGCACATGGTTCCTGACGGAGAGCGGCCTTCGCTTTCTCCGCCAATTTCGCTCGGTCATCTCGACCGGCATCAAGACGGCAACCGTGCGGCTTGTCAGAGACAACGGCAAGCCGGTGTTTCATTTGCTCCTAGATGACGGCACGTTGCTGAAGTTGGGCCAGACGGAACTGAAAAGTCGCCTGCAGGAGCTTCAGGCGGCGAATCCTACGGTGAAGATCGCGTACGATTTCCGACCAGTCAGCCGACCGTCGTGAGCTGTGGTTGTGGATCAATCGACGCTGAGCTGCGTGAGCGGAATGCAGGAGGTTCGATCCATCCGTGGCGCGGCAGGCCTTCACGACCTGAGCGAGCGGCCGCGGCAAGACGCACACGAAGATGGCGCTTCGCAATTCAGCGCTCACTCGCAATCCCGGTCGCAGCAGCGCGCCATTCCACGGCTGGCTATTGATCTGCTGCTGGACTACGGGTCGCGCGTTCGAAGCCGTGGTGCCGACCTGGTGTTCTTTGACAAACCAGCGCTGAAACGCTTGCGCCGCGTGCTCGGTGGAAGCCGCGGTGTCCAGGTGATCGATCGTTGGTTGAACTCCTACGCCGTGGTTGCAGACGACGGCCTGCTGGTCACCGTTGGTTATCGTACGTGCCGGGTCCGGCGGAGGTAAGAGCCGATAAGCGGCTGTCCACACTCCTCTAGGAAGTCGAAAGGTTAAGCTCGCGAGGTCGCAGCCTGTGCACCTTTGCCACTCCAAGGCCCTACCGCTCAGCAAGCAACCTTGCGAGTTCCGTCACGGTCCGCCGAAGCGGCACGCCGCCCAAGGGTCCAGTTAATGCTTCGCACCCGGGGCGTCGCATAGTCACTGGCCCGATCCGAGACATGCAGGGTTTCCTGGGCGCCGCCGCACCTTCTGCGAAGTGTTGAGCCCCTGAGAGCAGTGCTCCCGCGCCCGGGCCGGCCCGGCGCGGCACCGCCCCGCGTCGCTCGCCGGATGCTGGCCTGTCGGCCCAGAAATCCTCGCGAGCGCCGTCGCCCTTGCTATATTCGGTCTCTCCGCGATCCCGTTCGGCGCCTGGCATCCTGCGCCGGGCGGAAGGATCAGGGGCCTGCAGCGAGCGGGGGCGCGCATGACAAGGTCATTACATCTTGACCCCGCGTCAGAACGTGACAAATGGTTGGATGCACTCTCGACCACTCAATGCATGCGTGAGTTGCGTCACGACGCGCCGATAATCCTTGCAAATCGTGCCGCGGTGCAGCATTTGTAGGCGAGAGGCGGGCGCGCGGAACCGGGGTTCCGTGGCGCCCGTCGTGGTATGGAGGGTTTCATCGTGCCTGGGACGCCGCTTGAAAAGATCCGTAATATCGGCATCACCGCGCATATCGATGCGGGCAAGACCACCACAACGGAGCGGATTCTTTACTATACCGGTATGTCCCACCGGATCGGCGAGGTGCACGACGGCAACACCACGACCGACTATATGGAGCAGGAGCGCGAGCGGGGGATCACGATCACCTCGGCTGCCGTGACCTGTGAGTGGCACGACCACCGGATCAACATCATCGATACGCCTGGCCACATCGACTTCAACATCGAGGTGAACCGGTCGCTGCGCGTGCTCGATGGCGCGGTGTTCATCATTGAAGGTGTGGCCGGCGTACAGCCGCAGTCCGAGACCAACTGGCGTCTGGCTGACCGCTACAACTTGCCTCGCGTCATCTTCATCAACAAACTGGACCGCACCGGGGCCGACTTCTTCCGTGCCTTCGCCACGCTGAAGGAAAAGCTCGACATCGTCGCGCTGCCGCTGCAGTTGCCGATCGGCATCGAGGACAAGTTCGTCGGCGTCGTCGACCTGGTCGAGATGAAGGCGATCGTCTGGGAAGGCGGCGAACTCGGCGCGAAGTACCACGATGAAGCGATCCCTGCCGACCTCGCTGACCAAGCGAAGGAGTATCGGCAGCTGCTGCTGGACACGGCGCTGTCCGTCGATGACGCTGCGATGGAGGAATACTTCGACAAGGGCGACGTCGAAGTCGCCACGCTGAAGCGCTGCATCAAGGCGGGCACCATATCCGGGGCCTTCCGTCCGGTCCTGTGCGGGACAGCGTTCAAGAACAAGGGCGTGCAGCCGCTGCTCGATGCGGTGATCGACTATCTGCCTTCGCCGGTGGACGTGCCTGGGATCGCGGTTGCCGCGGAAGAAGGCGAGGACGACCATGCGGAGCACGTGGAGCGGCGTCGCATCAAGGCGGATCCGAGTGCAGCGTTCGCCGGTCTCGCGTTCAAGATCATCAATGACAAGTACGGCACGCTGACCTTCGTGCGCATCTATGCCGGCACGCTGAAGTCGGGCGACATGGTGATGAACACCACCAAGGGTCATCGCGAGCGCATCGGACGGATGTTCCAGATGCACGCCGACAAGCGGGCCGAGATCAAGGAGGTTTATGCCGGCGACATCGCCGCCTTCGTTGGACTGAAAGACACCACCACAGGCGACACGCTGGCCTCGCAGCAGGATCAGGTCGTGCTGGAGCGCATGGCCTTCCCCGTGCCGGTCATCGACATTTCGGTCGAGCCGCGCACCAAGGAAGCAGTCGAGAAGATGTCGCTGGCCCTGCAGAAACTGGCGGCTGAGGACCCCAGTTTGCGGTTGCGCACCGATCCCGAGACCAGCCAGACCATCCTGTCCGGCATGGGCGAACTGCACCTGGAGATCATCATAGACCGCCTGAGGCGCGAATATGGCGTCGAGGCGAATATCGGCGCGCCGCAGGTAGCGTATCGCGAGACCATCACCCGGCCGCATACCGAGACCTACACCCACAAGAAGCAGACCGGGGGTTCCGGCCAGTACGCCGAGGTGAAGATCATCTTCGAACCGCTCGGGCGTAACGAGGGCGTGGTGTTCGACAATAAGGTGGTCGGAGGCGCGGTGCCGAGGGAGTACATCCCGGCGGTGGAGAAGGGTATCGCGCAGCAGGCCGAGACCGGTGTGCTGGCCGGCTTTCCCACCGTCGACTTCAAGTACTCGCTGATCGACGGCAAATATCACGACGTCGACAGCTCTGCGCTCGCGTTCGAGATCGCCGCCAAGTCGTGCTTCCGTGATGGCATGAAGAAGGCTGCGCCGATCATTCTGGAACCGGTGATGGACGTGGAGATCACCACGCCGTCGGATCACGTGGGCGACGTGGTGGGCGATCTGAACCGGCGGCGGGGCATGATTCAGAATCAGGAGAGCAGCGGGTCCACGGTGATCGTCCGTGCCCATGTTCCCCTGAAGGAAATGTTCGGATATATTTCAGATCTGAGAAGCATGACCAAGGGCAGGGCATCGTTCACCATGCAGTTCCATCACTATGATCCGGTGCCGCGGAACATCGCGGACGAGATCATGGCCAAGAGCGCATGATCGTGAGGGTTGTATGACGGGGGCACCCTAGTGCACGCCGCCCGCCTCCACTGGAAGCGGGGCCGACAGGAGGAGGGGCCCGGGGTTCACCGGACCCTCGAATGGATCGGGCGCAACGACGCGGGCGAGGCCATCGCCCGCGTCGTTCGCATTCTGGGCCCGATTTGGTCCGGATGGCGCACCTACCGTGCCGTGGCTCTGGATGACGAGGCCAAGGTCATCGAGCTCCGCCCGTCGCGGCCGGAGGGCGCCGACTGGCTGGCCTGCGTCGGCGGTCAGGTTGTAGGACGCGCGCCTGTGCCGCTGCAGGCGGTGCGTGCCGCGGAGGCAGCGCTGGGTGGGGATTAGCAGCGTCGGGTGACGTGCCGATGAAGCCGTAGGCCACGCTGCAATCTTACAATCGTCCCTCCGCGGGACATAACCGGCGATGCAAGGTGCGGGACACGCCGGCGGCTTGCCATTATGGACAATACAAGCGTATGGACGCTGCGAATGGTCAAGGTCGGGAGGAAGCATGGCCCGCGCGAGCAGCAAGTCGGCCCAACGGTCGAAACCAAAAAAGACGGCGGCGAGGCGGAAGGCCGACTGGACCAGCCTGAAAGTCGATTGGCCGCAGCCCAAACAGGCAATTTCGTTGCGCATCGACCAGGATGTTCTGGCCTGGTTTCGCGACGGCGGACCCGGTTACCAGACGCGCATGAACGCGGTGCTGCGCGCCTTCGTCGACGCACAGCAGGGCAAGCGGTGACTCACGAGCCTCCCTGAATGTTTAGTGACAGCCTCCATGGCTCCCGCGTAGGTTCTGGCGCAGGGAGGGGACGATGCCGAACATTACAGCGGTGGCCAAACAGTTCTTCGAGGCGTGCGAGGCAGGACGGGGCTGGGAAGCGTGCCAGACCTACTGCACGCCCAATGCCAGCTTCGCCGCGCAGGCCGAGCCGCTGGCCAATACCCACACGCTTCGCGAGTACTGCGACTGGATGAAGGGCTTGCTGACCTTCATGCCCGGTGGCCGGTACGAAATCAGATCATTCGCCACCGACGAGGAGCGAAAGAACGTGGCAGCCTATGGCGTCTTCCATGCGACGCATAGCGGCGAGGGCGGCCCATGCCCGCCGACCGGCAAGAGCACCACGACCGACTATGTCTATGTCATGGATTTCGACGGCGACAAGATCCGCCACATGACCAAGATCTGGCACTCGGGGCTGGCTATGAAGGAACTCGGCTGGGCGTAGGCCGCCAGACGCCGGTCACACCACTGGCGTCGTCGGCGGTCCACCTTTTTCCCAGGCGTTGAACGTCGCGTCCCACTGGGCGATGCGGCCGTCGCGCACAATCCAGATCTCGGTGCCACGCCCCAGCATCGACTTGCCGGTCTTCGCATCCTCCCAGCTCGCTTCCCAAGAGTTGGCCAGCGTGTCACCCATCACGCAGTGCAGCGTCTTCTTAAGCCGGTACCCCTTGGTGCGGGCAAAGCGGGCGCGCAGGAAGTGCATAGTTGCGTCGCGTCCACGCATCTCCGGGAAATCGGCGAACCGGGTGACAGCATCCTCGGTGAAGCCCTGCTCGATCCGGGCCAGGTCGGCAGCACCGAACGCATCCTCGACCGCCTGTACCAGCCGCTTCGCACAGTCCCAGTCCATGGTCAGGCGCCTTTCCACTGCAGGATGTAAAGCCCAGCGTCGTAGTCGGTGATGTAGATCAGCCCATCCTGCGCGACGAAGATATCGGCGGTGTGCCGCACCTTGGCGCGGCCGCGCAGCGGCTCTGCCCATTTAGTCGGCTGCGGAGGCACGAAGTAGCCGACCTCCTCCGGCCGGAATGGGTTGGCGATGTCGAACGCCCGCACCCCGGCGCTCTGCCAGGTGGCAAAAATCGTCGTTGAGCTTTGGAAAGATCCTGGCCGGTTCTCGTGCAGATTATGCGGCCCGAACTGGCCGCCCATCTTCAGGTAGTCCTGATCCGATGGTGTCGGCATCGTAGCGATGCTGATCGGGTTGCTCTTTTCCCGGATGTCGAACACCCAGGTGTGCTTCATCTGTTGTTCGTCGATGTTCAGCGTCGCTTCGTCTGCCACCACCAGCAGGTTGCGGTCATGCAGTGGCACGGCATTGTGCGTGCCGCCGCCAAATGGCGGACACCAAGTGCGATGCGCGATCAGCTTCGGGGCTGACTTGTCCTTTACATCCAGGATCGTCAGCCCGCCATCGCGCCAGGAGCCATAGGCAAAGTCGTCTACCACGATCGCGTGATGCAGCGCGTAGCGTCCCTGCCACGTGGGCGCCTCGCCAGCGGCGACGTTCTGCCCGGGAACCCACCATCTTCCGACTTCGATCGGCCGGGTCGGGTCTGCCATATCGATGACGATCAAGATATGGTCGGTGAAGCCGTCGAGCAGCGCCGAGGCATAGGCGTAGCGCCCGCCAACCCACCAGATCCGGTGCAGACCAAGCCCTTCCACTTCGAGAAATCCGATGCGCCGCGGATTGGCTGGATCCTTGATGTCATAGACACTCATGCCGGCGGCGTAGTCTTCGCCTCGCTTGCCGAAGCGGCTGCTGTCCACCTTGTTCGAGCCGCCGTAATACTCCTGAGCCGACAACAGCGCCCGCTGATCCGCTTCCTGGATGTGCAGCAA
>JBKPSV010000056.1:0-10985 GCA_046735215.1 Pseudomonadota bacterium | reverse complement strand
CTATGCCGAAACACTATCTGGTTTGTACTCTGCCTTGTCTCGGCCATTTCGACACATCGTACTACTGTGCAGTTTTGAGCGACCAGCTGTCGCAGTACAAGCCAATTCCTCGGCCCAATTTTGCGCCGGAAAGTAGCTAGTAATCGATCGAAATAGTCCACCGTCGCCATCGCTGCAGAATTTGTGGGGCGGCTATATCCCCAGCGAAATTCACTGCATGTCGGCGCAGCGACTTGTGCACGACGCTCGATGCAAGGCGTCGGTTACGTGGGCATGGAACTCAGGCCAAGCCTTTTTCGGCCGTCTGGTAACGCTAGCAAAGGTAATGGAGATCAGAAAATGCGCATACAGTCTACTTCGTTGGCGGTGCTGTTGCTCAGCTCAACAATCGCAACATCCGCGCTTGCTGCGCCGCCGTTCACAGGCTGTCCGGCCGGCTACCATCGTGCCGAAGCGGAAGGTGGGGGCGTAGGGTCAGCCAATATCGTCACCCGCAAGGCTGAATCGGAGGGGGGCGGGGTTGGATCGACCGGCATCCAGACCCGTAAGGCTGAAGCGGAGGGTGGCGGGGTTGGATCGACCGGTATCCAGACCCGCAAGGCCGAAGCGGAGGGTGGTGGGGTCGGATCGACCGGTATTCAGACCCGCAGGGCCGAAGCGGAAGGCGGCGGTGTTGGATCAACCGGCATTCAGACCCGCAAGGCCCAAGCCTTGGCTGACATGCCCTGCGTCGCGAATTAACCCTCAACATTTGGTGCCGGTTCCGTGCGACGGTGTGACCGAAGGTTTCGCCACACCGTCGAGCGGTTCATCGGTCAACTTTAGTGACCGCCGCCCGTCCTCCCGGAGAACGTGGCATGCGTAGTATTGGCCTCTGGTTCAGCGTCGTCGCCAGCTTGGCGTTCGGATTGCCCCACAAACTCGCCAACGCGGGTGAACCGGTGACGAGCTGGAGCGACATCGCGCAGCAGGTCGTTCCGGCCATTGTCAATCTTTGGGTCGAGAGGATCTCGCGATCGGACGACAGCAGCGCCACAGAACAGCGGAAGACCTACTCAGGCTCGGGCTTCATCGTCGATCCGTCCGGCGAGATCGTCACCAACAAACACCTTATCGAAGGCGCATTCAGCATCATCGTCATGCTGAAAGACGGTACAGAGCTTCCGGCGAAACTGCTCGCGGCAGCCGCAATAGCAGATATCGCGGTGCTGAAAGTGCAGACCGACCGAGCACTCCCTTCGCTCAAGCTGGCCAACGGCGATATGGCCCGCATAGGCGACCCCGTTCTGGCTGTTGGCAATCCCCTTGGTATAGGTACATCGCTCAGCGCGGGAATCATCAGCGCGCTCAATCGTGACCTGCGTGACTCCCCGATGGACGATTACATCCAGACCGATGCCGCCATCAACTACGGCAATTCAGGCGGCCCACTGATCGACACCAACGGTGAGGTGGTTGGGCTAAATACAGCCCTGGTCACGACCACCAAGAACGAAGGCTCGATGGGACTGGGCTTTGCCATCTCGTCGACGGTGTTGACCCATGTGCTGCGCCATCTGCGAGATCGCTCGCCCCTAGGCTGGATCGGCACGCACGTGCAGGATATGACCCCTGATCTCGCGAACGCTTTCGGGGCAAGAGCCGCAACCGGCTTTATTGTGACTGCAGTCGACGCGAACAGTCCAGCAGATGAAGTAGGCTTACGATCGGGCGATATCATCTTGCGCTATGGCCGGGAGATGCCGACCGACGCCCGCGCGCTGATGCGCGACATCGGTCGGACGCCGGTCGGCACGACGGTGGACCTCCTGGTCTGGCAAAGCGGCCACGAACGAACGATCGCCACCGTGGTGCGCGCCTGGCCGAACCTCGTTCAGTCAAGCGGGGCAACTCTTGCCGGAGGGGATGCGCAAGTGCCGCCCCAATCACCGGACCTCGGGATGCTGCTGGCGCCCATCACCGACGCGGCGCGCAAGCGCTACTCCCTAGGAGATGTGAGGGGAGTGGCGGTGGTCGCGGTCGATAACGAGTCAGAGGCGTACAGCAAGGGCATCACACCGGGTGATGTGATCGAGAAGGTGCAAGATGCGACAGTCACTGCACCGCGCGATTTCCTCGGCCTGGTGCAGAAGGCTGCCGGTAAGAACGAAGCCGTTGCGCTCCTGGTACGCCGGAAAGCGGCACGGCGGGACGCGGGCAGGCACGGCGAGGGGGGTGCCAGCATACCTGAGCTTCGGTGGATCGTGCTCCATGCCGACAGTGCTCGCTTGGTGGGGAGGCCGGATCAGAGTCCGCTTCAGGCGCCGCACAAGCCCTCGCGGATGCCCGGCCGGGCGAGCGCAGACGAAGAAGCGCGAGACTGATCGGATCGGACGATCACCAGTGTCTGTTTGAGAGCGCAGGTCGCGAATTACGCGGACTACACCTTCAGCACCTCTGCACCCTCCGCTGGCTCCAGCTCGCAGGCATTCACCGTCATTGACAGCAGTGCATAATAGCCGATGGCGCCGGTCAGCTGGATAAACTCGTCATCGCCAAACCGTTTGCGCATCGCGTCTGCCGTCGCATCATCAATACGGTGCTTGCGCAGCAGCATTCGGGTGAACTCGACGATCTGCGCATCCTCGGCTGGAATGCCGCGCGAATGGTTCTCGCGGATCGCGGTGATCGTGCTCTCGGCCACACCCAGCCGGCGTGCGCCGCCGCTCTGCGCCCCCCACACATACATCGCCTCGTACTCGCGCGCGACCACCATCGCGGCTAGCACGCGCACCCGCATATCCAGCGAGCCTTCGAAGCGCACATAGGCACCAAGATGCGCGACGCGACCAGCAATCTCCGGTGAGTGCAGGAACACGGTGAATGGCCCCTGCACCGCACCGCGACTGGCGACGATCTGAGCAAAGATGCCGTGGTCCTTTGCCGGCACCTGCTCCTTGCGTGTGATCGATGGAAGCCTCGGCATCAACCCCTCCCTGCGACGGTGGCGAAATACAATTTCGGATCGGCTGCCCGCACATGCACCTCGGGCAGGCCAAGCTCGCGGCGTACTATGTTGGTGCCCTCCACCATCGATACGCACTTGTAGTGCGCGATGCGCCGGCTCAGCCCTTCGCGACCGAAGCCGCAATCAGTGGTGATCACCAGCCGTTCGGGCGGAATGAATTCCAACGCACGGCGGATCAGGCCGGCGACATACTCCGGCGGTTCCACCACGGTGTTGCAGTGGTTCACCACGCCGATGCCGATCTTCTTGTCGGTCTTGTATTTGCCGAATAACGCGAGATCGCGTCCATCGCTGCTGGCGCATTCGAAGGTGATCACGTCGCAATTCAGCTGCAGCAGGTACGGCATCGCCTTTTCGTAACTCGGCACTTCCCAATACACGCGCTGCTGATTGGGATTGCCCCAGCAGGTGTGCACCCAGATCTCTGCATTCACGCCGACCAGCTGTCGGTTGAATGCCTCGGTCAGGAACTGCAGTTCTTCATCGGTGCAATCCGGTCGGGTCGAGCGGCCGTGATGCGGTGGCTCTTCGACCTGGATCAGCGGACAACCGGCGTCCGCCATCTCGCGGAACTCGGCGTTCATGATGTCGCACAGATCCAGCACCAGCTGCCGATCGTCAGGGTAGTATTCGTTCCACAACATGCTGGCGAGCGCCGGTGCGCAGATCGCGCCGAACTTCACAGGTCGGTCGGTCAGGCGTTGCGCCACCTGCCACAGTGCCGTGTATTCCAGCGGTCCGCGGCCAAGCTTGTGTTTCACCACGCCCGGTTGATACGCCTCCTGCACCTCCCACAGGATATGCCCCGGCTTGATGTTGTGCCGGCTCATCCAGCCACGCGAGGTGTCGCGATGGCCTTCGATGCCGGTAAGGCGCTCGATCGGGTAGAAGAACCAGGATTTGCCGCCGACCGCGAGATCAAATCGGCTGTCACCGTCAGTGACGATATCGAGCCCCGCCGCTTCCTGCGCGTTGATGATGGTGGCGACGGCGTCGAGATACTGCTCTCGGAACAGTGACTCGCCGAGTGCAGACTTGAACGAACGGCCATCCAGGCTGAGATCGAACCATAGCGGTCGCGGATATGACCCGGTGATCGCCGTCGGCAGAATCATATTCTGCGTCACACTGAGCATGGCAGCACCTCCTCCCCAAAGCTCCCGCTGCGCGGGAGCCTGATCAGTTGAACATCAGTACAGTGCGCGCGACCTCGCCGGCCTTCATCGCACGGAAGGCGTCGTTGATGTCGTCCAAGCGTCCACGCCGGCTGATCATCGAATCAAGATCCAGTCGGCCCTGGCGATAGAATTCCAGGTAATTGGGAATGTCGCTGCGGAACTGGTTCGAGCCCATGCGCGAGGTCTGCACCTTGCACTCCGGCCGGATCGCCATCCAGGGAAATTCAATGGTCGCGTCCGGCGGCAGCACGCCCACGATCGTCGCCGTTCCCCGCACAGCCAGACACTCGATCGCCTGCCGGCACAGCTGCGGCAATCCGACCGCTTCGAACGCGTGATCAACACCCAGGCCCTTGGTTAAACCGCGCACAGCCCTCACCGAATCGTCCTGCGTGCTGTTCACCGTATGCGTCGCCCCGACCGCCTTCGCCATCTCCAGCTTGGAGTCAAACTGATCCACCGCGATGATCTGGCGTGCGCCGCCGATGCGCGCACCCTGTATGATGGAAAGCCCGACACCGCCGCAGCCGAACACCGCGACGGTCTGCCCCGCCTGCAATCCGGCACTGCGCAACGCTGCACCGACCCCGGTCAGCACGCCGCATCCCACCAGTGCCGCACGATCCAGCGGTATTTCCGGCTCGATGCGCACCAGCGAATTCTCGTGCACCAGCATGTACTCGGCGTAGCTGCCGATCGCGGCAAAGGTCCGGAACGGTTTTCCCCCCTGCGACAGGCGCGGTGCGGCATCTTCGGCACGGGCCACGATGCCACCAGTACAGACATTCGGATGTCCGCTCAGGCACTGCGGACAAGTGCCGCAAAACCCTGAAAGGCAGGCGACGACGTGATCCCCAGTGCGCACGGCGGTCACATCTGCGCCAACGGCCTCGACGATGCCCGCACCTTCATGGCCCAGCACGAAAGGACGATCGAGTGGGAAGCGGCCCACGCCGTCGACCACGTGCAGATCGCTGTGGCAGACGCCGGTCGCGACCGTGCGTACCAGCACTTCGCGACCCCACGGCTTGTCCACCTGCACCTGTTCGATGCTCAGCGGTTCGTGAACTTTGCGAAACACGGCAGCGGACATTTCCATAACGGGCGCTCCCTTGTGACACTTCGTCACACAATAGCGGCGGCGCCGTGCAAGGCCAACTTATGGGGAATATTGCCCTGTGCCTCGCATCATGCTCACGTCCGCCCATGCACGCACGGTCAACACAGGAGCACACCGTATGATCACGCTGACCGTCAATGGCGCCTCGCGCAATGTCGATGCCGATCCGGATACACCATTGCTATGGGTCATTCGCGAATGGCTTGGCATGACCGGCACCAAATACGGATGTGGCATCGCCCAATGCGGTGCGTGCACCGTGCATGTCGACGGCGTGGCGACGCGGTCCTGTCAGCTGCCGGTCGGCACGGTCGGACAGGCGAAGATCACCACCATCGAAGGTCTGTCAGCAGACGGCCTCAGCCATCCGGTGCAGATCGCCTGGCTGCAGCACGATGTTCCGCAGTGCGGCTACTGTCAGTCGGGCCAGATCATGGCCGCCGCGGCTCTTCTGAAGGAGAACCCAAAGCCGACCGACGCTGATATCGACACTGCCATCACCAACATCTGCCGTTGCGGCACCTATCAGCGCATCCGCGCAGCGATCCACACCGCCGCTTCCGTCAGCGGCAAAGTATAGGGAGGCGCGCATGAGCAACCGGTTGTCTCTACGCCGTCGCGCCTTTCTGGGCACCATCGCTGCGGTCGGCGGCGGCATGACACTGGGCTGGCGCATTCCGGTGTCGGCAGAGGCACAGAGCCAAGGCCAAGCGGTCGGCATCTGGGTGGTGATCAATCCGGATGACACCACCACGGTACGGATCGCGCGCTCGGAAATGGGGCAGGGGACGTTCACTGGGCTTGCACAGCTTGTCGCTGACGAACTCGACGCCGACTGGAAGTTTGTGCGCGCAGAATACGTTTCGCCCCACGAGAACCTGGCGAACAAGCGCGCCTGGGGCGATATGTCCACCGGCGGCAGTCGAGGCATTCGTGGATCGCTCGACTATGTGCGCAAGGGCGGCGCTGCGGCGCGCGCCATGCTGATCCAGGCGGCCGCACAGCGCTGGAACGTGCCGCCAAGCGAGTGCAATGCCGACAACAGCGTGGTCACGCATAAGCCGACCGGCCGCACGCTTCGCTACGGTGAGGTTGCCGCAGATGCAGCGAAGTTGCCAGTGCCGAGTAACGTCACTCTGAAGTCGCCCGCGCAATGGACCATCATCGGCAAAGGCGTGAAGCGGCTCGACACCGTGGAGAAGCTGTCGGGCAAGCAGGTGTTCGCCATCGACGTGCAGCTTCCTGACATGCTGAACGCCGCCATCGCACAATGCCCGGTATACGGCGGTACGCTGATCGACTTCGACGCCGACAAGATCAAGTCGATGCCGGGCGTGCGCTATGTCGTCGCTGTCGGTGACGACGCCGTCGCCGTAGTTGCCGACAAATGGTATCAAGCAAAGACCGCACTCGCCGCGCTTCCGATCAACTGGAACGAAGGCGTCAACGCGCAGGTGAATAGCGCTCAGATTGCGGAACTGCTGAAGACCGGCCTGGATGCGAAGGAAGCCGGGCTCGGCCAAAAGCACGGCGATGTAGAGACGGGATTGGCGAACGCAGCCAAGGTGGTTGAAGCGATCTATGCGGCACCATTCCTCGCACACGCGACGATGGAGCCGATGAACTGCACCGCCGTGTTTGCCAACGGCAAGGTAGAGATCTGGGTGGCGTCGCAAAGCGGCGATGCCTCGCTTGCCGCCGCGGCCGATGCGGCCGGGGTCAAGCTGGCGGATGTGAAGGTGAACAAGCTGCATCTCGGCGGTGGTTTCGGCCGGCGCGGGCAGCAGGACTACACGCGTCAGGCCGTCCTGATCGCCAAGCAGGTCCCTGGGCGACCGGTCAAGCTGATCTGGTCGCGCGAGGAGGACACCGCCCACGACTTCTACCGCCCGATCACCCAATGCAAGCTGCGCGCCGGGCTGGATGCCAACGGCAACGTTGTCGCACTGCACGCGCGCCTGTCGGGCCAGTCGATCACCGCCTACCTGATGCCGTCCCGGCTGGATAACGGCGTGGACAGGGGCGTGTTTCAAAGCTGGAGCAAGGAAGAGTTCGGCTACAAGTCGATCCCCAATCTGCTGATCGACCATGCGATGCGCAACACGCCTGTGCCGGTTGGTTACTGGCGGGGCGTCAACACGAACCAGAACGCGATCTATATGGAGTGCTTCATCGACGAGCTTGCGCAGGCGGCCGGCAAGGATCCGCTGGAATTCCGTCGTGCCATGCTGGTGGACAGTCCAAAGCATCTCGCTGTGCTGAACGCGGTGGCGGAGAAGGCGGAGTGGGGCAAGCCACCGCCACAAGGCGTATTCCGCGGCATCTGCCAGAACTACGGCTATGGCAGCTACACCGCGGCGGTGGCGGAAGTATCGGTGTCACCCAAGGGTGAGTTGAAGATCCACCGCATTGTCGCCGCGACCGATCCAGGCCACGCGGTCAATCCGCAGCAGATCGAGGCGCAGGTGCAGGGCTCGTTCGTCTACGGGCTGAGCGCGGTGCTGTTCGGCCAGATCACCATCGACAAGGGCCGCGCGGTCGAGACCAATTTCGACACGTATCCGGTGATGCGCCTTGCCGACATGCCGAAGGTGGAGACGATCATCGCACCGTCCGGCGGCTTCTGGGGCGGTGTCGGTGAACCAACCATTGCGGTTGCCGGACCGGCAGTGCTGAACGCGATCTTCGCGGCTACGGGGAAGCGCATTCGTGCGCTCCCGCTGCGGCTGCATGACCTCGCGCACGCATGAGGCTTGCGGTCGGGGCGTTGGTGGTGCTGCTGGGCGCTGCAGCACCACCGCCTGGTGCGTTGGGCTGTTCGGGCTGCCATGGCGGCGTCGCACCGCTGCCGGTCCTGGCCGGCCGCAACCCTGATGAGATCGTCGCCAGGCTCGACGAATTCCGAGCCGGCACCAGGCCGGCAACGGTGATGAACCGCATCGCCAAGGGTTTCTCCCGCGACGAGTCCGTCGCGATTGCTGCTTGGTGGGCGACGCAGAAGTGACGGCTCTCCGCCACAACTCCCCCTCCCCTTGCGGGAGGGGGTTAGGGGGAGGAGACCGCGACGACGTTGGTGCAGCCCCCTCCCCTCACCCTCCTCCCGCAAGGGAAGGGGGAGATCTTATTCCTTCTCTCTCGCTCAGCCGACGCACCTTCCTCACCGGGGCCGCTCTCGCTGCTCCCGCCATCGCCCGTGCGCAGAGCGCGCCTCGGGTCATCGTGGTCGGCGGCGGCTTCGCCGGCGCTACGGCGGCGCGCTTTCTCCGCCGGATCGCCCCGAACGTTGACCTTCTGCTGATCGAACCCAATGCCATCTTCACCGCCTGCCCGTTCAGCAACGAGGTCATTGCCGGTCTGCGCGACATCGATGCTCAGCGCTTCGTCTATGACGGCCTCGTCGCGGATGGCATCCGCGTCGTGCAGGCGGCTGTGACAGAGATCGATCCGACCCAGCGCAGCGTCGCTTTCGGCAGCAACCGGCGGCTATACGATCGACTTATTCTGGCACCTGGCATCGACATCGCCTGGGGTGCGCTGCCCGGCTATGACGAGGCCGCCGCAAATCGCATCCCGCATGCCTGGAAGGCGGGCGAGCAGACGATCCTGCTGCAGCGCCAGCTGCAGGCGATGCCGAATGGCGGTGTCGTCGTGATGTCAGCGCCGCCGAACCCGTATCGCTGCCCGCCCGGCCCTTATGAGCGCGCCAGCCTGATCGCCTGGTACCTTAAGACGCGCAAGCCGCGCTCAAAGCTGATCTTGCTGGATGCCAAGGACGCGTTTTCCAAGCAGAAGCTGTTCCAGCAGGCGTGGCAGCAGCTTTATCCGGGCACGCTGGAGTGGGTGTCGCTGTCGGATGGCGGCAAGGTCACACGCGTCGATCCGGCGACCAACACGTTCGAAACCGACTTCAGCTCGCACAAGGCCGATGTGGCCAACGTCATCCCGCCGCAGCGCGCCGGCGCCATCGCCGCCGCCGCTGGTGTCGCCGACCGCACCGGCTGGTGCCCCGTCGATCCGACAACGTTTGAATCGAAGCTGCAACCGAATATTCATGTGATCGGCGATGCGGCGATCGCCGGGGCGATGCCGAAATCGGCGTTTGCAGCCAATGCCCAGGCCAAGGTATGCGCTGAAGCCATCGCGGCATTCCTGGCCGGCACCACCCCGCAGGAGCCGAAGCTGATCAACACCTGCTACAGCCTTGCGGCCCCGGGCTACGGCTTCTCCGTCGCCGGCGTCTACCACCCGGCCGGCGGCCAGCTCACCGAGGTCGAGGGCTCGGGCGGCACCAGTCCGCTCGATGCGTCCGTCGAGCAGAGGGCGTTGGAAGCCAAATATGCCGAAGCCTGGTTCAAGACGATCGCCAACGAGACTTTCGGCTAATGTGCTGGTCCTGTCGCTGGCAGCTGTGGTGTTGGGCGCCGCCTCCGATGCCATGGAGACGCCGCTGACCGACCAGCCAGGCGATCCCGTGCGTGGTCGCCAGATCGTACAGGACCACCAGCTGGGCAACTGCCTGCTGTGCCACGCTGGTCCGTTTCCCGCGCCGCACCTGCAAGGAACGATCGGACCATCGCTGGTGGGTGTCGGTTCGCGACTCAACGCCGGTCAGATCCGGTTGCGCCTGATGGATGCCAGAAAGCTGAACCCTGATACCGTCATGCCGCCCTATTATGTGGCCGATGGGCTGAACCGGGTGGCACATCAGTGGCAGAGCAAGACGGCACTCTCGGCGCAACAGATCGAGGATGTGGTGGCGTACCTGGCCACGCTTCGCACGCCATGATCCGGCGCCGCTTCCTGGTGCTGAGCGCCAGCGGGCTGATCGTGCCGCTACTGCCAGCCCCTGCCCGCACCACGCCGACACAGGTGGCCGCGCTGATCGCGGAGCTGGTCGGCGAGGGCGAGATGCACGATGGCCGCGTGAAGCTCGACATCCCGGTGATGGTGGAGAACGGCAATTCGGTCGGCATGACGGTTTCGGTGGATGCGCCGATCGCGGAGGTGCGCAGCATCGATGTGTTCGCCGAGGGCAATCCGCTGCCGCATGTACTGCGCGTAACCTTCGGCTCGCACGCCGGCGCGCCGCGTTTCGCCACCCGCATCAGGTTGGCGACGTCGCAGACGGTGATTGCGGTGGCAAAGCTGGCCAATGGCACCTGCTGGCGCGACAGTGTCGATCTTCTGGTCACGCTTGCCGCGTGCGTCGACAACGCGAACTGATAGCGCCATGGTCCGTGTGCTGATCAATGTCCCGAAGCAGGTGAAGCGAGGCGAACCGTTCGACGTGAAGTTGCTCATCTCGCATGCTATGGAGAGCGGCCAACGGCACGACACCGTGGGTCAGATGATCCCACGCGACATCATCAACAGCTTCGTCTGCACCTATAACGGCACCGATGTATTGCGCGCCGATCTATTCCCCGCGATTGCCGCCAATCCCTTCCTGTCCTTCGCCGTCGTTGCACAAGAGAGCGGCAAGCTGACAATGACGTTTGTCGACGACAGCGGCAGTGTGCAGACCGAGACGGTCGACATCGTGGTGGTGTAACGTGTGATCGCCAGAATGCAGCGATACAGCCGACGTTTTCCCTTGTCATCACAGCTGATTGATTGGACGCTTGAGGCTGACGCCTTTCGTTCCGAGCTCCTGCAACGACGCCTTGGGGCACGGCCGGCA
>JBKPSV010000055.1:0-8489 GCA_046735215.1 Pseudomonadota bacterium | reverse complement strand
TCCCTTCGAGGGTGCCGGTAATCACTCCTCCGCCGGTGACATTCCACGAGAAATTAGCCTCATGAACACCGGGGAGATTTTCACTCAGGCCAGTGAAGACCGTAGTCAGGTTGCCTGTCTGCATCACTCCATCAAGGACTTGGCCTAGAACGTCACAAGGCGGGTTCGAGGTGAGGTTCACACGAAGGGCCTGAACCAATGTCAACGACTTGCATCCGGGATCGCCGCAGGACTTCGGAGCCGCAGCACGCACCACGATTTCGCCGCCGGCGTTCTTCGAGACATTTTCGAGGCAGTAAGTATTGTGGCCTAGCACATCTGCACCTAAGGCCATTGGCTAATCTCCCTATGATCAGGCGCACATCGCACGGGGCGCTAAAGGGCCAAGGGAATATCCTACGCGTGCAAAGTGATTCGCTGGTGTGACCAAGCCCACACCCAGTCCATCTTCGCGGCCAATTTCAACAGAACGCAATCTCCCGCGGCGCTATTTGCCAAAACAGTAGACCCCGCCCACGCCTGGGATCACCTCAAAGCCGGCGATCGTCGCCCGTGCTGACCGCATCGACTTAAATCCGAGGGTTGGCCGGATCAGGCGTTTGAGTTGGCCGTGGTCGGCTTCCAGGCGATTGTTCAGGTACTTGATCTGTCGATGCTCGACATGGGGCGGGATGGTGCCGTCCTTCTTCAAGGCCGCGATCGCCTCGCCATAGGCTGGGTTTTTGTCGGTGCTGATCACCCGCGGAATCCAGTCCCGCGACCGCTTGAGTGCGGCACCGAGGAAGCGTTTGGCGGCATTCGCGCTGCGCCGCTCGGAGAGGAAGAAGTCGAGGGTGGCGCCGCCACCTGAACCCGGACATCCCTGGACCCATCCCACTGCCCTACGGAGCACTGCCGGGCCGGGTTGGATTGCCAGAAGACACCATTACGCCCTTTCCAGCACTGGCTTTGAGCTGAGCCTGCAACGTTTGACAAGATTGCACGGTCAGCTCAGCGCCTTTGGAAACGCTATACTAGGCTAATCGGACACCCTTCGGCAGCCAGGGGCAAATCGACGATGACCGTCATCGATCTCAACAGCGATCTCGGGGAAAGCTTCGGAGCGTGGAGGATGGGCGACGACGACGCCATGCTCCAGATCGTCACCAGCGCCAATGTCGCCTGCGGCTTTCATGCTGGCGATCCGGCCGGAATTCTTCGCACCTTGCGTACAGCCGCGAGGGCGGGCGTCGCCGTCGGTGCTCATCCCGGCTATCGCGATTTAGCAGGTTTCGGCCGGCGCAACATGGACCCCTCAAGCGCAGAGCTGATCGGGGATGTCATCTACCAGATCGGTGCTCTGAAAGGGTTGGCTGCCGCAGCAGGGACTGCGGTTACTTACGTCAAGCCGCACGGAGCCCTCTACAATACCATCGCTTCGGCCAAGCGGCAGGCGGCTGATGTCATCGCGGCGATCCAGGCTGTTGATCCCCATCTCGCTTTGGTCGCATTGGCCGGTTCCCCGTTGGCCGCCCAGGCGAGAGAAGCAGGGCTTAGGGTCGTCGCTGAAGCTTTTGCCGATCGAGCCTACAACCCGGATGGGACTCTCGTGTCGCGCCGGCAGCCGGGGGCGGTGCTTCACGATCCCGATCTCGTAGCCCGGCGAATGCTTCGCCTCGTCACCGAAGGCGTTGTCGAGACCGTTGGCAAAGGCACAGTCCGTATTGAGGCCGAGTCGATCTGCGTCCATGGTGACAGTCCCAGCGCCGTCGCGATGGCCCGCCATATCCGCGAAACGTTTGAGTCGGCGGGTGTCACGCTGCGTGCTTTCACGGCCGCCCGGTCTGAGTAGCTTAATCGGCCCACACGCGTCGTCAAAGCTAGCCGGTCAGGCAGAGTGTCATGCGTTTTCTGCCCGTCAGCACGAACGCCATCCTCGTGGAACTCGCCGACCTGGACGCGCGGTCAGGGAGAGTGTCATGCGTTTTCTGCCCGTCAGCACGAACGCCATCCTCGTGGAACTCGCCGACCTGGACGCGACACTGATGCTGTTCGACGCGCTCGAGCGTGCGCCAGTCGCAGGCATCGACGAGATCATTCCCGCTGCCCGCACATTGATGATCCGCTTCCGGCCCGAGATTGTAACAGCGGAGGCACTTGCCCGTCATCTGGCCGGGCTGGATTTGACCCATGTCAGCCGCGGCGACGGGCAGCTCCTCGAGATTCCGGTCCGCTACGACGGCGAGGATCTGCCAGAGGTCGCGGGATTGCTCGGCATCACGCCGGAAGAGGTCATCCGCCGCCACACTGGGTCCGAATATACCGTTGCATTCGCTGGCTTCGCGCCCGGGTTTGCTTACATGGTCGCGCCGGGCGCGGACCTCGAGGTGCCACGCCGCACCACGCCGCGTACGCGCATTCCGGCGGGAGCCGTGGGGCTTGCCGGGCCATTCAGCGGCATCTACCCGCGCGAGAGTCCAGGCGGCTGGCAGATCATCGGCACGACGCCGCTTGCCATGTTCGACCTCGGCCGCGAGCGCCCCGCGCTGCTGCAACCCGGTGACCGGGTTCGGTTCTTCGATCTCACCCGGGCTCCCGACCACGTCACGGTCAAACCCGAGCCTCCCCTAAAACCCGCGCCAGCAGCCGGGGGTCAACTTGCTCTGCGCGTCCTTGCTGCGGGAGCGCCGGTGTTGTTTCAGGATCTCGGCCGACCGGGGCTTGCTCGTCAGGGCGTTTCGGCCTCGGGCGCACTGGACCGTCGCGCGCTTGAGGCTGCGAACCGGCTGGTGGGCAATCCACGCGCCGCGGCCTGCCTCGAGATCACGCTCGGCAGTTTCTCATTCATGGCGGAGCGGGCCGCTGTGATCGCCCTGACCGGCGCGCCAGCGCCGATCACGATCCGCATTGCGGAAGACCGGGTTATTGCCGCGCCGCCGAACCGCGTGATCCGTTTGGAGGCAGGAGATACCGTTTCCGTTGGCGTCCCCAGTCAGGGGATGCGCTCCTACCTTGCCGTGCGAGGCGGCTTCGCCGTTACCCCCGTTCTGGGCAGCGCTTCGATGGATACGCTCTCAGGCCTTGGCCCGCCGCCGGTCGCGGCGGGGGACCGCCTTGCCCTCCATCCGGCGCTTGAGGCCGTGGCTGAGGGTCAGCCTCCGGCGCCTCGCCGGCTGCCAAGCGCGACCGATGTCGTGACGCTCGATGTCGCCATGGGCCCGCGTACCGACTGGTTCACCCCCGATACCGTCCGGGCCTTTGCCGCGCAGGAATGGGTGGTGACCCCGCAATCAAGCCGCGTGGGCATCCGACTCGAAGACAAGCAGCCGCTTGCCCGTGCCATTGAGAGCGAGCTGCCGAGCGAAGGCACCGTCCCCGGCGCGCTTCAGGTACCGCCGAGCGGTCAGCCCGTGCTCTTCCTGGCCGACCATCCGCTGACCGGGGGTTATCCGGTCATCGCGACGGTCGCCCCCTATCACCTCGACCTTGCGGCTCAGATCCCGATCGGCGCCCGGATCCGCTTCAACCCAATCCGCCCGTTCAAGGAAATCTCCCTCTCTGACCCCGCCAGCCCGGAGTAACGCCATGAGGAAAGTCCTGATAGCCAACCGGGGAGAAATCGCCGTCCGGATTATCCAGGCCTGCCGGGATTATGGGCTCGGTTCGGTCGCGGTCTATGCCGACGCGGATGCGGACGCGCTTTTCGTCCGGCTGGCGGACGAGGCCTGGGGTCTGTGCGGCCACAGGCCCTCCGAGACCTATCTCAACATCGACAAGCTGCTGGATGTCGCGCGGCGCTCAGGGGCGGATGCGGTTCATCCGGGCTACGGCTTCCTGTCGGAGCGGGCCGAATTCGCGCGGGCCGTTAAAGCGGCGCAATTGATTTGGATCGGCCCCGACCCCGAGGTGATCGAGGCGCTCGGCGACAAAGTCGAAGCGCGACGGATCGCCGAGCGGGTGGGTGCGCCACTTGTCGCCGGAACCGACGGGCCGGTCGCAAGCGCCGAGGACGCGATGGCCTTCGCCGACCATTTCGGCCTGCCTATCGCGATCAAGGCGGCTTTCGGCGGCGGCGGCCGGGGCCTCAAGGTCGCTTGGCGCAAGGAAGAGGTGGCCGAGCTGTTCGATTCCGCCGTGCGCGAGGCGACTGTGGCCTTCGGCCGGGGTGAATGCTTCATCGAGCAGTTCCTTAATCGCCCGCGTCATGTGGAGGCACAGGTTCTGGCCGACCGCCATGGCAACGTCGTCGCGGTGGGTACCCGCGACTGTTCGCTCCAGCGCCGTAACCAAAAGCTGGTCGAGGAGGCGCCTGCCCCGTTCCTGACGCCCGAGCAGCGGGAGCGCATCCACACCGCCGCGCGGGCCATCTGCGCCGCCGCCGGCTATACCGGCGCGGGCACGGTTGAATTCCTGCTTTCCGCTGACGGTGTTATCTCCTTCCTCGAAGTGAACACCCGGCTCCAAGTCGAACATCCCGTAACCGAGGAAACGACCGGGCTGGATCTCGTCATCGAGCAGTTCCGCATCGCCGAGGGGCTGCCGCTTTCCGTAATCGATACACCTTCTCCTCGCGGCCATTCCCTCGAGTTCCGGCTCAATGCCGAGGACCCGGGCCGCGATTTCATGCCCACGCCCGGACAAATCACCGTCTTCGACCCGCCGTCGGGTCCAGGGGTGCGGCTGGACACGGGCGTCGTCGCCGGATCGTCCGTACCACCCGCTTTCGACTCGCTCATGGGGAAGCTAATCGTGATTGGGGCCACGCGGCAACAGGCCCTAGCCCGCGCGCGCCGTGCGTTGGCTGAGTTCCGGATCGAGGGCGTGGCCTCCGTACTGCCTTTCGACCGCGCGGTGCTGGAGCACCCGGATTTCGTCGGAGAGAGCTTCCGCGTGCATACCCGGTGGATCGAGACCGATTTCAACGCCACCTTCGAGTCCGCGCCTGCTTCCACCCCTGGCCCGGCCGAGCCGCTGTTCCGGATGCATATCGAGATCGCCGGGCGCCGAACCGAAATAGGTTTTCCTGCCTCACTTCTGAGCCGGTTTGCCACGCCCCGTTTGGACGGCACTGGGTCGAAAACGGAGACCCTGGCCGACGAAGGGCCGGGCGCCGTCCGAGCCCCGCTTCCCGGCACGCTCCAAGTTTGGCGTGTAGCCAATGGCGATCGCGTCGAGGAAGGCGACGTGATCGCTGTCATGGAGGCTATGAAAATGGAGACGTCCATCCGCGCCCCCTGCCGGGGCACGATCACGTGCATCGCTGCCGCGGGCTCGACGCAGCCCGCCGGTGCCGTGATCGCCCGTATTCTGCCTGACATCGGCATCGCTTCGAGCGGAAGCGCCCACCCAACCCAACCCTGATCGGACGCCTAGCGATGAGCATCGAATCCCGTTCCGACCTCGAGTTCCCCACCGATCCCGGCTCACTCCGGGCGCTCATCCGCAGCGGGCGCTACGCGGGGCAGACGTCTGGTCTCGCCCCGGGCCGGGTGCAAGCGAATCTGGCCATTCTGCCGGCTGACTGGGCCAGCGAGTTCCTGCTGTTCTGCCAGACGAATCCGAAGCCATGCCCGGTTCTCGCGGTCACCAATCCGGGCGATCCGATATTTCCGATCCTGGGCGTGGACGTCGACGTCCGGACGGATGCTCCGCGCTACAAGGTGTTCCGCGACGGAGTCGTCGTGGACGAGCCGACGGACATTCTGAGACTCTGGCGGGATGATCTGGTCGCGTTCGCGATCGGCTGCTCCTTCTCATTCGAGGAAGCCCTGGTCGAGACGGGGCTGCGCATCCGGCATCATGAACAGCGCCTGAACGTGCCGATGTATATCACATCCATCGACACCAATCCGACGCCGCGCTTTTCCGGGAAACTGGTCGTCTCGATGCGGCCATTCCGGCCCGCCGATGCCATCCGCGCCGTGCAGGTCACCTCACGCTACCCCAGCGTTCATGGTGCGCCGGTTCATATCGGATTTCCCACGCAGATTGGAATCCACGATCTATCCAAGCCCGATTTCGGTGATGCTGTCGTGGTCAAAGATGACGAGCTGCCGGTGTTCTGGGCTTGCGGCGTGACGCCCCAGAGCGTGGCCGCAAACGCGAAGCCGCCGCTGTTCATCTCCCATCACCCGGGAGCAATGCTGGTTACCGATCTGCTGAACCCGCAGCTCTCAATTTTGTAGCGCCACGCCCGGCCGGTCGTGCGCCATCGCTGTCCGGTGCGCAACACCGGCATACTTAGGGGAGGAATTCCGTGTTTCTCAGTGAGCAGACTAATTGGATAAGGGAAGCGTCCCGGCAGGAGAAGATGGCCCTGACCGCTGCCTTTGGCGGGTACGCTGTCGATGCCTTCGACTATATGATCTACACCTTCATGATCCCGACATTGATTGCCACTTGGGGGATGACCGGGACTGAGGCCGGGTTCATCGCCACGGGCGCGCTGTTGTCGTCCGCTATCGGGGGCTGGGCGGCGGGGATCCTCGCGGACCGCTATGGGAGAGTAAGGGTCCTGCAGATCACGGTGCTGTGGTTCGCCGTGTTCACCTTCCTCAGCGGCTTCACCCAATCGCCCTGGCAATTGCTGTTCACGCGGACCATGCAGGGCTTTGGCTTCGGCGGGGAGTGGTCAGTCGGCTCGGTGTTGATCGCGGAGATGATCCGGCCCGAGCACCGCGGAAAGGCTGTCGGGCTCGTCCAAAGCAGCTGGGCTGTGGGATGGGGCGTTGCAGCAGTCGTGTATGCAATCGTCTATTCAGTCGTTCCGCCAGAGCTCGCATGGCGCATTCTGTTCTGGCTTGGTCTGATCCCCGCTGGGCTGGTGGTGTTCATCCGCCGTTACGTCGACGAGTCTACGATCTTTGAGGAGACACGCGCCCAGATGTCTGCCAGCGGGGGCGGCGGCGGCTTCCTTGAGATATTCGCGCCCTCGCTTCTCAAAACGACGATCCTCGCCAGCCTGCTGGCGACCGGGATGCAGGGCGCTTACTACGCCGTCACGACCTGGCTGCCGACCTATCTGAAGACCGAGCGTAATCTTTCGGTCCTCAATACGGGGTCCTATCTGCTCGTGCTGATCATCGGATCCTTTCTGGGATACCTGACCAGCGCCTATCTCTCCGACCGGCTGGGACGGCGGGCCTGCTTCATCCTGTTTGCCGTGGCCGCGGCAGTTCTGGTCGTCTCGTACACCCAGATCCCCATCACAGATACGGTCATGCTGTTCCTGGGCTTTCCCCTGGGGTTCTTCCTTTCCGGCATCTTCAGCGGCATGGGGGCGTTTCTGAGCGAGCTCTTTCCAAGCCGGGTGCGCGGCTCGGGCCAGGGCTTCTGCTACAATTTCGGGCGGGCCGTGGGCGCGTTGTTCCCGGTGCTGGTCGGGTATTTTAGCAAGACCATGCCGCTCGGCCAGGCGATCGGCATTTTCGCCGGAGGTGCGTACGTGATCGTCGTGATCGCTGCCCTGATGCTGCCGGAGACCAGGGGCAAGACTCTGGTCGCCTTTGAGTGAGTGGTCACTCCGGCCAGCAAGCAGGCTGTGGGGACATCGTCAACTTAACAACCAGGGCCCGCCCTTCGGGCGAAACAAACGGATTCCGGCTCATCAGAGATCTGTTGGGCGCACGTCGGGATTGTCACGTTGGCGCAAAACGGGCGCGATTGGTTTCATCACGGGCGTGCAGCGAGCTTCACGCCGCGATGTGAACGCACGTCTCCTGATACTGGCTCGATCGAAGAGCTTGTCGTCACCCCCAGGGGGAATATGATAAAGATTCTCGTGTTAGAGAAGTCTCTCTGATGAGTGGCGTCGACGAACTCTTAGTAAATAGTCGGGCATGGGCAGCCCAGCGTGTCGCCGAGGATCCTGATTTCTTTTCCCGTTTGTCCGGGCAACAATCTCCCCACTATCTTTGGATCGGATGCTCTGATAGTCGCGTGCCTGCTAACCAAATAATCGGGTTGCAGCCGGGTGAGGTGTTTGTACACCGCAATATCGCGAATCTGGTGGTGCATTCGGACCTCAATAGCCTCTCCGTGCTGCAGTATGCCGTTGAGGTGCTGAAAGTCGATCACATAATGGTCGTCGGCCATTACGGCTGCGGCGGCGTACAGGCGGTAGTCGAGAAGCGCTCGACAGGGCTGGCGGACAACTGGCTAAGGCACATTGAGGACATCGCGCACAAGCATGCGGCTTGGCTCGACGCTGCAACCACTGATGAAGATCGTGGAGCCCGCCTAGCAGAGCTCAACGTTGTCGAACAGGTTGGTAACGTTTGCCGCACCACTATCCTCCGGCGTGCCTGGTACCGGGGTCAGCGCATCGAAGTGTCCGGCCTCATCTATGGTTTGCGGGATGGCCTGCTTCGCCGGTTAGGGCTGAGCGTGAGGAATGGTCAGTCATGGCGCGAGCAACAGGAAGCATCATTGCAAATGCTAAAGCGGCAGCATCTCGGGGAGGGGATGCCGGATAAAAGCAGCGTTTGATGAGCCAACGAACTACTCGGTTA
>JBKPSV010000054.1:0-31892 GCA_046735215.1 Pseudomonadota bacterium | reverse complement strand
ATGGCGCGACATCAGCACAGGTGGCTCAGCCGTACAAGCACCAAAATTTAGATTACATGGCTACGCATCCGACGCACCCCGCGTAAGTTCCGAGTCTTCTCAATGGGTTCGCAGTGATGAGAAGCAGGAAGCTCGGCTTAGAGTGCCTCATCGCTGGGGCTTTCCTGATCCTCGATGGCGCAACTGGTCGGGGCAATGAGAGCGCAGCCCAACACGGCGACCGCCATCGCTATCAGGGCTATCAAGAGCGTACTGATCATAGCCGCCTCCTTCGGCTTCTCAGTTCGTTTTGTCGGCTGGCGGGCTCGCGGCTCGGCTTCTTCGACTCGGCCGGGACGTGGCGTGTGGTCAGACTGGCAGAGCCGAAGGTGCGCAGGAGTGAATCAATTCACCGCGCGATCCGTATTTTTGCGCTGGAGAGAGCGCCGCTAGATTGCTTCGCTCTGATGGACGTAGTTGCGCAGCGCAACCACATCACACAGGGTTACCGCACTGCCGGCGAGCTCCACCCAGCCTATGGCTCGCCAGGCCCTCAGGTGCTTATTGATGCTCTCGCGCGTCAGGCCGGTCATGGCACCTAGCTCACGCTGCGACAGGCGAAAGCCGATATGGATCCTGCTTTCAACCCGTTCAGAGGCCAACTCCGCCAGCTGCAGCAGTGCCTTTGCGAGGCGCACCGGGGCCGGCAGCGACACGGCATCCATCCCTCGCGCGGTGACTGCCGACAGGCGATCGCTGAGCAACCGGATCGCCGCGAACATTGCCCCTGGAGAGCGCGCCAGAGCATGGCGGAACGCGCTACCATCGATTGCCAACACGCGGCACGTGGTCAAGGTCGTCGCGTCGGCGCGGCGCGGCGCATCGGTCAGCACGGCGATTTCGCCGAAGATCGTGCCGGGACCGGCAATCTCCAGCACCACCTCCCGATCATTCAGGGCTGTGCTGGACAGCTTCACAAATCCCTGCAGGACCAGCGCAACAATCCGGCCAGAGTCGCCGCAGCGAAACAGCACTCGCTGCCGTGGCAGCGTCCGGATGGTCGATTGCCGCAGCAGCGCCAGCAGGTCGCGCTCGGCCAGCAGGCCAAGTACGCTATCCGGCTTGATCAGTCGCATAGCCCCGGCGATCCGCTCATCGTTGCTGCAAGAGGGTGCGCACCCGTCTACGGATGTGCCACAGTCGGCAACCACGCTGCCCATACGCGGTACTCCCCTGGGCCGGCTAGCGTTCGGTATCCGCCGTGCAGCGCCCGTTGTCTGTGAGGTAGATCACAGCTTGGTCAGGAGATCCGCGTTATCAGCGCCATCGCAGCCGCCGGCGCTTTGGGCTTGAATCCGTTGATCATATAGATGAAGACGTCGCGTGACTCCGGTGGCTTGGGCTCCGCAGGCGCAATCCGCGGCAGGTCCCGCGGCGACTTACCCTTGGCCCACGACTGCGCACGCTTTGCCCAGGCACCGAGGGCCTCCGCCGAATAGCCGGAAGCTTCCTGTTCGGACGCACGTTGCAGGCGTGCGTAGACGAATGGCGCGGTGGGGTCATAGAGGCAGGGGTAGCTGTCGTGGTCGGCGAACACGACGCCCACGCCATAGCCACGCAGCAGCGCGATGAATTCAGGGCAGGCGAAGCTGGGATGCCGGACCTCGACGACATGGCGCAACGCCTGTCCGTCCACCTGACGGGGCAGCAACTTCAGGAAGGCCTCGAAGTCGGCCGGATCGAATTTCTTCGTCGGCAGCATCTGCCAGTTGATCGGTCCCAGCTTTTCCTTGAGCAACAACACGCCGCTGGAGACGAAGCGCTCGACCGATGCTCCCGCCTCGGCAAGCACGCGCCGATTGGTGGTGAAGCGCGATCCCTTCAGCGAGAATACGAACCCTTCCGGCGTCTCCTCGTACCAGCGGGCAAAGCTTTCGGGCTTCTGGGTGCCGTAATACGTGCCGTTGATCTCGATCGATGTCAGGTGCCGGCTGGCATATTCCAGTTCGCGCTTGTGCGGCAGGCCTGCAGGATAGAAGGTCCCGCGCCAAGGCTCGAAGGTCCAACCGCCAACGCCGACGTGGATGCTCACGCCGCAACCACGCGCATCAACGGCGCCCAGCGATCGAGGATCGGCAGGATCGTGTCCCGCTTCGCAGCAGGCAGGCTGATGACCACACGCGCGACGCCGAGATCGCGGTAGCGTTTCAGCCACTCCAGGTCCTCGCCGACGCGGAACAGCGTAACCGGCAGGGTCGCGGGATCGCGCCCGGCTTCACGCGCCAGTTGGTGGAACGCCGGCAGCGTCTCGACGATGTCACCATGCCGTGTGACACCGGCGCCAGGTATCCATCCATCGCCGTAGCGCACGGCACGTCGTGCGCCGTAGGGGAAGGCGCCGCCGACGATGATCGGCATCGGCTTCTGCACCGGCTTGGGCCAGGTCTGCATCGGCGCGAAGTTGACGAACTCGCCGTGATATTCGGCGGTGTCCTGTGACCAGATCAGCTTCATCGCCTCGATGCGCTCGCGGGACAGCTTGTGGCGCGTCTCGAAGCTGGTGCCGTGATGCTCCATCTCCTCCTTGTTCCAGCCGTTGCCGACGCCGAACAGGAAGCGGCCGTTCGAGAGCTGATCCAGCGAGGCGGCCAGCTTGGCGGTCTGGATCGGGTCACGCTGATTGATCAGGCATACGCCGGTGCCGACTTTCAACGCTTTGGTAGCGACGGCCGCCGCGGTCAGCACCAGGAACGGATCCATGATGTCGTAGTAGGGTCGCGGCAGTTCCGGGCCGCCGGGGAACTGCTTGGTGCGCACCAGCGGGATATGCGAATGCTCCGGCACCCACAGCGACTCGAAGCCGCGCTGCTCCAGCAACGGGCCGAGTTCGACTGGTGTCATCGACGCGTCGGTAAAGAACATCGCCGCACCGATATGCATTCGTCAGCCTCCCTTTGTTTGCACTTTCGCCCAGGTGTCGCGTAGCCCGACAGTACGATTGAACACTGGCGTGCCGGGCGCCGAGTCGGGATCGAGACAGAAATAGCCCAGACGCTCGAACTGCACCGCTTCGCCGATCGGTGCGGCGGCAAGGGCAGGCTCCAGGAGACAGTCGTGCAGCACTTCGAGGGAATCCGGATTGAGGTCAGCGATCAGATCGCCATTTGCGCCTGGGTCAGGGCGGGTGAACAGATGATTGTACAGCCGCACCTGGGCCTTGATGGCATCGGCGGCGGCGACCCAGTGCAACGTCGCCTGCACCTTGCGACCGTCCGGTGGTGAGTTGCCTCCCCGCGTCGCAGGATCATACGTGCAGCGCAGTTCCACCACCTCGCCAGCCGCATTCTTAACTGCTTCCCGACACGTGACGAAGTAGCCGTAGCGCAGGCGCACCTCGCGACCGGGCGCGAGACGAAAGAACTTCTTCGGCGGGTTCTCCATGAAATCGTCGCGTTCGATATAAAGCTCTCGACCGAAGGTGATCGGGCGCGTGCCGGCACCGGGATCTTCCGGATTGTTGATCGCCTCCAAGGTTTCCGTGCCGCCTTCCGCCCAGTTCTCGATCACGAGCTTCAGCGGCCGCAGCACCGCCATCCGCCGCAGTGCCGTGCGGTTGAGCAACTCGCGGATCGGGTATTCGAACGCAGCGTACTCGGAAACGCTGTTCGACTTGGTAATGCCGCTACGGCGAACAAAGTCACGCAGCGCGGCGGCGGGGATGCCGCGCCGTCGCACGCCGGCCAGCGTCGGCATGCGCGGATCGTCCCAGCCACTGACGCGACCCTCATTCACCAGACGCGTCAGAAACCGCTTCGACATCACCATGTAGGCGATGTTGAGACGAGCGAACTCGTATTGATGTGGCCGCGCCGGCACCGGCAGGTTCTGGATGAACCAGTCGTACAGCGGGCGGTGGTCTTCGAACTCCAGCGTGCAGAGAGAGTGCGTCACACCCTCGATCGCATCCGACTGCCCGTGCGCATAGTCGTAGGTGGGATAGATGCACCAGGCGTTTCCGGTCCTTGGATGTTCGGCATGCAGGATGCGGTACAGCACCGGATCGCGCAGGTTCATGTTGGGGGATGCCATATCGATCTTGGCACGCAGCACGCGCGCACCGTTGGGAAACTCGCCGGCGCGCATGCGGCGGAGCAGGTCCAGGTTCTCCTCGACCGGACGGTAGCGATAGGGGCTGTTCTGTCCCGGCTCGGTCAGCGTGCCTCGCTGGCTACGCATCTGGTCGGGCGGCGTGTCGTCTACGTAAGCCTTGCCCTCGCGGATCAGATACTCGGCCCACTCGTAGAGCTGCTCGAAATAGTCCGAGGCGTGGTAGAGATGCTCGCCCCAGTCGAAGCCCAGCCAGTGGACATCGCGCTTGATCGCGTCGATGAACTCCTGTTCCTCCTTGGTTGGATTGGTGTCGTCGAAGCGCAGATGGCAGCGTCCTCGGTATTCCTCGGCCACGCCAAAGTTGAGACAGATCGCCTTCGCATGGCCGATATGCAGATAGCCGTTCGGCTCCGGCGGAAAGCGGGTCACCACCGTCTTCACGCGTCCAGCATCGACATCATCCTGGATGATGTCGCGGATGAAATCGTGGCCTGCCTCAACGCCGGACGTGTCAGTCACCGTCATGAACCACTCCAGTGATCCCTTTGCCATTTACACACCAATGGCCGGATGCCGAAATGTCGGTCGCGGATCATCAATGTCTGTGCCGCAGGTCTTGGGACGAGCGTCTCGACCCGCTGCAACTAGTTGCCCCACCCGGCCTTGCGCAGGCCCTCCAGCATATGGTCATAGTCTTCCTGCCGGTGCCAGGGCACCCGCGAACGCACGAACAGGTCAAAAGCCTTGGGCGTAATTGTCATGGCCCGTGCGAGCGCCTGGCGGGCCTCATGGAGACGGCCGAGTTGACCAAGCGATGCCGCCAGCCAACGATAGGTTAATGGGAAGTCGGGATACCGTCCAAGCAGACGACGCGAGGCTTCGACAGCACCAGCATAGTCTCGCTCATAGTAGTAAGAAATGACGACCTGATTCCACCGCGCCGCGCCACGCGGGTCGCGCGGATTGAGCCGCAGCGCCTTCAGCAGGAAACTTCGACCTTCAGCGGGCTGTCCATCAAATAGCAGCAACGCACCCTGAATGGCGTTTGCCAGATACGACTCCGGATTGAGCGTGAGGGCCAGCCGGGCCCGTTCATAGGCCTCTTCACCGCGGCCCATGACCTGCGCAACCAGCGCCATGGCCATCTGGATCTCAGCATCGTTCGAGTCGATATCCAACGCCTTGCGCGCCGAGATATCTGCAAGCCGAGAGACCTCATCAAGTGGCCTCAGTCCGTAAACTTGGCCCGAATCGATGTAGGCAATCACCAACGGTGGATAGGCCGAGGTCATCGCGACATCCAGGGTTATTGCCCGCTGGAGAAGCTCGATCGCCTGCTCGTTGTCAGCGTGAGTATGCCTGGACAAATGCCAAAGGCCACGCTGGTAGGCTCCCCACGCACCAAGATTCTGGGGCGTCTTGCGCAGGACGCGCCGCAGCTCGGCATCCTCGACAGCAGGATGTATAGCGGCGGCAATCGCCGCAGTGATCTCGTCCTGCACCGAAAAGATGTCCATGACGTCGCGGTCGAACCGCTCCGCCCATATGTGGCCATTCGTCTCGGCGTCGATGAGCTGGGCGGTGACCCTGATCCGGTTGGCGTTACGACGCACGCCACCTTCGACGAGGTAGCGTACGCCAAGCTCGCGCGACACCTGCTTCACATCGACCGCTCGGCCTTTGTAGATGAAGCTCGAGTTGCGGGCGATCACGAAGAGAGAGCGGCTGCGCGAGAGCTCTGTGATGATATCGTCGGCCATCCCGTCCGAGAAATATTCCTGGTCAGGGTTTCCGCTCATATTGGTGAACGCCAATACAGCCAGCGACGGTTTCTCCGGCAGCGGCAATGCATCGGATGGGCCGTGCCCGATCGACTGTTCGAGCGATCTCGGTGCGCTCTCCGTATTGGCGGGCCGCAGGAGGAACGCCTCGATGGGTCGGCTTATGTTTTTCAGGCCGAGGAAGCCCAACTCCTCGAACGCAAGGCCGAGCCGGTCATGCACGTGGTCTCGTACCGCTCGTGAGACACAGATGCCACCAGGCGGACACTCGGCTTGCAGCCTCGCCGCTACATTGACGCCATCGCCGTGCAGGTCCGTACCATCCGGAATCACGTCGGCGATGTTGATGCCTATACGAAAGCGTATGCGCCGATCTGCCGGTTGGTCGCCATCGTACACCGGCACCTGCCGCTGCACTTTGACAGAACAGCGCACGGCGCCGTCAATGCTATCGAAGGCGATGAGCAGCGAATCGCCACCGGTTTGAACCACCCTCCCGCCATGCTCCCGTATCGCGGGATCGATCAGGGCGCGCCGCAGCGTCCGAAGGCGGCGGATGGTACCGGCATCGTCCTGGCCGATCAGACGGCTGTAACCAGCCATATCGGCATAGACCACCGCGACCAGTCGGCGACCACCTGCTCCCTTGCCGGCCAATTCGGAGTTGATACCGGTCGAGCTCACAATCTTCAGCTTAGCATCCTTCTGGACCTGGCCGCGACTGCCCTAAATCCGTCAGCCCGATGGGATGATCGTCGTGGCTTACCGGCGACGGTGATCCCTTACCCAACGCCCGTGATGGCCGTGTCGGGAAACTCCTCTTTCAGCCGCGGATACAGTTCACGCGCGAAGGTGCGGATGCCCAGTATCGTATCGTCATGCTCCAGGAAGCCCGCCTGGCCCATGATCAGCAAGTGTCCGAAGCCACCGACATGATCGTACAGCCGCTTCATCTGCCGGTGCACCTGGTCGGGCGTTCCGGCGAACATGATGCCGGCCTCGATTGCGCCTTCCACGCTGGCCGACTTGCGAAACGCACTCAGTGGGTGCTCGGCACCGCGCAGCATTGCCACGTTCGCCTGCACGGATACATAGCCTGGCGGGTTGGCGAAGTACGGCGGCACCTTGTTGGAGGTGATGTACCACAACAACTTCTCAGCGCCGGCGCGCGCGTCTGCCTCGTTCGGCGCCGTGTAGACCATCGCGGCGTAGGCCAGGCGATGCGCCGGCACATCCTGCCCGTGCCCTGCCTCGCGCCAGCCGCGACGATACGCGTCGTAGATCGCCTTAGTACCATCGAAGCCGGTAAGGAACGTCGCCTGCACGAAGCCGCGGGCGCCGACGCGCGCCGCGCCGCCAGGACTCGTCGTGCTTATCCAGATCGGCGGGTGAGGCTGCTGATAGCAGCGCGGCCAGATGTTCACTGCGCGATAGTGGAAGAAGCGGCCCTCATGGCTGAACGGGCCATCGTGTGTGGTCCACGCCTTGACGATCAGGTCCAGCGCTTCCCACTCACGCTCGTTCATGCGCACCGGGTTGCTGTTGGCCGGCAACACTTCGTAGGGTACGCCGCGCACGAAGCCAGCCTCCAGCCGCCCGCGCGAGAGCACATCCACCATCGCCATTTCCTCAGCGACGCGCACCGGCTGTCGACGGTTGGCGATAGGGTTGCCAAGGATCAGCAGCCGCGCCTTCTTGGACAGACGTGCGAGGGCCGCGAGCACCAGCGGCGCCGCAGGATCGACGCAGGTCGCCGTCTGGTGGTGCTCGTTGAGCATGATCTCCATGCCCTCGTCTTCCGCGATGAGCCACTCGTCGAGGAAGCGGTCGAACAGCGCTGCGCCCTTCTCCGGATCGTAGTGTCGGTTCGGCAGGCTGACTCTGATGGACGGATACTCGTCGGCCGGCGGCAGATACGGATAGGCGTTCTCGCTGAAATGCCAGGCCTTCATCGCGCCGCCTCCAGGAACTGCAGCACCGTGCGGGTGAATGCTTCTGGTTGCTCCAGATGCGGCGAATGACCGGCGGCGCGCATTGTCTCAACCTGAGCATTCGGGAGCAGGCGTGCGTACTCCGCGACGTATTCGGCTGACACCAGGCCGTCGCTCTCACCGCGAATAAACAAAGTCGGCGCGGTCACGCGCTGCAGGCGATGGCGGAGCTTTGGATTGTGCATGTAGGGTTCCCATACCAGCAGCGCCGTCGTCTCATGATTGCGCACGCGAATCGCCACCTCTTCGTCGCTGAGCCGAGACGGATCGATCTGCATCTGCGCCGGATTGTGGTAAGAGATGCGCTCCAGTTCTTCTGCCGGCATGGCGTAGATGTCGGGGATGTCGAGCCGGTCGGGTGGTCCTACCTTAACGCCTTCGGGTCCTACCAGGACCAGCTTACGCACGCGCTCCGGCGACTTGGTCGCAAGTTCCGCAGCGATCCAACCACCAATCGAGCAGCCGATAATGTCAGTTTGGCGCAGGCCAAGCCGGTCCATCAGGGCCAGATGGATGTAGGCAATATCGTCACAGGAATCGAGCCAGCCAGGCAGGCTCGATCGCCCGAATCCCGGATGCGAAGGTGCAATCAGGCGGCGTCCGGCTGACAGCAGCGGGACGAACGGCTGGTCGGGTGCGAAGCCGCCGCCATTATGCAGGAACAAAAGCGGTGGACCTTCGCCAGCCTCGAACAGCTCGAGCTCCACGCCGGCAATCGCAAGGATCTGGCGTTGCAAGGACGATCCTCCTGGTGTTGGCCGGAAGGCTAACCCCGATCAGATATGAGGTCACGCGGTGGCCGCTCGGTCTTGTCGCTTAACATTTTGGCGCCAGTTGCCAGAGGCATTCCCGGAAGCAATGGCGGATGCTGCGGCCTGACGTCCCGAATGCGTGGGCGCCGGATTTTTGCGGTCCGTCGCCTCTTACGATCGCTTGGACAGGCGTCCTCTTTAACCTCTTGGAGCGACGCGAGCGCGTGCTGCAGGCTCGCTGCTACGTGGTGCGGCACGCCTCGCCGATGATATGGGCCTGCCTGCTGTAATCGCTGGGGGAGGACGTGAATAAGCTACTGACAGAGAAGCCGGACCATCCAGCCATTTGGTCGTATGGCGGAACAGGGGAAGTAAGCCGGGAATTCATCAATCTCGTCTCGGAGTTCCAGCCACGCCAGGAATACGACTCGATGACGGCCGCCCTGCTGTGCCGAGAAGCCTACGAACTGGGGCGAAGGGAGGGAAGAATGTGCTCCCCCAAGGAGGCCATCACCACCGTCCTTGTCGTGGCGGCAACATTGCTCGTGCTGGGCGCTTACCTGGTTGCGCACGGATTGTGACCACGTGACACCGAGCCCCCTAATCTAACATTACCTACCCGTGCAGGTGGCACTGCCGGAGCCTTCCGCTCGCGTCGTCGTCAGGTAGGTCAGAACAGGCCAGCGTTCCCAGGCCTGGTCAGCATAAACGGATCAGGGGTCGGCCTCCCAGGCCGCGTTGGCGCTATGATGCAAGCGGCCTGCTGGTGGGCTGCCTCCTTGTGGCAAGTATCAAGGTCAGGATAGATGCACAGCGACGCTCGTCCGCTCGTCACGAGGCAGTAAGCGCCAACGCTGGGGGTCGGTTTCACCTCTTTGGTGTTTACCGTGCACTCCCAGCTTCCGCCCATCTGATCGGCGCGCTGCTGGCATAATCCTGCATCGTAATAAATGCACTGCGCGGGGACTGACTCCGACACGACGCAGAACGGAGCTGCAATTGCCGGCACCGGCAGGGCCAGCAGTGCCATTCGCAGGAGTCGATGGACAGTGCGCGCCATTGCGGTCCCCCTCTTCTCTGGTCCAGTAGCAATAACCGTGCCACAAGCGGCCATCATGGTCCGCGGCGTCCGGCTTGCCGTTGGCCGCGGGATTCGGTCGGGACGGCCGCTGAGCTGTGACGCAGTGATACGGGCAGCACGTTAAGCGTCTTTACATGGCAGTCGGAGTGCGTGGCTAATCCTCCACCCTCGGCTGTGCCCCTTTCCGCCTCGGCGGTAAAGGGTGTCTGTCGGGCTCGGCACTGCATTTTTAACGGCACCGGCGCGCCAACCTAACGAATAGGTAATGCGTTCATCCTTAATATGTCCAGCATGCGGAACATTGCTTTGCCGGCGGGCCGTGGTCGCGCGGAGCGAGAGACGGCCTCTAATTGGGAACCGGGGCCCAGCCAGGACGGGCGGGACGATGATGGCTCTCCCATTCGCGGCGTCGCGATGGGGGTTGTCCTGGGCAGTGTCGCGTGGTGCGGGATTGCTTTGCTCCTCTGGTTTCTGCTCTGACAGTTCGGCGTCAAGCCAGCAGTAGGCCTGACGCGCCGGTTACCGCTGGATCCGGGCAGCGCGTTTGCTCGATGGTCTCCATCCAAGTGGACAGTGCTCGACCCGCGTCAGCCTCCTTCAAAGTCCAGGATCCGGCGAGACTTTGATCCACGCTGGGCGGCGCGCACCGGTCATCGGTTTGCGCAGCAGGCCGGGCAGCACCCATACTCAGCTTTGCTTGTGATCCGCCTGGAGGCCAGAAGCAGGAGAGCTGCAGGATGATGGGAGAACCATCCGACGCCAACGACACCATGCGGCATTATTGGAACGAGGTCGCGGGGCCAAGGTGGGTGGCTGGCCAGGGGTTCAGGGAGCGGCGAAACCAAGAAAGCCTTGAGCTGTTGCTGTCCTGTCTGCAGCTGACCGGCGGCGAGAGCGTGCTTGAGATCGGCTGCGGCACCGGCGCGGTGACCGTGCCTCTGGCGCGGGCCGTCGGTGAACATGGCCGCGTCGTTGGCGTCGATATTTCCGAGCCAATGCTCGACGTGGCGCGACAGCGCGTCAACGAGACTGGCATCAGCAACGTCACCCTGCTGTTGGGTGATGCCCAGGTGATGTCGCTTGAGCGTTCGGCGTTTGATATCGCGACCTCGCGCATGGGCGTCATGTTCTTCGCCGACTCGGTGGCGGCGTTTCGCAATATTGCCAGCGCGCTGAAGCCAGGTGGTCGTCTCGTCTTTGCCTGCTGGGCGCCGCTAGAGGAGAATCGGCACTGGCTGATTTCCTTTGACATCGCGCTGCGTCACCTGGGCGCGCCAACGTCAGAGGGTTCGAAACCAGGCCCACTGGCCTTCGCCAACCCCAACTACGTCCGACACATCCTCGCTGAGGCTGGTTTTGCTGAGATTGCAATCGACCGGGCGCACCCGACAATTATCGGCGGCACGGCAGAGGAAGAGGCTCGCCAGGCGCTGACTATGGGACCGACGGCGCGCTTGATCGAGGCGAAGCAGCCATCCGATGCGACCCGCCAGATGATCGCTGATGATATAGCCCTGGCGTTTGCGGCCGAAGCCAAAGCCGGGCCGATCCGGCTATCGGCCACCATATTCCTGGTGACGGCCCGTTGCCCGGAAACCCACTGATTCGTTGTGCGAGCAGGGTTGATGATATATCTGCTCAAGCAGTTACCGCAATGCGCGGGATGACATCGGCGCTCGACATTCGTGAGGAGCACGCGCGCATATTGCCCAATGTGTTGCGAGAACTACTGCCGCCACAGACGCGAGCTTACGTTTTCGGTTCGCGTGTCCATGGTGGTGCGCGGCGCTATTCAGACCTTGGCCTGGCGCTGGAGTGGAGCGAGCCACTCGGGTTGGATCGGCTTGGGGCAGTCGCCGAGGCCTTGTCTGAAAGCGACCTTCCATACAAGGTTGACATTGTCGATCTCGCAACCGTTGAGCCGTCGTTCGGACACGGATGGCTGCGGAATTGCATTCCGTTCGACAGCTGATACGGGAGGGTGACATGGCTTTAAAGGTGCGCGAACTCGCATATGGTCGGCTACGGTCACCGGACCTCGACGCCGAAGAGGAATTTCTGACCGCGTTCGGCATGGTGCGCGCGGCCCGCACGCCGACTGCGCTCTATATGCGGGGCACCGATCCGGTGCATCACATCCACATCACCGAGAAGGGCGATCCGAAGTGCCTGGGGTTCGCCTGGTCCGTCACCAGTGAAGAGACGTTGCAGGCGGCGGCCAAATTGCCGGGCGCATCGGGCATTGAGACGCTCGATGAGCCAGGTGGTGGCAAGCGTGTTTGCCTGACCGAACCGAATGGCTACACGATCGAGATCGTGCATGGCATCGAGGCCGTTGCGCCGATCCAGGTCGTGCGTCAGGCAATCAACTCTGGCGTAGAGCCGCTGAAGCGGGCGGGTGAAGTGATTCGTTTTGCCTCGGGCCCCTCCAGCGTGAAGCGCATCGGACACGCCGTACTTGGCTCGCCGCGAAACCAGGAAACGGTTCGCTGGTTCCGTGAGGCGCTCGGCCTGATCTGTTCAGACGACGTCTACGCCGGCGAGCAGGACAACATCATCGGCCAGTTCAGCCGCATCGACGCCGGCGACGACTATGTGGACCACCACGCTTTCTTCTGCATGAGGAACGAGCGCGCCGGCCTCAATCACTTCTCGTTCGAGGTGCAGGATATCGATGACGTGTTTATTGGCCACGAGTACTTGAACGGCCTGGCCAAGTACGAGCACATGTGGGGCATAGGCCGCCATCTGCTGGGCAGTCAGGTCTACGATTACTGGGCCGATCCCTGGGGGCGCGTGCACGAACACTGGGCCGACACCGATCGGCTGAATGTGCGCAATGGCGGCAATCTGGTGCCGGCCGAAGAGGGGCTGCGCTCGCAGTGGGGGACGCGGCCACCAGAAAAATTCCGTGGCCACGTCAGCCCTTGATGTTGGTCGCCGCTACTTCAGGTGTCTGTTGAAGTAATCGGTGATGTCGGTCCACAACTCGAACGCCGGATTCTCGCGATAGCTGGGCCGATAATCAGCTAGAAAGGCGTGGCCCGCGTCCTTGTAGATTTTGGTCGTGACGGATTGGCCTGACGCTGCGGCACGCTGTTTCAGTTCCGGCTCCAGGGCAACGCTCGGATTCTGGTCCTCCTCGCCGAACACCCCGAACAGCGGGCAGTGCAGGTTCTTTGCCAGATCGAGCAGTGGCGTTGGTCGAGCGGCCGTTGTCTCGGCATCAGGCGTAGCGCGATGAATGAAGCCGCCCCAACAATCGATCGCGGCGTTGACCATGCTGCTGCTGCACGCGAACAGCAGCGTGTGACGGCCACCCGAGCAGAACCCGATGGCGCCGATCTTTGCCGTCGCACTGGATAATCCCCGCAGATGCGTTGCAGCAGCTTCGAGGTCCTGCACCGCCTGCGCGTCGGGCAGAGCAAACATCACAGGCATCACCGTGTTGATGTCGTTTGGATCCGTTGGGCCGCCGGCACGGGCGTACAGGTCAGGTGCCAAGGCGTTGTAGCCGAGATTGGCAAAGCGGCGGGCGATGTCGCGGATATGATCGACCAGGCCGAAGGCTTCATGAATAACGACGATACCGGGATAGTTGCCTGGCTGGGCGGGCCGCGCCAGATAGCCGGGTATGCTATCTGCGCCGCTCTTGAAACGAATCTCCTCGGCCTTGATGCGGCTGGGGTCGGTGACCGCACCTGGTATGTTGGCCATCATCTTCCTCCTTGCTTGGTCCCGTGCTGGACGCCACGATCTTGCCTCGCCCCTCACCTGTCTGCCAGTGTCTACGCCAAGCGGATGAGCAGCTTGATCGTCACAGAATTTCCGCACGCAACCCGTGAGATCGAGCACACTCTGATCCCCTTGCGCGACGGCACAAACCTGGCGGCCCGCATCTGGCTGCCGAGGAACGCGAGCGAGCATCCCGTCCCGGCCATCCTTGAATATCTGCCCTATCGCAAGCGAACTGGAACGTTTGAGCGCGATGCGCTGACGCATCCCTACTTCGCGGGTCATGGCTACGCGGCCGCTCGTGTCGACATTCGCGGCAGTGGCGAATCTGATGGCTTGCTTGCGGATGAATATACGCAGCAGGAACAGGACGATGCGGTAGAGGTCATCGCATGGATGGCAACACAGCCATGGTGCAATGGCCGCGTCGGCATGATGGGCATCTCTTGGGGCGGGTTCGCTGCTTTGCAGGTCGCCGCACGACGCCCTCCGGCGTTGCAGGCCATTATTACGCTCTGCTCGACTGACGATCGGTATCGCGACGATGTGCACTATATGGGCGGCGCACCACTGCGCGCTGGCATGGGATGGGCCGGTTTTCTATTTGCCACGATGTGCTTTCCGCCCGATCCGGCGCTGGTGGGTGAGCGCTGGCGCGCCATGTGGTTGGAGCGGCTGAACCGGTTGCCGCTGTTCCAGGAGCAGTGGCTGCACCACCAATGGCGAGACGACTATTGGAAGCACGGCTCGATATGCGAGCACTACGGTGCACTCGCTTGCCCGGTTTACGCTGTCGGCGGCTGGACCGACGGCTATACGAATGCCATTCCGCGCCTGCTCTCGCATCTGGCAGTACCGCGCAAGGGCCTGATCGGCCCCTGGGCACATGCCTATCCGCACGTTGGGCTGCCGGGCCCTCAGATCGGCTTTCTGCAGGAGGCGCTGCGATGGTGGGATCATTGGCTTAAGGATATCGATACCGGCGTAATGCGCGAGCCGATGCTGCGTGCATGGATGACGGACAGCGTCTGGCCAGCGCCGTTTCATCAGGATCTGCCTGGAAGGTGGATAGGCGAGCCATCATGGCCATCATCGAACGTCACAATCCATCGCCTGCATCTCACCGACCAGGGTTTGCAGCCGGCGCCGTATTCGCTGACGCAGCGTGCGGTCTGCTCGCCGCTCACAGTCGGCGAGCAGGGCGGCGCATGGTGTTCGTTTGGCCATGGTGACGATCAAGCGGGCGACCAGCAGGATGATGACGCCCGTTCGCTGGTGTTCGACACGATACCGCTCGATGCACCGATCGAGATCCTCGGCGCACCGATCCTTACGCTCGATCTGTCGGTCGACCGGCCGCAGGCCAATCTGATCGTACGGCTGTGCGATGTGCATCCAGACGGCGCATCGCTCCGTATCAGCTACGGCGTGCTGAACCTTGCTCACCGTGATGGACACGATGCGCCCAAGCCGTTGGAACCGGGTCGCCGTTATCAGGTCCGCATTCAGCTCAATGATGCCGGCAGCGTCTTTCCGGCCGGCCACAGGATAAGAGTGGCGATCTCCACCTCCTATTGGCCGATGGTTTGGCCGTCCCCTGAGAAGGCCACGGTGACGATCACCGATGGCGGCCTAGAGCTTCCGGTGCGCGACACGAGCGCAGCCGACTTGCAGCTTCCGCCATTGTCGCCACCCGAGACGGCCGCTCCGGAGCCGACGACCGAGATACGTCCGGGCGTGGTGCGCATCAACCGGCTTGGGCTTGAACTTGGCACTGAGGGCAGCTTTGCAGCCAGTCTCGACGAAGATGATCCGTTGAGTGCCCTGGTGACAATGCATCAGTCGCAGACAGCCTCACGCGGCGCCTGGCGCGTCCGCGTTGATACACATGTGCGCATGTCGTGCACGCGTGATGCGTTCCTGCTGCACGCGACGCTGCGGGCATGCGACAATGACGTCGAGGTTTGTCGTCGCGAATGGAACAGCGCAATCCCTCGCTGTCTGGCCTAGCCTCAGCGCAAGACGCTGCCAGCGCCAAAGAGGGATCAGCATGCGAGGAGCTTGGTGATGGATCGGCTTCGTGTTGCGCTAAGGGTTCCGGTCGGACGGCCGCTGCCTGAGATTGCGGCCTTCGTTGCGCGATGCGAAGCAGCAGGCTTCGACGGCGTTGGCATCCACGACCACCCATCAAGTGGCCGAGATGCTTACCTCGCACTCGCCCTGGCCGCGCAGGCGACACGCAGTCTGCGACTGTTCCCCGCCACATCAAGTCCTTTGGTGCGGCATCCTTTGGTGCTTGCCTCGCTTGCTCATAGCCTGGACGAGATCGCACCAGGACGCAGCTTTCTGACGATTGCCCCCGGTTTCATCTCGACGCGCAGCATTGGCAAGCCGCGCGCCGGAGTGGCGCTCATGCGCGACGCCATAGCGGACCTCCGCCGATTGCTCGCCGGGGAAGACGTCGCCTTCGGCGCAACTTCGACCCGGCTCAGAAACCTGGGTCCGTCTGCGACGCCGGTGTATTTGCTGGCATCGGGGCCCCGCATGATCGAACTTGCCGGCGAGATCGCCGATGGCGTCCTGCTGTTTGTTGGGCTGCATCCGGCCAGCATCCGCGCGGCAATGCGGCACCTGCAGACAGGAGCGCAGCGCGTGGGCCGATTGCTCGCAGGCTTTCCGGTGATGCACGTCGTCACGCTGGGACTTGGACCCGACGCTGATACGGGCTCACGATGGGCGAAGAGCTGGTTCGCCGCAGGGCAACCCTTTCTCGCCTATCCGAGTGCGTCGAATCTTCACTGGCTGCGCGAGGCAGGCTTCACGCTCGAGCCGAGCCACAACCCGGCCAGTATTCCCGAGGATCGGGCGCGCCAGATGGCCGATGCTTTTGGGCTGTTCGGGTCGCCGGAGCGTTGCGCGGATCGGTTGTTGCGGGCGCGTGAGGAGGCAGGCATCCAGGATGTCTTTCTGTTCCCGGCGCATGATCTGGCCGGCGGCTACCGCATGCCGGAAGCCGAAGTGGAGGCTTTCGAGCGCGTGATTCGCCCACGGCTTGCGGTCTAAGCCTGTACTACTGTTGGCCGCGGATCCGCACGACGCGCAGCTCTTCGATGACGAGTCGCGAGACCCTGAGCTGGCCGACCTTGCCTCGGCGCAGGTTCACCCTGCCCATTGCCAGCTGGCCCACGGCGAGCTTGCCGATGGCCAGAGCGCCGATCGCAATCGCACCCAGCGCGACCGCGCCAACCGCGGTGGCCCCAATGGCGAGAAGCCCGACCTGCCGCGCCGCTGGTGCACTGCGGCTCAGTGTGACAGGTACCTGACTGGATTGCTCCATCCGATGCTCTTGGTCTTCGCTCATCCCTGACTCATCTCCTGCCGTGGTCACGAAGATAGGCGCCGATCGTGTTGCGAAAGCGTGCCTCATAAAGCTGGATCGGAGGGACAAAGCGAGCCTCGATTATCTCGCGGTGATCGATCACCAAGTCCGGCTTTGTGGCTACGCGCGCATCATATAAGTAGATAAGACCGACCCTGGTGGATATCGAGGCAACAAACCTCAGCTGAGCCGGATCAAGCATGAGACCGACTTCTTCGCGAAGCTCGCGAACTGCGGCTTTGTAGGGATTTTCGCTCCTGGCAAGGCCACCCCCAGGCAGTCGCAGGCCGGGTTTATACGAATGGCGCACCGCCAAGACCATATCACCCGACCAAACCGCAATCGCAACGCCATGGTGGTTGCCTTGCCAGCGCCACCATCGGATGACGACCGGGTAGGCCGTGCGATACGCCAGCCGGTAGATCCGATCGACCTGCTTCCACATTCCCTTTGATGCACCGGACTGCCTGCAGCATCACGCACACGGCAGCTCAGCGGCACAAGCAGAATCAGCAACTTCCGTGGTTAAACAAAAGTGGATACCCGACCGCAGCAAATGCCGGCGGCCTTTTACTCCGCCGCCGCCTGCTGAGGTCGCTGGCTGCCACTCATGTAATCAACACTGACAGGCTGGTTGGTCTCGAACGGGCTCTTGAGGTCGAGTTCCTTCGCCATTTCGCGAACTGCCGGAAACACTTCGGTGCCGAGCAGGCGAACACAGGACTTGGCATCCGGGTGGGTGATCGTCCCGTCGTTGCCCCAGAAGGCAAGGATACCAGGGCGGGTTTCTTCCAACAGAATGCGCAGCTTGGCGATCACCTGCTTGGGAGTGCCCGCGATGACCATCATCTCCCTGAGCTGCCCTTCGAGATCGGGGCGCGCGCGTGGGCTTGTCGAGCGACCGACTGCGAATTCAACAAAGCCGCGACGGTTCTCTGGGCTGTAATAGCCGGCCGGCGTGCTCCAGACCGGGTGAGCCAGTCCGGTGAATTCGCCCTGCATCCACAGGAACTGACGCGCGTTCTCCAGCGCCTTCTCTTCGGTCTCGGCGACATGGATCTGCTTCAGAAGTCCGTGATACGACGGACCACCTTCGAAACCCGCTTTCGCGGCTTCATCATCGTACATTTTCCAGATCTGCTTGGTGCGTTCGACCGGCGTGTTGAGCGCAATATACGGATAGCCGTGCTGCGCCGCCCAGATAATCGTCTCTTTGCTGATGACGCCGGGAATCCAGATGCGCGGGTGCGGCTTCTGCATCGGCACCGCCCATGGATTGACGACACGATGCTGATAATGGGTCCCTTCCCAGCGGAACGGCCCGGGGGTGGTCCAGGTCTTGATGATAAGGTCGTGGGCCTCTTCAAAGCGCTCGCGATTGAAGGCCGGGTTGACGCCGTTGGCGAGCTGCTCCTGGCCGCCGCCGCGCACGAAGCCCGACACAAGCCGTCCCTTGGAGATCATGTCGATCATCGCCAGCTCTTCGGAGAGCTGCACGGGGTTGTCGGAGAGCGGCAATGGATTGCCCAGGATAACGATCTTCACGTTCTTCGTGACGGCTGCGAGGATCGCGGCGAATATGTTGGTTCTTGCCTGCATGCAGAACGGCGCGTTGTGATGCTCATTGAGCATGATGCCGTCAAAGCCCAACTCGTCACACATGATGTAGTGCTCGAGATATTCGTTGTAGAGGCGGCTGCCTTCCGCTGGATCGAAGTGGCTGTTGGAGAACATCAGCGCAGTCGCGCCGAAATCGAGACCCGCCTTGGCGGAATAAGCCGACATGGGTTGCTCAGTGAAATACATGAGATGCATGACGATTTCCTTCCAAGCCGGGATAGTTGGATGAAGGCTAGCCCTGCCGTCCTTTCGTCGCAACGGCAGGCCGTTTGGTGAAATTCGGCCGTCGCGCGATGATCGCTGGCGCAGCAGCCGGAGCAGGAGAGATCGATGAGACCCGAAGAAGCTGGATTTTCGCCGTCGCGACTGGCGCGTTTGGATGAGGTGATGAAGCGCCGCTACGTCGACAGCGGGCACCTGCCGGGCGTGCTCACCATGATCTACCGGCGCGGCAAGCTAGTGCATACCGGCATGTCAGGTCAGATGGACCTCGAGCGCAACAAGGCCATGCGCGAGGATGCGATCTTCCGCATCTATTCCATGAGCAAGCCGATAACAGCGGTCGCATTGATGATGTTGGCCGAGGAAGGACTGATCGGCCTCGATGACAATGTCGCGACGCATATTCCGTCGTGGAAGGATCTGGGTGTTTACGCAACTGGGCTGCCCAGCATCGCGACCACTGCGGCTCCGACCTTCCTGACAACACCACCGGCGCGACCCATGAAGGTTGTCGATCTGGTGACGCATACATCGGGCCTGACCTACGGATTCCTGAACCGCACCAGCGTCGATCGCGCGTATCGGCGAGCGCGCATCGCCGAGCCCGCTGCTGAAGGCGGGCTCGATACGATGATCGAGCAGCTTGCGACCTTGCCGCTGGAGTTCTCACCTGGAACGCAATGGAATTACTCGGTGTCCATCGATGTGATGGGCTACCTCGTGCAGAAGCTCAGCGGCATGAGCTTTGGTGAGTTCCTGCGCACGCGGCTGTTCGAGCCGTTGGGTATGACAGACTCCGCATTCTGGTGCCCACCGGAGAAGGTAGATCGCTTCGCGTCGTGCTACATGCCAAGGCTTGGCGGTGGGCTGCAGACACAGGACGACGCCGGGAAGAGCAGCTATGCTGCACCACCAAATCTCGAGTCCGGCGGCGGCGGCATGGTCTCGACCGCACACGATTACCTCCGCTTTTGCGCGATGATGCTGAACGGCGGCACGCTCGACGGCGTGCAGATACTCAGTCCCAAGACCGTTGCGTTGTTCGGCCTCAATCATCTGCCCGACAACAAGGAGCTGGCGGACATGGCGCCGCCCGGCAATTTCAGCGAGTCGGGATATTCAGGCATCGGGTTCTCCATAGGATGCGGTGTGAACATCGACGTCGCCAAGACCCGTCTGCCCGGAACGCTGGGCGAGTACTTCTGGGGCGGTGCGGCTGCCACTGCATTCTGGATCGATCCAAAAGAGGAGCTGGCGGCTGTGTTCATGACGCAGGTGATCGGCAGCGAAGTCCGCCTGACGTTGCGTCGTGACCTGCGCACATTGGTCTATTCGGCGATGACCGAGTCATTCGCATAGCGCGGGGAGGAAGACATGGGACCAAGACTGGTCGATCACCTGCTCTATGAGCCGGAAGACAGCGGGATCCTCTGGATCAGGTTCAATCGTCCCGAGCGGTTGAACGCATTGGTTGGAACTGCGGAAGAGAACAGCACGGTCGCCAAGGTCGGGGAGTATATGCGGGCGGGAGATGACGATCCCAATATCCGCGTCATCGTGCTCACCGGTGTCGGTCGTGCATTCTGTGCCGGCGCCAATCTCGCGTCCAAGGCCACGCCGGACGTCACCGGCGATAATTTCATCGGCAATCGAGCACCGCACGAAGGGCCGGACGGCGCGCGGCAGCATTTCTACCACGGGTTCACGGCGCTGCACCGCGATATCTCGTTGATTCGCAAACCCACCATCGCGATGATCAACGGTCCGGCGGTCGGTTCCGGAATGGACATGGCGCTGCATTGCGACATTCGTGTGGGTTGCGAGCAAACGCGCTTCATCGCCTATCACAATGCCGGCCAGATCATCGAGAATGGCGGATCATACTACCTGCCCAAGATGATCGGCCTTGGCCGCGCATTGGAGTTTGCCTATACGGGTGAGCTGAACGCGGAGCGCGCCTATGAGTGGGGCATGCTCAATCACCTGGTCCCGTCCGAAAAGATGGAAGAAGCCACGCGAGAACTGTGCGAAAGGATCATTGCTCGACCACCACTGGTACAGTGGGTCAGCAAACGCGTCATGCGCGCTGCGCTGGACAGTACGCTGGAGACAACCATGGTGCTCACCTCGAACGCCGGCGGCATCTTGCAGAATTCGGAAGACGCCAAAGAGGCGAGGCGGGCCTTCGTCGAGAAGCGAAAGGGCCGCTTCAAGGGAACCTAGCCCGACGTATTCGGGGCGGCGGCAGCGCTGCGTGCGGCAAGGAAGAAGCGGAAGCGGCGAGCCGAGCCAAATCGGAGTTTCGCGCCAACGTCGCCCGATGTCGCGATAGCGGATGACTGCGCCCACAGTGTAGAAAATGGGGTCGCCGCTGACTTCCACGTGGTGCAGGTGTCCGGCGCTGCCGATGAGAGTGTAGCGACAGTCATGGAACGGCCGCCTGGTGGCGAGCGTCGGTCAGGCCAGGCTTTCGTACACCACCATGCGATAGCCGGACTGGATGAATCTTCCGCACTCGGCCATCCCGATGCCGCCGAGGACCATGCGCGACGAGAAATTATGTTCGCGCGCCACCGCGATGATGCGGCGGAGGTCAGCCTGCTGGTGGCCGAAGCGCAATGCGGCGCCGGCGGCCTCGCGGGCTAGGCCACGACCTTGCGCCTCTGGCCATAATGCGAAGCGCAAAGCGATGCCGCGACCATCCGGGCGATGTTCGAGTCCGGCAATGCCCAGGAAGCGGTCTTGCTCGCGGACTGCCCAGGTGCCGAAGCCATGAGCGCCCCAAGCCGCGACATCGTCTGCCAATTCCTCGACCGTCTGTTGCGGCGAGCGCACGCCGCCCAGCATGATGGCGAACACCTCCGGCGCGGCCTTGATTGCGATAAGGTCTGAGAGATCTGCGCCGCCGACCGGTGTCAGCACCAGCCGTGCCGTGCGCAGGACCCACAACGGGTTCATCGTATACCGGCGCCCCATTGGGGCGCGGACTCAGTCGCGATAGCTGCGATCGATGTCGTCGAGCAGGCGAAGATACGCGGGCCATTCAGCCGATGCCCGCCCCCTGTCGTGTTGTTCATACTGGGCGGCGACGTGCTCGCAGATCTGCGGCGCGATCTCCAGCACCTCGTCGCGGGTATTCTCCATCATCATCTGGATGCGCGCGGCACGAACGAATTCCTTCATCAGGCTGAATGCCTCACGCGCGGTGGTTCCGACCGTGGTGACGCCGTGATGACGCATGAGCAGCGCCCGGTTCTGCCCCAGGGCTGCCACGATGCGCTCGCGCTCGTCGAAGCTGTCGGTCAGGCCTTCGTAGTCATGGTAGCCGATTCGCTTGTAGAAGCGCATGGCACTCTGCGAAACAGGGCGCAAACCGTGCTTCAGTGCGGAGATCGCCACGCCTTCGTCCGGATGGACGTGCACCGAGCAGTTCACGTCAGGTCGGCCGCGCAACACGCCGCTATGGAGCGTAAAGCCGGGGCGGTTGACCCCGGTGCGTTCGTCCAGGTCATCGTCCATGCTGACTTCGACGAGGTTCGACGCGGTGACCTCGGTGTATAACAGTTCGTGGCGCTTGATTATGAAGTGGCGGGGATTGGACGGGCAGCGCATCGCCGCGTGGTTGAATATCACGTCGCCCCAGCCGTGATGAGCAAGCAGGCGATACACAGCGGCAAGGTCCACTCTCGCGGCCCGGTCGGTATCCACGGCGGCTGTGTGTGGGGCAGTCTCAATGTCCATGCGAGGGGTCTCCTCGCTGCCATATACGCGAAAGTGCCGCCTGCTTGAAGGCGGCACCCTCGTCAGCCTGCCATAATGGCTCCTGGCGGCGTGGACAGTCGATAACTAGTCCTTCTTGCGCTCGTCGGCCTGCTGGCGGTTGATCTCCCGCGCCTGCGCACCCTCCTGCCCCTCGTGCTGAGCAATGTTGGTCTGCGCCTGCTTGTCGGCCTGAGGAATCAGGTCCTCGGACTTCTTCTTTTCCTGTGCCATGATTGCGTCCCCTTCTTCAGCGTCCCGGAAACGTTCGCATGGGGGCTGAGTTCCATACCCGACACTTCGGCCCATGAGCCTTATTCACGATGATTGCAGGCTCCAGCGCCTAGTTCCCGAGGGCCCGGTCGATCCTCCGCCCAGCACTTTGCGCCGGCCCTTGTGGTGGATCGAGAGTGTCGCCTATCCGCTGACCTGCATTGTCCAGGCTTCGGCCGGTCCGTTCGGCTGGCCCTTCCTGATGGCAAGCGCCCAGGCTGACGATGATCACGGCCAGAAACGGCAGCAGAATCCGCATGCTCTTTTGTCCTTCGATATCCAAGATGCTCAAACCCTTGATGCCTGTGCAGGTTCCCGGATCTTTGGTTGGAAATCTGACGATGGGACGGTTGATCAAATGGAAGTTACCCAGCGCCGGGTCATGACGGCGCGGCGGCATCCTCTGTCGGTCAATTCGTCTTCCTGACGCGCGGCTTGGCCTTGACGACATCGCGCCGGGGGCTGGCTTCCGCCAAGCCGGTCATGCCCAGGGCAAGCTGTCGCGACGCTGCAGCGACCGTTTCCGGGCGGTGGGCGATGACGATACGAGTCAGGCCGAGGTTCTGCACCGAGGCGGTGACCTGGCGCTCCAGACTTACGTCGAGATGGGAGGTTCCCTCATCGATGAACAATATGCGTGGGCTGCGATACAGCGCCCGGGCAAGCAAAACACGCTGCTTCTGTCCTCCGGACAATGTTGAACCCATGTCGCCGATCAGGCTGTTGTAGCCCATTGGCATGCGCATGATCTCGTCGTGAACACCGGCGAGTTCGGCGCACTTCATCATATTTTCAAGATCGAAAGATTCGTCGAAGAAGCAAATGTTGTCGGCAATTGACCCGGAAAGAAGGCAATCATCCTGCATCACCACACCGAGGGCACGGCGATAGGCTTCGTGGCCCAAGGTGTTCAAAGGAATGCCGTCGATCAGCACTTCGCCGCCGGTTGGCTGCAGGATGCCGAGCAGCACCTTCATCAGTGTTGTCTTTCCCGCCCCCGATGGGCCGGTGATCGCGACGTGCTCGCCGGGCTCGATGGCGAAGCTGACGTTCTCGAAAATGAAGCGGTCCGTGTCCGAATAGCGGAAGGAGAGATTGCGGGCCTCGACCCGACCTTCTATGGACGGCTGATATTCAGGCGGACGGTTCGGTCGTGCCTCTGGCTCGGCGCCGGTGATGTCGCCCAGCCGTTCGAAGTGCAGGTCGAGCATGCGAAATTCGATCGCCTTCTCGACCAGGCGCGTGGCCTTGTCGACGAACTGCTGCTTGTAGGAGATAAACGCGAGCAGCATTCCAATCGACATATGGCCTTGCAAGGTGGCGTATGCACCCAGTGCGACGATGATCAGATTTTCTATGCCGAATATCAGCGAGTTGATGGTGCTGAAATTCTGCCGCAGTGCCGCCAGCGACGAGTCCGAACCGACGACTTCAGCGTAGATGTTGGACCATGCGGCCGACCGCTCGGTCTCGCGGGAGAACAGCTTGATCGCCTGGACGGCGCGCACGGTTTCGATGAACGCGGTGTCCTCCCGCGCCTTGGACGCGATGAAGTTCAGCATTGTTCCGCGCATCATCCGGTAGAACGCCGCGCGCACGACCAAATATAGCAACAGCGCAAGGAGCACGATCGTACCGAACCGGATGCTGTAGACAAACATCATTGCCATGGTCAGCACCGCCATGACCCCGTCGACGATCGCCGAGATCAGCCCCTCGGCGATCAGGTGCCGAATCGCTTCGCTTGAAGCGAAGCGCGATACCAGATCGCCGATATGACGCTTTTCGAAATAGGCCAGCGGCAGCCGCAGCAGGTGATTGAAGATGCCGGCGCCCATTTGGAAGGCAAGAGCGTTCTGAATATGCTGCAGTATCCGGGTGCGCAGCAGAGAGGCACCGGCGTTGATCAACAGGAACAGACCAAAACCAAGACTAAGCATAAGAATCAGGTCGGCATCCACCTTGGCAACCGCCTCATCGACCACGAGCTGCAGCAGAAACGGGCTGGCAAGCACGTACAGCTGTAAGATCGCCGACAGAGCGAGCATCTGCAGCAGGGCAGGGCCGAGACCATCGATGCGACCAAGCAGGAGCCAGAAGGGCGTCGATTTGGGCTTCGGCGCGAGTGCGAAACTCTCAACCGGGTATAGTTCCAGCGCGATTCCTGTGAAATGCTTGGACAACTCCACCATCGTGTAGCTGCGCACGCCAAGCGCCGGGTCGTGGATCGTGATCTTGTTCCGGTGCGCGCGCTTCAGCACGACAAAGTGGTTCATGTCCCAATGCAAGATGGCGGGCGTGCGCAATTCGATCAGATGCTGAGGCTCCAGCCGCAGAGGCCGACCTGCCAGACCTAGGTTGCCAGCCGTCTGCATAAGCGAGCGCATCGTCATGCCGTTGAGCGAGACCGGATACTGCCGACGCAGCGCATTCAGCCCTGCGTGGTTGCCGTGGTAGCTCACGATCATCGCAAGGCACGCCAGCCCGCATTCTGCGGCCTCGGCCTGCCGGAATTCGGGCAATCGCCCACGCGAGGGGAGCATGCTCATCGGCGTCTCCAGGCACTGAACAAGGGATCGAAAATCCAGGTCAGAAGCGTACGGTGCTGCAGCACGATGACGGCCTGAAGCGCCATGTCGGCCTGCAAAGGAATGTCGCGTCCGTACGCCCAGATGGATGGGTTCTCCAACCGTACGCTGACAAGATAAGAGGGCGCCTGGGCGACCACCGGGCCCACGAGTTCAGCGGGTTTGAGCAACGTATGCGAAACCGTCTCTACCCTTCCTCTGGCGAAGCCAAATTGTTGGTAAGGGAAGGCATCGAAGCTCACCCGAACGGATTGGCCCGACGACACGAAGCCAATGGCGCGCGCCGGCACCAGCAATTGGGCCTTGAGCTCGCCACCTTCCGGTACGATGGAAAGTTGCGGCACGTTCGGCTCGGTGCTTTTCCCGGTCCAGGCCTGCAATGCCGAGACCCGGCCGGTAACTGGCGCAGTCAGCAAGTAGGCGCGCCTTCCTTCGGTCTCCTTCAATTTCATATCGATATCTGCCACCGAGTTCTCCAGCGCCGAGACGCGCTGCGCAGCTTCAGCGGGCAATTGTTCCAATGCCGTGCGTCTGCCCAGCAGCTCGGTCTTCTTGGCGGCCATCCGGGCGCCGAGATCGGCCTCCAGCTGCCTCTGCGCCATGTGCGCATCCTCACGGCGCCTGAGCTCTAGTCGCGAGATTGTTCCCTGCTTTACCAGCTGCACGATCGCCGCGACCTGCTGTCGTGCAATTTCGGTGCGCTCGTACTGGACCTGGAGCTGCTGATCGATCCCGTCGACTTCGGAAGCGAGGCCCCTGATGTCATCGAGCAGTCGTTGCCTGCCGGCTTCTGTCTTGCGCCGCTCAAGGTCGATTTGCTCGCGTAGACGAGATTGTTGCTGATGCAGCGACTCGATCGCGGCAGCATCGATGCCATCGCCGCGGCTGGTCGATTTTTCCTCGCTGATGGTGAGCAGTGGCGCGTTCTTCGTGACGACGTCGCCTTCCGCGACGTGTACTGCGGTGATGACGCCTGGCCGAGGCGCGGTGATCTTGGCAACGCCAGCGGTGGAGATGGTGAAGCCTTTCGCCGGTTCTTTGCGGGCATAGGTCCCCGAGGCAAGGAACACCAGCATTGCCCCCACGCTGACACAAAGAAATGCCGTCATGAGGCCGAGTGATCGAGGCAGGCTTAATGTAGCCTCGCCCCAGATCTTCATGCGGCTGTAGTTCAGCGCCTCTTGCCGGAACAGGTTGCCTGCGGTGACGGCGGGGCGTTCGTCCGCGGTGACACTGTCGGTGCTCATCTTGGCTCCGGCTGAGCAATCTGGAGCCATTCCTCGGATGCGTCGTGTACTTCGGTGACCACCTGCGGGCATCGCAGACATGCCGCCTTGCCTTCCTGGCGGAACCAACGGCAAGTTTGCCGAATGCCGCACGGCGGCAGCGCGTTGACGACGGGTTCCATGCGACTGGCGACGCGTGATGCAAGGCGGCAGTTGGCTCCATCGAAATGCATGCAACCGCTACCCGCACAAGGTGCGGAGAAGCGGAACACCTGCTGCGGGCGCGCAGGCTGGGCCAGCTTGAGAAGATCGTCGGTGACAGCCTGCTTTTCTGTCAGATATCCAACCCGGCGCCGTTCTTGTGAGCCCGTGATGACGCCGAATACGACGCTGCCCGGGGTGTCGGGCTGTGCACTTGGACAAAGCAAATCAACTTGGTCGGAGTGATTGGTCATCGCACGCTCCCCTGCACTGGCGGCAGCGGCGAGCAGCTACCGCCAGCACTTCGGTTCAGGTTATGCAGAAATTCTTCGGGTTAAATCGTGAGTGGCCGTTCAGTCGGCGGCAGAATAATACCCATGGTGGCCCCGCCGTTCTTGACGCTCGTCGTGACGACGGCAGCTGCCGCTCCGCCCGCCACCGCGGCGATCTGGTCTGGGGTCAATACGATTGGTGCTTCCAGCTCGTCTTTTGCGATGTCGCTTGAAATCTCAGTTTCCATTCAGCGGATCCCTTCTATGTAATTGACGCTTGAGAAACCGGCGCGAACGCACGCCGGCTCTCCTCCCTGCGGACCAGGCTACAATTCGACGGTGGTTGTTCCGCCCTTGATCGTAATCGTGTTGTCTTTAATGGTCACAGTGCCGGTGGTCGTAACCTTAGGCTTGCCGCCGGAGACCTCGTCCAGGAAATCCCACGAGATTTCCTGAACATGCGGCGAAAGACGAGCAAGCGTAGTGATGTCGTTCATAGTGAAGGCTCCCTGTCTATATTTCCGGCAATGCCGGAAAGCCCGACGAGATCCCGACGTTGGACCATCCAGCGCCGGTCTCGTCACGCAAGCCGTATGGCATCTATGCGAAACGGAGGTACGTGACGGAGTTCACGCATGAGTTTTTCTCCTTTCTTGAGCTCATGTGTTGAATGCAAGGGTTTCTTTGGGTTTCGCGTTGCGCCATGGGCCAGGAAAGAACGTCGTGCGTCTATTCAATGGATATGCCGATCGAACTCAACTGCGGCCGGTGACGGTATATTCGTTTGTAGTATTCTTCTAATGAGATCGGCACAGAGCTGATCCGCCGCCGTCCATCGGGCCGGCAAGCACCCGAGGCAGGGCGGAGCGTTCACGCTGCGCGAGCAATGAGAGGCTGACGCCTTCTCTCGGTCACGCAGTAATCAGGTCTTCGGCGTTGGAAGTCGCGCCAGTATTGGTGAGAAGCGCTTGGAAGAGGAAACCGTGGCCACAACGCAAAATTGCAGGCACGACAGAATGGTATTCGACTTGGCAGACAAGCGATCCACTGGACAGCCATAGATGGGCAATTGAGATCATCGTGATCACACGGGAGAAAGGTAGATTCTTGTTCCGCAGCAAGACGGAATGACCTCGACTACGCGCGGGAAGGGATTGATGAGATCCATCGCGATCACTTCATGTCGGGTATGGGCATCTACGAAGGCGCTAAGCGGCACCTTGCCATCACCATGTGCCCCGGTCTGGGCGACTGGTGAACTACTCAGATGGTCAGTTCTTGGAGGATTTTCTGCACCCAGCTTTGCAACCGGCCTTTTCTCTCCTCAAGAATGCAAAGACCGAGGCTGCGGTTAGTGCAGCGTTTGTCCAGTTAGACCACTATGTATCGGCAGCTTCGGGCGTCTCAGGACTACCGCTGCTTAATCTGATGGAGAAAGTGTTCAAGCCAGGCGATGGAGAGCTGAGCAACGGCGCACTTCCACCTGGCAACTGGCTCGAATCACCGACTCAATCAAGAATGCAGGACCTGTTCACTGGTAGTCTGTACATCCGAAATCTCTATGGACCCCGCCCACCAAAAACCTCGTGTGCGGAGGCGATGGCGCTCTTGATGTTTGCAACCTACCTGTACCGGTTGGTTGACCGGCAGGCTGTCAAGCGAGGCCGGCCGCCGGTCGCTATCTAACTGCGCTGGTTGGCTACTGCTACACTGATCAACGCGCTATCGGCCGGTACTTGATCCGGTGCGGCTCCACTGCCGCGTCACCCAGGCGTCGTCGTTTGTCTGCCTCATACGCCTCAAAATTGCCTTCGAACCACTCCACGCGGCTGTCGCCCTCGAACGCCAGGATGTGGGTTGCCAGGCGGTCGAGAAACCAACGGTCGTGGCTGATGATCACTGCGCAGCCGGCAAACTCGGTCAGCGCATCTTCCAACGCGCGCAGCGTATCCACATCCAAATCGTTGGTCGGCTCATCCAGCAAGATGACGTTGTGCTCGGTCTTCAGCATCTTCGCCAAATGCACACGGTTGCGCTCGCCGCCCGATAGGATGCCGACCTTCTTCTGTTGGTCCGGTCCCTTGAAGTTGAACGCGCCCACATAGGCGCGCGAATGCACGCCGCGCTTGCCCAGGTAGATCATGTCCTCGCCGTTGCTGATCTCCTGCCACACCGTATTGTCGGCGTTCAGGCTGTCGCGCGACTGATCGACGTAGCCAAGCTTCACCGTCTCGCCGATGCGCAGCGAGCCGCCATCCGGTTGTTCCTGGCCGATGATCATGCGGAACAGCGTTGTTTTGCCGGCGCCGTTTGGGCCGATCACGCCGACGATGCCGCCGGGCGGCAGACTGAAATTCAGATCGTCGATCAGCAGATTGTTGCCGTAGCCCTTGCGCAGCTTCTCCGCCTGGATCACCACATTGCCGAGCCGAGGACCCGGCGGGATCACGATCTCCGCCACGCCGGCCGCCTGCTCCTGCGATTTCGCCAGCAGTTCCTCATAGCGCTGGATGCGCGCCCGGTTCTTCGCCTGGCGCGCCCGGGGTGATGCAGCGATCCACTCCTGCTCCATTGCCAGTGCGCGCTGCCGGGCGCTTTCCTCCTTCTCTTCCTGCGCCAGTCGCTTGCGCTTCTGCTCCAGCCAGGACGAGTAGTTTCCCTCAAAGGGATAGCCACGGCCGCGTTCGATCTCCAAAATCCAGCCTGTCACATTGTCTAAAAAGTAGCGGTCGTGCGTGACGATCATCACCGTGCCGGCATAGTCGCGCAGCGTGCGCTCCAGCCACGCGACACTTTCCGCGTCCAGGTGGTTCGTTGGTTCATCGAGCAGCAGAAGCTCCGGTTTCTCCAGCAGCAGCCGGCACAGCGCGACGCGACGCCGCTCGCCGCCGGACAGTGTGTTGATCGGCGAATTGGCGGATGGGCAGCGCAGCGCATCCAGGGCGATATCAACGCGACGATCCAGATCCCAACCGTCTTCCGCATCAATCTTGGTCTGCAGGTCCGCCTGCTCGGCCAGCAGTTCGTTCATCTCTTCATCGCTCATCGGTTCGGCGAACTTCATGGAGACTTCATTGAACCGATCGAGTGCGGCCTTCAGATCGGTGAACGCCTGCTCGACGTTCTCGCCCACCGTCTTGTCGGGATCGAGCTGCGGCTCCTGTTCCAGGTAACCCACGCGGGCACCTTCGGCGGCCCAGGCCTCGCCGCCGAAATCGGTGTCGATGCCAGCCATGATCTTCATCAGCGTTGATTTGCCGGCGCCGTTGATGCCGAGTACGCCGATCTTCACACCCGGCAGGAATGCAAGCGTAATGCCCTTGAAGACCTCTCGCCCGCCTGGAAAGGCCTTCGTCAAATCCTTCATCACATAGACATACTGATAGCTCGGCATGTGGTGGATGTCCTTCTATCCGCGACGCCGCACAACGCGCGTATCCTCCCGCGAGGAGAGCCGCCAAGAGCCACGGTCATGGGAATGTTGGCGCTAGATAAGCGCACCGAACCGCGTGGTCCAGGTCAGGCCTGGGGCTGCCGCCTCTGATGCGGCTGCGGCGCCGCCTTTCTCCTCCTTTCACGGTCGGGTTGGCAGTGCTGCTGGCTTTGCTGACGATCTGGACAATGGCTCCAGGCGTGCGGGTGGCGTTGCGGGAGCGCACACTGGACCAGTTGCTGCCGCTGTTGCCCCAGCCGCCCATGGGAGGGCCGGGGGTGGTGATCGTCGATATCGACCGGGTTGCGCTCGCAAAGTTTGGGCCTTGGCCCTGGCCGCGCACGCGGCTGGCGCAACTGGTCGAGGCCGTTGCTTCGGCGAAACCCGTTGCGATTGGCCTGGACATACTGCTTGCGGGCCCCGATCGGTTCAGCAGCGATGGCAACTCTGCGCTGGCTCAGGCGCTGGCTGGAGTTCCCGCCGTCCTGGGCTTCGTGGTCGACCCGGACGTCGGGACGCAGGATCTGCCGACGACGCCCATTCTGGCACGCGGGGCAGTGACGCTGACTGACGTTTGGCGTGCCCCGGGGGTTGTTGGCCCCGCGCCAGAGCTGGTTGATGTCGCACGTGGGGTCGGGGCTCTGGTCGCGGCCGCCGATGCTGACGGACCGATCCGCCGCGTTCCAATGCTGGTGCAGACAGGCCAGCTGGTGCGGCCAGGATTTGCAATCGAATTAGCCCGGCTTTCTCAGGACGCCGGCGCGCTGCTGGTGGATCTGAACGGCACCCTCCACGCCGGGGCTGTCGCCATGCCGCTGGGCAGCGATGCGATGCTGCGCCTGGTGCACGGGGCCAGGGCGCGCTCGGTCCCGGCGACTGGTGTGTTGGAGGACCCGGCCAGCCGGACTGCACTGGCGGGGCAGATCGTGTTGATCGGCAGCAGTGCGCCAGAACTGGGGGGATTGCGGGTCACGCCCGCCTCACCTGCAACACCGACGATGCTTATTCAGGCCGCGGCGGTGGAGGCGATGCTCAGCGGGGCCGTGTTCGTACGTCCAAACTGGGCGAACTGGATCGAGCCGCTGGCCGCGTTGACGCTGGGCCTGATCGGCCTGCTCTTCGCGATCACTTCGCGTCCTGCCATCGCCACGTCGCTAACCGCCCTGCTCTGCCTTGCCTGGGTGGGTGGCGCGTGGGCCGCGGCGCCCGGCCGGTCGCTGCTGTTGGACCCGGCCGGCCCGCCGCTGGTGGCAGTGTCGGCCTTCGCCGCCACCGTGCTGGCGCGCTTTGTTCGTGACGAGTGGCGGGCGCGCATGCTCCGCCTCAGCTTCGAGCAGCACCTGGCGCCTGAGGTGGTGCGGCGCATCACCGCTGACCCCGCTGCGTTGCGGCTGCAGGGGGAGATGCGCGAGATCACCGCATTGTTCACCGATATCGAGGGCTTCACCGGCATGACCGAGCGAGCGGATCCCGTGGAGCTGGTGGCTCTG
>JBKPSV010000053.1:0-21860 GCA_046735215.1 Pseudomonadota bacterium | reverse complement strand
CGCCGCCTGTTACGTTCGTGCGACCAGTTTCCGCACGATGTCAAGGTTCAAGTTTATATACCCGTGCTGGACGAACCCCAGCCGGTCGCGCAGCGACCGATGCGCTTCCGCCAGTCGATGAAACGGTATCGATGGATACAGATGGTGTTCAGCGTGGAATGGCATATTCCACATCAACAGCCGCACGACACGGTTGGTCAGCGTCGTTCGCGTATTGGTCAGCCCGTTCCGATCCATGGTGCAGCCGGTATGCTCTGCCAGCACATAAGCGCGCAGGAACGGCTGACAGAGTAGCTGTGGCAGAACCCAGAACATGAACGGTGTTCGCCAACCGAATAGGACCGCCGACATTGCTGATCCGCTGACCATGACCAGGCTCATCGCCCGGACGCTGCGGATAACCGCAGGTGCCGCGTCAGCCGACACATAAGGGTAACGGCTCAGATCGCCACGCCAGCTATCGGCGATCACCAAGAGCCGCAGCTTCCAATAAGACACCCCCAGAACGCGCCTGACATATGCGCCCAATGTATCCGGCGCCTCTATATCAAGTTCGGGATCTTTGCCGGGAATTTGCGTGTGTCGATGATGCGCGAAATGAAATGCCGTGTAAAAATGCAGATTGAGCAGTGATGGACACGTTACGAGCCAGCCGACGATCTGGTTGGCACGACGCGACGCAAATGCCGTTTGGTGTGTGGCCTCATGCGCCGGGGCAAACAACGCCACCTGCACAAGTCCGAACGCCACCATCGCCGGAACGACCATCACAGGCGTAGAGATCGCAACCAATGCGCCAGTGCCGACCAATAGTGCGGCATGGACCGCCAGACGGCGCACTCCCGCCGCGTTGCTGCGCCCCGATAGCGCCCGCAACTCCACCGGGCTGAGAACGCGGTCCGACACCATGCTCATTTGTGGTCATTGTTACCCCCAAGTGTGCAGAGATGCCAATGTGCCGTTGACGGCGCGGCTACTGCGGCGGCCACGACCGCAAGCGATCGCCGCGGAACACCGCGACGGTCCGCAATGTCCGCCCGGACTGACGGATAGATGCATCCGGAAGTCGCTCTACCCGGGCGAAGGCCCGAGCCAATTCGTTGGCAACGCGATCGGCATGTTCAGGCGCGAAGATCAGGAAGTTTGCGCCTATGAACTGCTGTGCCGGCGAGGTCAGTCCGAACTGGCGGCAATCAAGGCTTAGGCAAACCGTCGTCACGTCGGGCCCCAGCGCATAACCGATCTTCCCGGCGTCGCGCCAATTCGGCACGCCGACCAGGGTATCAGGCGGCAGCCCGTCGCCCAGCGACACCCAGTCCACCGCCTGGATCGTGGGATCGTTTGGCGCAATGTCTGCGATCACTGGCTGCAGCCACCCCCATCGGACCTGGGTAGCCACGACGGCCGCGCCGAGCGCAACAAAGGCGCCCGTTCCCACCAACGTCCACCGCACCGCGGGCTGCCCAATACGGCGCGCCACCGCATCGCCAAGCAATGGAAGCAACATCAGATAGCCAGGCGCTGCCCAATGAAACAGCACCCGTTGGTCGGACCAGGCCGACACGGCCGCAAACACCACGATCGGTGGCAAGGCCAGCCAGCTCAGGAGCCAGGAGCGCCAGGCGTCAGGACCGCGGCGCAGCGCCACGATGAGCACTGCCATCATCGGCAACCAGATCCACGGCAACACGAAAAGCGCTTCGCCGGCGAGCGTCACCAGCGGTTCGAAAGGATGGAACTGCCAGCCTTCCGCTCGGCCCGCCTGAAATGCGAACGATGCCCAATCGTGATGCGCATTCCACGCCAGCACGGGGGCGAACATCGCTGCGGCAATCAGGGCGGCAAGCCACGGCTTGAGGGTGACCAGCAGGCGGCGGTGGTGCCGGCTGGTCAGCAGGTACAGAAACCCCCCCACTATCGTGAGCGCCGCCGAGTATTTCGAAAGCAGCGCCGCGCCCGCGCATAGACCTGTGCCCAGCCACCAACCCAGCGTTCGTCTTTCCAGCGCATGAACGAGACACAGCGCGGCGCCGAGTAGCGCACAGTCCAAAGGACCGTCAGGCAGCACCCACGTGCCGGTGGTCACGCCGAACACCGGGGAGATGTTCAGCAGCACCGCCGCCCACAGACCGGCGCGGGCGCCCGCGATCGCGCAGCCGAGCCGATACATCAGCCACGTCGAGACAGCGAACATAGCAATGAACGGCAGACGGACCAGCGCGGCAGTTTCGCTGCCGAACAAGTGCGAGGCGCCCCAGCTCAGCCACCACGCAATTGGAGGGTGATCAAAATAGCCAAGGCTCAGCACACGCCCCGACGCGACCATGTAGCTCTCGTCTACGCCAAGCCCCAGCGCTGCGCCAAACGCAAGGCGTAGGGCTGTCGTGACCAGGATCAGCGAAAGCAGTGCCAAACGCAGACGCCGGCGCGACTGTCAGACTGATACTTTCGTCCGTCGGGGACGCGTCAAATCCCGCCCCAGACCTCGCGCGCCACCTCGATGCACAGCTGCAGCTTCGCCCACTGTTCGTCTTCAGTCAGCGTGTTGCCTTCCTCGGTGCTGGCAAAGCCGCATTGCGGTGAAAGCGCGAGCTGCTCCAGCGGCAAATACTTCGCTGCCTCGTCTATCCGCCGCTTCAATTCATCCTTGGTCTCCAGCGAACCGCTCTTGCTGGTCACCAGCCCAAGAACCACGACCTTGTGCCCGCGCGGGACGAAGCGCAGCGGCTCGAAGCCGCCGGCGCGCTCGGTGTCGTATTCCATGAAATAGGCATCGGAATTGATCTGATTGAACAGCACTTCCGCCACCGGCTCATACCCACCCGATGCCACCCAGTGCGAACGGAAGTTGCCGCGGCAGAGATGCATACTGATCGTCATGCCGTCAGGTCGTCCCTCGATGGCGCGGTTGAGCATCCCCGCGTAGATAGACAACAGGTTCTCCACATGCTCACCGCGCGCTTTCAGGCCAGCGATCTGTTCCGGGTCGCACAGGTAGGCAATGTTCACCTCGTCCAGCTGCAGATACCTGCATCCTGCAGCGCCGAACGCTGCGACCGCCTTACAATATGCTTCTCCCAGGTCGGCGAAGAACATGTCGAGATCAGGATAGGTCTTCGGATCGATCGCCTGGCGCCCGCCACGGAAATGCACCACCGAAGGTGAGGGTATGGTCATCTTCGGGATCGCGGTCTTGACGTGGCCCGCAACGAAGCGGAAGTCGTCGACCATCACCGGCTTGCTCCAGCCGATCCGGTCGACAACGCGCAGCGAGAGCGGCAGCGGCAAGCCGCCCTTGAACTGGATTTTCTGTTCCGGTTCGTAGAGCTCGACCCCATCCAGTCCGGATACGAAATCGTAATGCCAGAACGCGCGCCGATATTCGCCGTCTGTGGCGGCTCGGAACCCAAGCTCTTCCTGCCTACGGATCGCTGCCTCGATGCAGCGGTCCTCTGTTGCCCTCAGGGCATCGGCCGACAGCGCTCCAGCCTTGCGCGCTCCGCGCGCCTCCGCCAACTCGCGCGGTCGCAGCAGGCTGCCGACATGGTCGGCGCGGAACGGCGGGAGGCTACGTGGGCCAACCCGATCTTTTGCGGCACCGGACATCGACATGGAAGGCCCTCCTGTTTATCCGGCACATCTCCTACCGCCGTGGCGAACCCGTGGGAACCACTGGTATCGGCATGGACCCGGCGCGCCTGAGCGACTATCAAACCCGGCCCGCACCCGCCGGGCCCAGACACTGTTGCTGCCCGGAATGATGCTGAACCGCCTGATTGTCGGAGTGGCTGAATTCAGCCGTCGCCACGCGCTTTTCGTGGCGCTGGCCGGCCTGTTGCTGGCGATTTGCTCAGGGCTCTATGCCGCGACGCATCTGAGCGTCACCACCGATACCGACCAGATGTTCTCGAGCAGCCTGCCATGGCGCCAGCAGTCAGACGCGATGAATCGGGCCTTCCCGCAGTTCAACAACCTGCTCGTGGCCGTGATTGACGCGCGTGAGCCGGAAGAGGCAGACGCCACCGCCGCCGCGCTGGCCGCTGCGATCGCCAAAGACCACACCCACTTCGATTCGGTGCGGCGACCCGACGCTTCTCCGTTCTTCCTCAAGGAGGGCCTGCTGTTTCTCGATACCAGGCAGCTCTCTGACCTGATGAACCGCACGATCGACGCGCAGCCATTTCTTGGACAGCTCGCCGCGGACCCAACGGCACGCGGGTTGTTCCAGGCGCTGTCGCTGCTCGGTATCGGTGTGACCAAGGGCGACGTGGACATTTCGCCCTACCTGCCATCGCTAGAGGCGTTTCATCGGGCGCTGGCCGAAGCGCTGAGTGGCCACCCCAAGCCTCTATCGTGGCAATCACTGCTGGGTGGGGATGAGCTCAGCAATCTTGCCGGGAAGTACGTGTTCGTGCTGGTCCAACCAAAGCTCGACTTCGGCGCGCTCGAACCGGGAGGCGACGCGAGCAAGGCCATGCGCGACATCATCGCCGGCCTGCCCTTCGTGAAGTCTGGCGACGCGCGTGTCCGCATTACGGGCCAGGTCGCATTGGCGGATGAGGAATTCGCCACCGTCGTGCAAGGCGCAGTCTGGGGTCTGATCGGCAGCCTCCTGCTGATCACGCTGTGGCTGTTCCTCGCAGTGAAGACCTGGCGGCTCATCCTGCCGATCCTGGCCACGTTGGGGTTGGGCCTTATCTTGACCCTGCTGTTCGCCGCCGTGGCGGTGGGGACGCTGAATCTGATCTCGGTCGGCTTCGGCATATTGTTCGTCGGGATAGCCGTCGACTTCGCCATTCAGTTCTCGGTTCGCTACCGGGAACGCCGTTTCGAGTACCCCGACCCAGGCGAAGCGCTGCGACAGAACGCCGTGCGCACCGGCGACCAGATTCTTGTGGCCTCCCTGGCGACTTCATTCGGGTTCCTGGGGTTCGTCCCAACCGACTTTTCCGGAGTTGCAGAGCTTGGCCTGATCGCCGGCGCCGGCATGCTGATCGCGTTCATCTGCACACTCGGCTTTCTGCCGGCAATCGTCACGCTGTGCCGGCCAAAAGGCGAGCGGGCGGTGGTCGGATTCTCCTGGCTGGCGCCGTTCGACCCGATCATCGCGCGGCACCGGCGACCGATCCTGCTGGTATTCGCCGGCCTCGCCGCAGTCGCGATTGCATTTTCGCCGCGGCTGCAATTCGACTCGGATCCCCTGCACACCAAGAACCCGAACACCGAAGCGATGCGTACGCTGTATGACCTGATGGACAACCCGGTTACCAATCCGTACAGCATCAACGTCATCGAGCCGAATGTGGCGGCCGCCGAGGCGCTGAAGGCAAAGTTGGTTAAGTTGCCGACCGTATCGAAGGTGATCGACATCCAGAGCTTCGTGCCGGACGACCAGCAGACCAAGCTCGCAATCATTGCCGATGCCAACACGATCCTGGCGCCGACCCTCACGCCACAGGCGCCCGCGGCGCCGATCACGGCTGACCAGATCCGTTTGGCGGCGAAGACGGCGCTGGCGCAGATCGATCCGGCGGCAGCGAAGCTGCCCAAGAACCATCCGCTGGTCGCAATCGGCATTGACCTGCACAACCTTCTGACAGCACCGGACGATTTGCTGCTCGCGACAAACCTGGCATTGACCCAATTCCTGCCGGAAGAGCTCGATCGGCTGCGCACAGTGCTCAACGCCGAGCCGGTGACCCTTGGCTCCATTCCACCCGACGTCGCGCGCGATTGGCTGCTGCCTGACGGTAGGGCGCGCATGCAGGTGCTGTCGACGCCCGAGGCACGCAGCAGCAGAGGACTGGCTGAGTTCGTGCAGCAGGTCACGCAGATCGCGCCTGATGCCGGGGGCGCGGCGGTGACGATCCAGGCGACAAGCACGACCATTATCGACGCATTCCGCAACGCTGCGGTCATCGCGATCGTTTCGATTACGATCATCCTGCTGCTGGCTTTGCGGCGGGTGCTCGACGTTGCGCTGGTGCTTGCCCCATTGCTGTTGTCTGCGCTGTTGACGCTGCTGGTCGCCGTGCTGCTGCCGCTGCCGCTCAACTTTGCCAACATCATTGCACTGCCGCTGCTGCTGGGCGTCGGCGTGTCGTTCAACATCTACTTTGTCATGAACTGGCGCGCCGGCCGACGCGCAATTCTCGGGTCCGCAACCGCGCGGGCGATCGTGTTCTCGGCGCTTACCACGGGAACAGCTTTCGGTTCACTGGCATTGTCGGAACACCCGGGAACCGCATCGATGGGCAAGCTGCTGCTCATCAGCCTGGGATGTACCTTGCTGGCGAGCCTCGTGTTCATTCCAGCGCTGCTATCGAGCGTGCACGCGCGAACCAGCCGTTAACCTGCAGCGCGGATGCTCTCCCGGATGCATCCGATCCTTGTGGCCACCCTACTGCTGGCACGCGCCGATTGCGCCACGGCAGAGCCAACCGGACCGACGCTGCCGCTTTCGCTGAACCTGCCGAACATTCAAGGCCAGGTTTATGTGGCGGTGCCGATCGCTCCGCCCGGCATGGCCTGCGAAGATCCCCCGCGGCCCCCGACCGACGTGCTGCGCGGCGAACCTGGTGACGTACTGCACGGACCGGGCAGGCCGAGCGTTCGCGTGGAGCCGGTGCGTTAGGGCGCGATCGCTGAAGGCGGAACTGTTGGAATGCGTGAATCGCGCTCTACATCAATGAGTTGCAGAGCCTGATCGGATCGACGTGATCCCATCGGGCTCTGAGCGTGCACACAACGTTGTGAGGCGACAGCCCTTGGGCGGCACCGCTAGGCATCGCAACGAGTTGCTATCGAGGTACCAACTATGCGTCTGTTCCCATTGCTTCTGCCGCTGCTGCTTGGCGGATGCCTCAGCTTCAGCAGTAGCAATCCACCGCCACCTTCGCGCACCACCATCGTCGTGCCGCCGGGCACCACCGCGGTCTGCCAGAACGGCACCGCGCCGCCCTGCTGATCATCGCTCCATCGCTTGCAGCGTCGCGATGACGCTCACCTGCCGCATCACCTGGTCCGCGAACAGCACGCGCGGGTCGATTGGAAAACCCGCTTCGCGCAACAGCAGCGCGGTCCAGGTGTTGCAGGTGTGGAACGCATCATAGGTTTCATTTGAGGCGTAAAAGGCACTCCCCACATAAGGGCCATCGGCAAGACGCAGCGCTCTTCCGTCAGCGGCTTTTTCCAGGTCATCCCAGAGCCACGCAGCAACGCGCGCGAGATTGGCCGGCGGCAGCCGGAGGATGATCACCCTGTGGTCAGGGAAGGCATCGACCGGTGATGCATTAAGCGCGGTCATCAGGATCGCACTTTCGCTGGGCAGGAGTGCCGTAAGCATTTCGGCTGAACCTGTGTTTTGCCCCATGTAGTAGGCGCGCTCTCCAAAGCCGAAGACCATGAAGCGCACGCCCGGGAAGTCCTCTTCCAAGGACGCGAGTGGCTTGCTCACTTCATTCACCGATAATCCGATATCGGTGTGCCACCCGCGCTCCACGACATAGAGCTTGGCCTCACCGACGGGTATTGGGCCCTGGGTCGGCGTGACGGCGCAGCCGGACAACCAACCGGAGAAGACCCCGATCAGGAACCCTCTCACGGTTGCCGAATCAGGATATAATGCATGGTGAAGTTGAAGGTGATTCCCTCATCGGCGTGCAGCGGGGGCAGGTTGGCATCGCGGAACAGCGCCATCAGCGCCATGTCGAGCCATCGCGACCCCGACCGCTGCACCATCTCGACGGAGGTCACCCGCCCGTTCGGTTGCGCGACCACCTGCACCATGACGTCGCCGTCCTCGCCATTCATCGCAGCCTGCTCGGGATAGTAGGCGTGGGCGCGCACCCAGGCGCTCAACTCATTGCGCCAGTCGGGACCGACATGCGCACCGGCAACCCGAGAAAATGGCGAGGTGTCGGTCGCACCGCGCCGCGGCGCGAGCGAGAAGTCCAGCGTCGTCGGCGCCCCCCGAGGCGAGGCGCGTGGCGCCGGTGGACGCATTTGCGACGGTGGCGCGTTCAACGAGAAGTTCGTTGGTGCCGGGAATTCCTGCGGCTTCGGCGGCCGTGGCGCGGCAGAAGGTGGCGCCGTTGGCGGCGGTGATGGACGCGGCACCGGCGGCTTCGGTACCACCATCGCGAGTGGTGGCGGCTTTGGAACCGGCACCTCCGCATTCGCAGCAGGCGGCGGCGGGGGAAGCGGCAGTGGTGCAGTAGGCTCGGTGGTGGGCGGAGCCGGGGCGGGCGGCGTGGTGGCAACCGGCGGTGCGGCCGGAGGCGGCGTCGGAGTTGGTGCAGCCTGCTGTGCCGGGACTGGCGCGGGGGTCGGTGCGGGAGGTGGGGCGGGGGGAGCGGTCGGTGCTGCATTGAGCTGCGGATTGGGCAGCGCTGGACCCTCCGGCGTGCCGCCCTCGAAGACCATCGAGACAGTGGACGGAGGCGGCAGTTCCTCCTCCTGGTGGCGGTAGTGCACCGTCACCATGAGCAGGAGCAGCACCGTGAGGTGCAGCCAGAGCGAGAGGACCAGCACCTTGCCCAGCCGTCGGCCACCACGGCGCGAAAGGCGCCACGGACGCTGACGGGCTAGCGGAAGGGCGACAACCTGGTCCAAATCGGCTCCCAGTGACTGTGCGGCGGGCGCCCAATGCCATTGCGGGGAGCGCAGCGACAAGGCAACCCCACACCTTCAAGGGGCAGGGCAGCGCATTGGCGAATCGCAGGTCGCTAGGTCCCTCGCGCTGCCACCTGTACCCGCTTCTGCCAAGCATCGGCCAGCAGGCAAAGTATCTCGAACAGTATCGACGCGCCGTTGAATGACGTCAACGTTCCGACGTCGAAAGGTGGTGCTACCTCCACCAGGTCGCCGCCAATGAAATCCACGCCCCGGAGTGCGCGCAACAGACGCAGCGCTTCCAGCGCAGTGATACCCCCGGCTTCCGGGGTACCCGTGCCGGGTGCTTGTGACGGGTCCAGGCTGTCGATATCGAACGACAGATAGGTCGGGCCGCCTCCCGCGACGCGACGCGCCTCCTCGGCTGCGTAGTGCCAGCCCCTGTCGTGGAACTCCTCCATCGGCAGCACGCGCATGCCTGACCGCGTGCTGAACCCCCACATGTCGGGGTCGTTGGTCGTCCCGCGGATGCCGATCTGGATCACCCGTTTCGGATCCAGCAGGCCTTCCTCGGTTGCGCGCCGGAACGGCGCACCATGGTGGAACCGCGACCCAAGATAGTCATCGCCGGTGTCGCAATGCGCATCGATGTGGATCATGCCGACCGGCCGTTCCGCGGCGACGGCGCGCAGGATCGGCAGGCTGATCGAATGATCGCCGCCGACCGACAGCGGCGTGACCTTGGCCGCAATGATCGTCTGGTAGAAGACGGCGATCTCGGCGAGCGCACCCTCCAGTTCGTACGGCTGTTCGATCCAGCAATCTCCCAGATCACGCACCCGAGCCACATCAAACGGCGCCATGCCGTGCGGATGCAGCCGTCGCAGCAGAGAGGACTGATCGCGGACCGCGCGTGGCCCATGGCGGGCACCTGTCCGATTCGTTACTCCGCCGTCATACGGGACGCCGATCACGCCGATATCCACATCGGCCAGCGACTCGGTGTAGGGGGCCCGGAAGAATGTCGGGATGCCGGTGTAGCGCGGTCGCGCCTGCGGGTCGGCCATTTCCCGATAGCGGTTGGGTCGTTTGATCGGATCCATTCGGCGAGTCCTCCTGTGCGGCTTCTCCAACATCGTTCTGCGCCACGGCCAGCGCGCGTTCAACAAGCGCAAACCGGAAAGTTCGCCCTCCGTTGTAGCCGGATCCCAATCAGCACAGGAGTTGCGGCCTATTGGCAGGTGAAAGCCTCAAGGGCCGCAAGGTTGCCATACTCGCCACCGATGGCTTCGAGCAGGTCGGGATTGGTGGAGCCCAGCCAGGCGTTGGAAGATGCAGGTGCAATCGGCGACGAGGTCGCCGTAGAGCTCCCTTTGGAAGGGCCAAGCCAGAACAGTTCGATGCGTTGGTGCTGCCTGGCGGCGTCCATGATCGAATTGTTCAGCCAGACGTCGCAGCACCGCCAGACCGCACAGGCGGCAACGGGACTTGAGCCTCCGGTAGCGAGCAAGCACAATCGGAAGCCTCGCATGGGATTTCCGAATGACCAGCAACGCCCGCTACCGCATCGGCTTCGACATCGGCGGCACCTTCACAGATTTCATTTTGTTGGATACGAAACGGTCAGAAATCCGGCTGCACAAGTGCCTGACGACGCCAAGTGATCCGTCGGTTGGCGCGCTCGAGGGGCTGACTGAACTGCTGCAAGCCGCCGGCCTGACGCTCGCCGACATTGGCGACGTCGTGCACGGCACAACCTTGGTCACCAACACGCTGATCGAACGCAGCGGCGCCCGTCTCGGGCTGATCACCACACACGGATTTCGCGACATCCTCGAGATGGGTACCGAGCAGCGCTACGACATTTACGACCTGTTCCTGAAGTTCCCTGACCCGTTGGTGCCGCGCCGTCATCGCCTGGAAGTGGCTGAACGACTGGACCGAGACGGAAATGTGCTGACGCCTCTCGATCCGGCAGAGGTGCGCGCGGTGGCCCACCGCCTGATCGCCGAGGGTATCGAGGCGATCGCCATTTGCTTCCTGCACGCCTACCGCAATCCGGCGCATGAACGTGCGGCGGCGGATGTCGTGCGCGCCGCCTTTCCCGAAATTGCCGTGTCGATCTCATCCGATGTGGTTGCGGAATTATGGGAATACCAGCGATGCAACACCACCTGCGCCAACGCTTACGTGCAGCCACTGATGAGCCGCTACATCGAAAAACTGGAGCGCGAGCTGCATGCGCGTGGCTTCCGCGGTGAGCTGTGGTTCATGCATTCCGCAGGGGGGCTGCTGTCGCCGGAGACGGCGCGCGACTTTCCCATTCGCATGCTGGAAAGCGGTCCAGCTGGCGGTGGCCTGGCAACCGCGTTTTTCGGCGCGACGAACGGCAAGCGCGACGTGATCTCGTTCGATATGGGCGGCACGACGGCGAAGGCCTGCCTGATCGAAGACGGCCGCGCGGAAATAGCACCGATGATGGAAGCTGCGCGCGTGCATCGCTTCAAGAAGGGCTCGGGCCTGCCGATCAAGGCTCCGGTGATCGACATGATCGAGATTGGCGCCGGCGGTGGATCGATCGCCTCGATCGACGAGGTCGGATTGCTGCGCGTCGGTCCGCATTCCGCCGGAGCAGATCCCGGGCCGGTATGCTACGGGCGGGGCGGCACCGAGCCGACCGTGACCGACGCCAACCTGCTGCTTGGATACTATGACCCCGGGTTCTTCCTCGGCGGCCGCATGGTGCTCGACCGCAATGCGGCAGAACACGCGTTGGGACGAGTGGGCGGCGCGCTGGGGCTTACCGCGCTCGATACTGCGTGGGGCATCCACCGCATGGTGGTCGAGAACATGGCAGCAGCCGCGCACATTCATATCGTGGAGAAGGGCAAGGATCCGCGCGCCTATGCCATGGTTGGCTTCGGCGGCGCCGGTCCGGCACACGCCGCGGAAGTGGCCCGCGTTCTGGGTGTGAAGCAGGTGCTGATCCCGCCGGCCTCCGGCGCAGCATCGGCGCTGGGCTTCCTCGCCGCCCCGCTGTCGTTCGAGCAGGTGCGCAGCCATCCGATCCGGCTTGATGCCCCGGAAGCAGCGGCGACCATCGACGGCATTTTGCGCGAACTCACCGCAACCGCCGCGGCGCGCCTCGTCGATCAGCCGGAGATTGTCACCGAGCGCCTGGCGGACATGCGCCTCGAAGGGCAGATGCACGAGATCACCGTGCCATTGCCCGATGGACTCCCCGGACTTGATCCCGGTATCACCGATGCGAGCATGCCGGCGATCCGCGCAGCCTTCGCCGCCGCCTATACCACACGATATACAGCCGTTTATGAGGGGGTCGGGGTGATGGCGGTGTCGTTCCGCGTCCGCTGCCGCGGACCGCTGCCGCAGCTCTCGCTCACCGAAGCTGGCGTTCGAAGTTCGGGCGACGCACAAAAGGGCAGCCGCGCGGCGTGGTTCGATGGCGGGTTTGTCGAGACGCCAGTCTACGACCGTTACACGCTGGCGCCTGGCGCGAAGATTGATGGCCCTGCGATCATCGAGGAGCGCGAGGCTACCACTGTCATTCCGCCCGGCGACACTGTCACGGTTCAGGCCAACGGCACCCTCGTGATCGACGTCGGCATTGCGGTCGCGCCCGCGGCGCGAATCACGGTGGACACACCAATCGAACAGGCCGCTGCATCGATCGAAGCTGATCCGGTTTCGCTCGAAATCATGTGGAGCAGGCTGGTCACCGTGGTCGAGGAGATGTGGCAGACGATCTGCCGCACCGCCTTCTCGCTGATCGTCTCCGAGGCGCAGGACTTCGCGTGCGACCTGCTCGACGCACGCGGCGATTCGCTTGCGCACTCCCCGCGCGCGATGCCGGTGTTCAACCTGACGCTGCCGCGCGCGGTGAAGGCACTGCTGGACAAGTTTCCGCCTGAGACGCTGCAGCCGGGCGACGTACTGGTGACCAACGATCCGTGGCTTTGCGCCGGCCATCTGTTCGACATCGCGGTGGTCACACCGGTGTTCCGCAAGGGAACACTTGTCGCGCTGACTGGCACGGTCGGTCACGTCGGCGACATCGGCGGTACCAAGGACAGTCTGCGGGCACGCGAAATCTACGAAGAGGGCATCCAGATTCCGCCGATGATGCTGTATCGCGCGGGGGTGCCGAACCATGACCTTTTCACCCTGATCGCCGAGAACGTGCGCAAGAGCGAAGAGGTGCTGGGTGACATCCACTCCTTCATCGCCGCCAACGCTCTCGGCGCGGAGCGGTTACTCGCGTTTATGGACGAGTACGGCATGCATGATTTGCGCGCGCTTGCGCACGTGGTGCAGACGCGTGCCGAAACCGCTATGCGTGAGGCGATCCGAGCGCTGCCGGATGGAGTCTATCGCTCGGAGATCTGGAACAATCCTCTCGGCGAGAAGCTGCATTACCCGCTGAAGCTCACGGTTCAGGGCGATGCGATCGAGCTCGACTTTGCCGGTGCGCCAGCGCAATTGCCGCAAGGCGGGCTGAATTGCACCTATAGCTACACAGCGGCACATGCGACTTATCCGATGAAATGTCTGCTCAGCCCGCAGGTGCGCAGCAACGCCGGATGCTACCGGCCCTACACTGTGAAGGCGCCGGAAGGTTCCATCCTCAACTGCACCAAGCCTGCATCGGTGAACCTGCGCACACGCGTCGGCTGGTATATCGCACCCAATATCTTTCGCGCGCTGGCTGATGCCGCACCGACGCAGGTCCAGGCAGCCACCGGCCTGCCCGTTGCGATCAATATCTATGGCCGGGAAGCGAACGGCTATGTCTATGCCGATCATTTCTTCATGGGTGCCGGGCAGGGTGCGTCGCAGCAGGGTGATGGCAAGTCAGCCCTGCTCTATCCGACATCCGCAGCCAACACCTCGGTGGAACTGATGGAGGCCCGCGCCCCGGTACTGGTGCTGGAAAAATCGTTCGTCACTGACTCCGGCGGCCCCGGTGAGCATCGCGGCGGCTGCGGCGTGCGAACACGGCTGCGCAAGCTGTACGATGACGGACTGCCAACGTTGGCCTCGGTCTATCCCGAGGGCGTCGGCGTCACGGTGCAGGGTCTGCATGGAGGCATGCCCGGTGGCAGTGTGCGCGGCGTCGTGCTCGATCCCGATGACAACGTGGTGCATGACTGCGGTACAGGTGAACTGGTAACGCTGACACGCACCGATCAAGTCGTGGAAGTACAGTTGGCGGGCGGCGCTGGTTTTGGCGATCCACGCGCGCGGCCAACGGCAATGGTGGAACACGACGTGGCCGAAGGCATCGTATCGCCGGAAGCCGCTGAACGCGATTACGGCTTGCCGATCGCTGCTGGCAAAGCCGCAGAATAACAAGACGCAGAAAAACAAGACGGGGACGAGCAATGAGCGATCTGGCAGAAGACCGGACGACAACGGCACCAAGGCCGGGTTCGCGCGTTCACCCGCGATTCATCGAGCTCGGATCGCTCCTGCTGATCGCGCCGCTCTGCGTTGTCGGCGCCATCATTGGCGTTCAGCTCATTGTCACTCTCGGCATCACGGCAAATACATCGTTGATCGGCGCACTTGCCGGTATGGCTCTGGCGCGCGTCCCGCTCAAAGTGTTCATGCGCTATCGCTCGATCCACGTGCAGAACCTCGCACAGAGCGCGATCTCGGCAGCCACCTTCGGCGCTGGCAATGCACTGATGCTGCCGATCGGCATCCCATTCGTCCTCGGCCGGCCCGACCTGGTCCCCGCGCTGTTTGCCGGTGTGTTCCTGGCGATGCTGATTGACGGCTACATGCTGTACCGCATGTTTGCCTCCGAGGTGTTCCCTGCCACCGGCGCGTGGCCGCCAGGGGCGGCGGCGGCCGAAGCGATCCGCGCCGGCGACGAAGGCGGCCGCAAGGCCGTGATACTCGGCATTGGTGTGCTGGTCGGCATCGTCGGCAATTGGCTGATCGCACCAGCCGTGATGTCGGCATTCGGTGTGGCATTCATCGGCAATATCTGGGCACTGTCGATGTTCGGTATCGGCCTGCTGCTGCGCGGCTACTCGACGCTGCTGTTCGGCGGCATCTTTCCCGGCGGCGATATCGCCAAGGCGTACGTGCCGCACGGCATGATGGTCGGCGCGGGCATCGTGGCGTTGATCCAGGTGGCCATCATCATTCTTGGTCGGCACACAGCGGAAACCGATGGCGGCGCAACGCGCGCGCCGGCCGAGGTACGACTCTCGCTTGGTCTCGGCAGCCTGGCATACCTGATAGTTGCCTTGCTGATCGCGCTGCTTGGTGGCTTGGCGGCACAGCTTTCCGTCGGCATGCTGCTGTTGTTCCTGGTGTACGCGGCCTTCGCCGCATTGGTGCACGAACTCATTGTTGGCCTTGCCGCGATGCATTCCGGCTGGTTTCCCGCTTTCGCCGTAGCTTTGATCACCTTGGTGATCGGGATGCTGATCGGTTTTCCACCCGTCGCGTTGGCGCTGCTCGTAGGCTTTTCCGCCGCTACCGGACCGGCCTTTGCCGATATGGGCTACGACCTGAAGGCCGGCTTCATGCTGCGCGGCTACGGCGGAGATCCGGACTTCGAACGCGACGGTCGACGCCAACAGCTGCTTGCCGCGATGTTTGCCTTTGTGATCGCCGGTGTCGTGGTGCTGATCGCCTATCCCGGTTTCTTCGCGCAGAACCTCGTCGCACCGGTCGATCGCGTCTACGTTGCGACGATCAAGGCCGGCGCATCCTCCGATGTCGCATGGTCGCTGGCGCTATGGGCGATTCCGGGCGCGATCATCCAATTTCTTGGAGGTCCGCGACGGCAGTTGGGCATCCTGCTTTCCACCGGACTGCTGATCCCTTTTCCGCTGGCCGGTTGGGCCGTGCTGGTAGGCATCGCCTGTCGCGCTGTGTGGGAACGTTTCGCCAAGGCAGAAGGCATGGAAGTATTCGGCGCCGGCGTGATTGCCGGTGACGCACTGTTCGCCTTCTTCACATCCACATGGAAAGCCACATTCAGGTAAGGACGCGCAGCCTGTGCGTTCAGCGCTTCTGCATCATTGTTCGATTTGGAAATGTGCCTCGGTCGGTTTCCCCGCCTTGCCGTTGATCGGCAGAATATCCTGTGGACACGCCGAGAATGCGACGATCAGGTCCATCTCCGCCCGCAGCCGGATATAGCTGTGCGGCGTCGACACCGGCGGCTCAAATGACAGCGCACCGTCGACGGTCCAAGGGATATTCATAAACAGGTTGAGCGGACTAGGGGTCTCCGGCGGCCGCAATCCCAGTTCGGCCAAGCCCTGCGCCAGGTTGTCGGTGCAATTGTCATGATATTCGGTGCAGCCGAGTTCTTCGTAGCGGTAGCGATCGCATGCCGCCATGAGGGTATCGTGAATACCGCCGGAGGTGTCCTCCAGCACAGTCAGGATCGGCCGCCTGTGGTTGGTCAGCAGCGTGTCGCCGACGCGCGGAATCATGCGGCGCATGGTTGCGCGGCTGTGCTCCATCGACATGAATTCCGTCGGATCGTGGCGATTGAACGCCCAGGTATCCACCACCTGCTCGCCATGCGTGTTGATGACGCGGATGATCTGGCCGGCGCCAGCATACGCCGCCTTGCCGCGGCGAGCCGGAATAGTGGTGGTGCTTGGCATCGGCATTCCCCTGCTCCTTCCAACAGAATGTGCCGCGAAAGGGCCCGCCGGGACAGGTGGCTAGAGCAGGATGCGCGTAAAAGGAGACGCCTATCCCGCTCCGGTTATTGTTGCATCGCGTGATTCAGACCTCCGGCGACCGCGCCTCCGGTCATCACGCTCTGATCACCGGGAAGCGGATCAGGACGCGGGGCGCAGCGCCTGCTGGTAGCGCTCATAGCCATCCATGATGGTGCGGAAGAGCGCCTCGGCTGACGCGCGGTATCCGGGCGCGAGTAGGTGCTCTCCATCTGCCGCGGCCATGGGTGGTTTCGTCAGCGCCCAACGCAGGATGCTGCACGGTCCGCCCATAGCCGCCTGCCAGTCCCAGAAGTACGCGTTCTCTCGCGGAGCCACGGCGCGCTCTACCTGTCGGATCGCGTCCAGATTGGGCGGCTCGGTCCATTCGGAATTGTCGCAGGCAATGGGGACTGTGCTGTGCCTTGGGCGGCGTCGATAGGCATCGGGCGGTCCCAGCACCAGCAGCGCGGCTCGTGGCGCCGCCGCATGCAGTTGGCGCAGCCTTGCGGCGAGGTTCTTGCCGTATGCCGCAACATCGATGTTGTCACGGAAGCCGGCATCAGTGCCGAACGTCAGGACGATCGCTGACGGATTGAGATGCTCCAGCTCCTGGCGGACGATCGTCGGATCCCAACGGCCCACCGTGCCCAGGTTGGCGTAGACGACCCCGGGGCGGCTGCGCGTGATACTCCAGGCCAGAATGTCGACGGGACCGTCCCCTAGTGCTTCCACATCCAGCGTACGGCTTCCTGGTGCGGGTGGCACCGGCTGCCATGCTGCATTTTGAGTCGGTGCGTTGGTAGAGATTGCGGCACGGCTGCCATGCGTCAACGCCGCAAATATTGTGCCGCCCCGTGGCTGGCGCAGCAGCTCGATTTGCACGCTGGACAGCTCATTGCTGTCATCGACAGTCAGGGTCAGCGTTGCCGCTGCACCGGCTCGCAGCCGCAGACCGGCAATCCCGAACGGCCCGCCCGCATCGGGGTCACTGCTGCTGACAACCGACCAGCCCTCCTGCGAAATCGACACACGGGCGGGTCTGTCCGGCCCGCTCGACACACCCGGAGGCAGCACGCCGCGACCGGCGTCACCGAATCGCGCCTGGAACAGTTCGCGCATCCGGCCGCTGAAACTGTCGGCGGCGGTGTGGCTGTCGCCGATCTGGAGAATGACCACGCTGGAGTTGAAGGCGAGCGCGCGATACAGCGGCAGCAGCGGTGCCTCCGGCCCTAGCTTTGGCGCAATAGCCTCGTCAAAGAAAACGCCCTGCCGTGGGGCGCAGGAGGCAACAAAGAGCGTGAGCAGGCCGCCCAGAATCAGGCATCGGCACGACGAGAGCATATGTGTTTGCTGCTCCTACAAACGCGCGGGCAGCGTAGCATTGCCAGCGCTGCCGCTTGCCATAGGAGCACCGCAAGCCAGCGCACCGTTGAAGACCAGACGTGAGGCTAGCGCGATCCTAGCGCCTGTGAGCACGCGCGGTTCGCCGCCCGGGCGCTATCGGCCGCCCGCACCAGGCGCGGATATTTGCCCGCTGCCAGCGCATCGAGGCTTGCTGCCGGCAGATGCAGCCGGGCCGCGTAATGCCATGAGTAGACCAGCGAGTCCTGAACAGACGCTCTGATAAAGCTGCTGGGAATCGCTTCGATGAACATCAGCGGGTCGCCGCCGTCGCGCACCTGATCAACCCACTTGCGCAAGCCGCCCTGTCCCTGGCCATAGCCTGCGAGCAGGCGGATCAGGTCGCCGTCGATTGCCTCGTCGGCGGCGAGGGTGAGCAGATACTTTTGGCCGATCGCCAAATTGACCGCCGGATCATGCAATTGCGCGGCCTGTGCACCCGCCACGGCCTGAGCCGTCTGCGGCATCAACTGCATCAGGCCACGGGCGCCCGCACTGGAAACGGCCGACGGCTGAAAGTTCGATTCACGCCGCACCAGGGCATAGACCAATGGAGGGTCGACCACGAAGCCCTGCGCCGGCTGCAATTTGACCAGGGTAACGCCTTTCGGTTGCGCGCTGGGGGAGCCTCGGTCGATTTCAGAGGCCAACTGGGCAAAGCCGACGGCTCGGGCCACCAGCGAAATGGCATTGTCGAGCTGCCCATCCTGCGCCGTGTCCACCCAGAGTGACCGCAGTTCTCCCTCCGCCAGGCGCGCCTCTCCGACTTGCAGCAGGCCGAACGCCCGCCGGCCCTGTGCGGTCGCCATCAGGGCCTCTACATCGGCGTTGCCGATCGTACCCCCCGCAACACAGGCAATCCCCGGCCCGAGGCTGCGCCGGGCAATCAGGGCGTAGAAACTGTCACCTTCGCGCGCAGCGCGATGCATCCAGACGGCGAACTGGCCGCGATCTCCCAGATGCTGCGCCACCCTCGCGGCCCAGAACGCACCGGCCGCTCTTAGAACCGCGGTCGTGCCGCCGTGGTAGGCAGCCTCGAAAAACTCGGCAGCCGCGCCCGGCTGGTTCAGGCGGACCGCAGCCAGCCCGCCCAGGAACCGCGCCTCGGCACCGGCGCGCGGGGCACGAGACAGGGCCAGAACATCGGCGTCGCAAAAGGCGGCGCGCATCGGCAGGCGCATAACGGACGCCTCGGTTGGGCGCAGAGACCTCCGTAGCCGCCACCGCGACGGCGGCTGGCGCCATCCGCTCCAGCACGCCCCGGATCAGGGCCGCCGCGGGCTGATCGCCGAACCTGGTGAGCCACGCCGAGAGTTCATCTGGGCTCGTCGAGTAGCGCAGATAGCGGTCGGCCAGGATGGCGCCCAGCAACAGGTCATTTTGCAGTCGATCGGTCGCTTGCGCAGCTTCGGCCAACGAACCGCGGGCCTGCAGGGCGAAAATCCGGCGGATCTGGGCCGCATCGGCCAGTGACAGGGGCTGTGGAAGGCCGACACTCGCCGCCCCGGGCAGCCCGATCCGGGGTACCGCCAGTGCGGTCTGGTCGCTCGTCTCGCCGGTGCCCTGCGCCTGCGCAATTGAATAATGCCACGACGCTGCAAGAACAGCGACGAGCATACCCGCCCAGCGCGACAGAGCACGGGTTTGTTGTGACCCTCGCCCTCGCATATATTTCGAATACACGCCGAGTTCCGGCTTGGCAAGATTGCCCTCCGGCGGGTCTGAACCCGCGCCAAGACCCAGGCAATTACCGGAGGATCGGCTACTGACATAATATATCGACAATGCATCGAAGAATTACTTGGCTTTACTTGTAACCTGCGAAAACGCTTGCCCTGTTGAGCGTGAGCATTTGGCTACCACAGTCGAACATTGACGCGACAGCAGCGGCGAACACACATCGGCGTATGCGACTGATTCGCCTGTCACTGACTGACTTCCGCAGCTATCCGGCGCTGACGTGGCGGCCGGCCGCGCGGATCAGTGCGCTGTTCGGTCCGAACGGGAGCGGCAAGACGAACCTGCTGGAGGCGATCTCGCTGCTGGTGCCTGGTCGTGGCCTGCGCAGCGCGCGGATCGCGGATTTGTCCAGACATGGCGGTCGGAGCTGGGCAGTGGCCGGCCGCTTTGCGACCGCGGACGGCGAGACGGATATCGGAACGGGTACCCTGCCCGAGGGTTCTGCAGATCGCCGAGTATTCCGGCTCGATGGAGCCGCCCCGCGGAATCAGGGGGAGATCGCCTCGCGGGTCGCCGCAGTGTGGCTGACGCCGCAGATGGATCGGCTGTTCCAGGAGAGCGCCTCCGGCCGACGGCGCTTCCTGGATCGCCTCGTCTGGGCACTGGAACCGGGACATGCGCGTGAAATCGCCGCCTACGACAACGCTATGGCGCAGCGCAACCGATTGCTGGCGGACGGCCGCGCCGACGCTGCCTGGCTTGGCGCTCTGGAGGACGCGATGGCACGCCATGCGGTTGCCGCCACGGCCGCGCGTCTGGCCCTGGTCACCCGAATGAATGCCGTGGCGCCGATACCCGGCTTCCCCGTTGCGTGTATGTCAGTGACCTGCCCGATTGCTGACCGGATCGCCAGTATGCCGGCTGTGGCCGTAGAGGATTGGCTGCGCGACAGTCTCGCGGCGGTGCGCACCCGCGATGCTGCCGCTGGATCGGCGACGATCGGTGCCCATCGCGCCGATATGCTGCTGAGGGACGCCACCACGGGCGTGCCGGCCGCAGTTGCCTCGACCGGCGAGCAGAAGGCGCTGCTGGTGGGCGTCGTCCTGCGGCACGCGGCGCTGATCGCCGAGGCGCGGGGTTTCGCGCCCATGCTGCTGCTGGATGAGCCGGCGGTGCATCTCGATCCCGATCGTCGTGCCGCGCTATTCGCCGCGATGACGACACTCCCGGCGCAGACGCTGATCACCGGCACGGATGCCGACACCTTCCTGCCGCTGGCAGGCGTGGCAGAGGGGCTGCGTGTGCACGGTGGAAAATTGCTGCCGGACCAGCGTTTTCCCCATACAGAATTGACCGAGACCCCTGTGCCCGGGCCGCTGTAGCGGCTATATATCTAGAGTATCCAAACAGCCTTTGGAGTCTCCCGCCGGCATGTCCGACGACACTGCGCCGCAGCCTGATTCTGACGCTTACGACGCCGCATCCATCTCGGTCCTGAGAGGCCTCGACGCGGTGCGCCGACGGCCGGGGATGTATATCGGCGATACCGACGACGGCTCCGGTCTGCACCACATGGCGTTCGAGATCATCGACAATGCCGTCGATGAGGCGCAGGCGGGATTCGCCTCACGCTGCGAGCTGATCCTGAATGGCGACGGTTCGGTGACCGTGCGCGACAACGGCCGCGGTATCCCGACGGACATCCATCCCGAGGAAGGCATATCGGCGGCCGAAGTGGTGCTGACTCGACTGCATGCGGGAGGGAAGTTCAACCAGAGCTCATACAAGGTGTCGGGCGGCCTGCATGGCGTCGGCGCGGCAGTGGTCAATGCGCTTTCCGAGTGGATGGAGGTCCGCATCTGGCGGCATGGCATCGAGCACCTCATCCGGTTCCGGAACGGCGAGGCCGAGGCGCCGCTGGCGGTGGTCGGCTCGGTGACCAGCCACGTCAATGGCACCGAGGTCACGTTCAAGCCGAGCCCCGCCACGTTCACCCGGACCGAATTCGACTTTGCCTTGCTGGAGCGGCGGCTGCGCGAACTGTCGTTCCTGAATTCTGGCCTGACCATCGTACTGCGCGACGAACGCCATCCGCCAGCAGTTGAGACGCTGCTGCACTACGAGGGCGGGCTGATCGCCTTCGTCGAATGGCTGGACCGCGGCAAGACCGCGGTGTTCGCGCCGCCGATCAATCTGCACGCTGCCGACGAAGCGCAAGGCATTCGCGTCGAGTTCGCGCTGTCATGGAACGACAGCTATCACGAGACGATGTTGTGCTTTACCAACAACATCCATCAGCGCGACGGCGGCACCCACCTTGCCGGGTTCCGCCAGGCATTGACCCGTGTGGTGACGAAATACGCCGAGGGCATGGGCAAGAAGGAACAGCTCCAGCTGGTCGGCGACGACATGCGCGAGGGCATGACGGCGGTGCTGTCGGTCAAGGTG
>JBKPSV010000052.1:0-11773 GCA_046735215.1 Pseudomonadota bacterium | reverse complement strand
TTCGACGTCGGCGCCAATAATGCAAGCCGCATGGTAGGCCCCATCATCGGCGGCCTGCTGCTCGCTACTGTCGGGATCCATGGCGTGTTCATGCTGAGTGCGGTGCTTTATGCCGTCGCCGTGTTCGCAGCATGTCGCGTGCGTTATCGTAACCTGTTTCCACCCGCCACGACGGAACCTGTTCTGGCCCGCATCGCCGAAGGCCTGCGTCTGGTGCGCAGCGACCGACGGCTGATCGGTACGCTGACAGTCACGGTGATCTACAACGTGTTTGGCTGGCCGTTCACCAGCATGGTGCCGGTGATCGGTCAGGATCAGTTGCAACTCGGCCCGGAAGGCATCGGCATCCTTGCCAGCATGGACGGCATCGGCGCGTTCGCGGGCGCGGTCCTGATGGCGATGTTCTGCCGCGCCCACTTCTATCGCACCGCTTATGTCGGCGGGGTGACGCTGTATATGGTAATGCTGATCGTCTTCGCGCTTGTGCCGTTTCCAGAGGTCGCCGGCAGCGCGCTGCTGCTGACCGGTCTCGGGGGTGCCGGCTTCAGCATCATGCAGGCGACCCTGGTTTACCTCTCCGCCCCGCCCGAGATGCGCAGCCGCATGCTGGGCGTGCTGTCAGTCTGCATTGGCATCGGACCGGTGGGCTTCGTCGGGCTCGGCTGGTTGGCGGACCTGATCGGCGCGCCCGCGGCGACGGCAGCGACCGGCTCGGCAGGCTTGCTGATGATGCTGCTGACCCGGCCCCTTTGGCGAGCGATTTGACCGGCGGTTCCTGGCAGAGCGAGAGTCGCCGTAACGCAAGTCGGAAGACGAGGTCACGATCGAACGAAGGGGGAGCCCGATGCGCACGGATATCGCGTTCAAGACCACGGACGGCACCACGCTGCGTGGCTGGCACTACCGACCGGATGGTCCTGGCAAACATCCAACCATCGTTATGGCGCACGGCTTTTCCGCCGTGAAAGAGATGTACCTCGACAAGTACGCCGAGGCATTTCTTGCCGTGGGCTTTGCATCCGTCGTCTACGACAACCGCAATCTCGGGGCGAGCGATGGAGAGCCGCGACAGGAACTCGATCCCTGGCAACAGATCAGGGATTACTCCGATGCCATCACCTTTGCACGGAGTCTCGACTCGACCGATGGCGATCGCATCGGCATCTGGGGATCGAGCTATAGCGGCGCGCATGTTCTCGTGGTGGCCGCGATCGATCGGCGCGTGAAGTGCGTGGTATCGCAGGTACCTTTGATCAGCGGCTGGCAGAATTTCCGGCGCCTGGTGCGCGCCGACTTCCTCGCCCCGCTCGAGGCCGCCCTACACGCCGATCGCGACAGGCGCGCAGTCGGAGAAACGCCGGCCATGATCCCTGTTGTCGCGCCGGATCCGACTGCGCCGTCGGCGCTGCCCACGGCCGATTCATACGCATTCTTCACCGAGACTGCGGCGGTCCGCGCGCCCGGATGGCGCAACGAGGTCACCCTGCGCACCATCGAATACGGCTTCGGCTACGAGCCTGGCGCCTATATCGGCCTCATTTCGCCCACGCCGCTGCTGGTGATCGTTGCCGTGAAGGATCATCTGACTGTGTCCGACCTAGCCATCGCGGCGTACGAACGCGCCCTGGAACCCAAACGGCTTGTGCTTCTGCCAGGCGGACATTTCGACGCATATGTCGAGATGTTCGACCAATCGGCAGGCCCAACCTGCGACTGGTTCCGTGCTCATCTCGGAATCCAGAAAGCTCCCGATTAGTCGCCCCGTCTATCTCGCCGTATTGGGCCGCAACAAGGGCTCGTCAGCCAGGCAACGTCCAGCTGATCTCTCGCCCCTTCAGCTCACGGTAACGGTTTGCGTGCGCGCGTAAGCTCGCAGGGTCCGACATGACGCGTGACAGCCAATCTCGATCCAGCCGAGCCGCTGCGTCGATTGCGGCCATCGTCGTCGCCTGCAACATCATAGATTCGGCCGAACAAAATGAGCTCAGTCGCAGCTGCAGGACCGATCCTGTGCTTGATGATCTCGCAGTAGGCCGCCGACATGGGAATGCCGATCGGCACCTCGTTCAACGAAAGCTGCAGGGTGCCTTCCGAAGCGATGCGATGATCGCAACTCAGGGCGGTGATCAGCCCGCCCGCATATGCATGACCATTGATCGCCGCCACAGTGGGCCGTGGATAGGAGAAGAGACGCAGATTGGTGGCGCGATAGGCATCGAACCATGCATCGATCTGCGTGAGTGACTGCCGCGCAAACAATGGAAAGTGGTAATCGAAGTCCAGCCCCGCAGAGAAGACGGCACCCACACCTTTAAGAACGACCGCGGCGTCACCGAACTCTGCTTCAATTCGATCGAAAGCTGCATGCAAGTCGTCGAAGAATGCCGGGTTCTGCGCGTTGACCTTATTTGTGTTCATGGTCACGACCGCAACATGGTCGTGCTTGCGGTCTATCGTCCAGGGCATCGTGGCACTCCTACTCTTAGAAGCGGCCGGTCGAACGGCTTGGTGTAGAATCCGATCCGGGCAGCGTTGCGCTTGATCACCTCAGTAGCCGCAATACTCGGCAGACTCACACAAGGTCCAGCGCCATCAGCTCCTCGTCGTAGAACCGGCCGTCCAACAGCAGCGCGCGCCGTTCGATGCCGTAAACCTGAAAGCCCATACGGCTGTATAGGCTCTGTGCCGGTGTATTGCCGGCGGTAATGGTGAGCTGAAGCAGCAGCGCGCCAGCCTCGCGCGCCGCATCGATGACCGCTTGAACGAGCCTTTCAGCCAAACCGCCCCGCCGATGTCCGACCGCCACATACATGCTGAACAGATGCGCCTTGTGCCGAACCTTGAACCCACTCGGTATTTGCAGGCCTACCAGCCCCACCATCTCTTGTTGCGCAAAGGCGCCAAACCGCGTCAGCCCGGGCATTGCGAGCCGTTCTGCGAATTGCGCGCGATCGAGCACCGACTCATCCTCATAAGATGCAATGAAAGCTTGAGGATGCAGCCGCAGTGCGTCCAGACGCACGCGTCGAAATTCATCCACATCATCCACGCCGAGAGAGCGCACCGTGTGGTTCATGCCAGGGCAGCGGCGATCCGCGATGCGAGCCTGCGAGCCACCTCGTGCTTCGCGAGCCGCGGCCAGTCATCCACGCCGCCAGCTGTGATCAGATGCACCACATTCTCCTCGCCCCCCATGATGCCGGTTTCGGGCGACACGTCATTGGCAACAATCCAATCAGCGTTCTTGCGCTTGCGCTTGGCATCTGCATTCGCCATCAGGTCATCAGTCTCGGCGGCGAAACCGATAACCAGGCGTGGCCGCTCTGGTCCGGGCGCGGCGATCGTCGCCAAAATGTCCGGATTGGCGACCATCTCCAGCGTCGGCGGCGCAGCGCCAGGCACCTTTTTGATCTTGCCTGTGGAAGCATGCGCGACATGCCAATCAGCGACTGCGGCGGCAAACACGGCAACGTCGGCCGGCAGCGCCGCCCGACAAGCATCCAGCATCTGCCGCGCGCTTTCGACGCGCTTGATCGCGATCCCAGGTGGGTCGGGCATCGAGACCGGCCCGCTTACCAGCGTTACCCGTGCGCCCAACTCCGCCAACGCCGCGGCGATCGCGTGGCCCTGCCGCCCGCTTGAGCGGTTGGCGATATAGCGCACCGGATCGATCGGCTCATGCGTCGGCCCGCTGGTGACCAACGCATGGCGTCCGGCCAACGGCCGCGCCGGCGCCAGCCCCGGACCGTGGTTCGGGGCAAGCAGTGCTTCGATTGCAGCAAGGATCGCCGGCGGCTCCGCCAGTCTCCCCGGCCCGTACTCGTTGCACGCCATCGCGCCTTCGTCCGGCCCCACCACGTGAATGCCCCGCGCGGCGAGCAGCGCCATGTTTGCCATCGTCGCCGCGTGCTGCCACATCCGCACGTTCATCGCCGGTGCGACAAGCACCGGCTTGTCGGTTGCCAGCAACAGCGTCGAGGCGAGATCGCCGGCCAGGCCTGCAGCCATCTTTGCCAGGATGTCGGCCGAAGCCGGCGCCACGACGACAAGGTCGGCGCTGCGCGACAGCTGGATGTGCCCCATCTCGCTCTCGTCGGTCAGCGAGAACAGGTCGGCGTACACCTTGCTTTCGCTCAGCGCCTGCAGCGACAACGGCGTGACGAAATTCCTGGCCGCATCCGTCAGCACGCAGGTCACGCCGCACCCTCTGCCACGCAACAGCCGGACCAGCTGCAACGACTTGTAGGCCGCGATCCCACCAGAGACGATCAGCAGCACCCGCTTGCCGGTCAGATCGCTCACAACCGCCACCCCGAATGGATGGCAGCGATGCCCCCCGAGAGGTTACGGATCTCTACGCGCGCAAATCCGGCCTGCCGCAGCATATCCGCCAGGGCTTCCTGGTCCGGAAACGTTCTGATGCTCTCCGCCAGGTAGCGATAGCTGGCTTCATCCCGCGCCACGAACCGTCCCAGCATCGGCAACATACGGAACGACCATGCATCATAGGCTGGCTTCAGTGCTGCCACCCGTATGCGCGAGAACTCCAGACAGCAGAATCGGCCGCCAGGCTGCAGCACACGCCGCGCCTCGGCCAGCACCGCAGCCTTGTCGGTGCAATTGCGCAGCCCGAACGCGATCGATACCCGATCCACGATGCGATCCGGCAGCGGCAGCCGCTCGGCATCGGCAACCAGCAGCGATGCGCCTGCGACCAGCCCTCGCGCCAGTGCTCGTTCCCATGCGATCCGCAACATTGCGGCGTTGACGTCGCTCAGCAGTAGCGGACCACCACCCTGCGCCAGCCAGGCCAGACCGACATCCCCTGTGCCGCCGGCCAGATCCAGCAATGTCCGCCGCGGCGACGGATCGAGCGCCGTGATCAGCACCCGTTTCCAGGCGCGGTGCACGCCCAGCGACATCAGATCGTTCATCAGGTCGTAGCGCGGAGCCACGCTGTCGAACACCGCCCGCACCATGCCGCGCTTGTCCGCCCGCGGCACGCGGCGAAAGCCGAAATCGGTGGTGTCGGTATTGTCGGTCATTCAGCCGATCTATAGCGTGCCGCACCCCCATGCCGGAACTCCCCGAGGTCGAGACTGTTATGCGTGGCCTCCGCCAGCGGCTGGAGGGGCGCGTCATCGTGCGGGCCACCGCGCATCGCCCCGACCTGCGCTGGCCGCTTCCCGAGAATTTGCAGCACCGCCTGACCGGCGCGCGCATCACCGGCTTTCGCCGCCGCGGCAAATATATTTTGATGCGCCTGGCAGGCGGCGATTCGGTGCTGCTGCATCTCGGCATGTCGGGCCGCATTGTGCTGACCCCGCTGCGCCCAAACATGCCGACCCCCCACGAACACCTGGTGCTGGAGACGGATGAGGGCTGGCGCCTGGGCTTCGTCGATCCGCGCCGGTTCGGCTCGGTGGACCTCGTGCCGACGCCGGAAGAAGAGAGGCACAGATTGCTCGCCGGCCTGGGACCCGAACCGCTCGATCCTGCCTTCACGCCTGCCCTGCTGTCCGCCGCCCTGGTTGGCAAACGCACCCCGATCAAGGCTGCGCTTCTGGACCAGAAGGTGGTCGCTGGTCTCGGAAACATCTATGTGTGCGAGGCCCTGTTCCGCGCCCGGCTTAGCCCATTGCGCTCGGCGCACACGGTCCCCGGCACTCGTGCCGGACGCCTCGTGCCGGCGATCAAGGAGACGCTGCAGGATGCGATCGCTGCCGGCGGCTCCTCACTGCGCGACTACATCCAGCCGGATGGCGAGTTGGGCTATTTCCAGCATGCCTGGAAGGTCTACGGGCAAGAGAGCGAACCCTGCGAGCGCTGTCCCGGACGCCCTGCCTGCGCTGGCGTTCGCCGCATCACCCAGTCGGGCCGCAGCACGTTTTATTGCCCACGGACCCAGCGATAGGTCTGGGCGCGCATGGGGGCCTCAATGCGGCACGGCATCGGCCTCGCTGAGAATTGCGAGTAACCCGACCGGCTCAGCACTTCTGCCTTGGCCAGCCCAAACTCGCGCAAGACTCCTGGCTGCGAGAAGCTCGAACTGTCTCGCCGACTGATCCCGGGCAACGCCGATTGCGCACGCGAAAGCGCGCTCCGCAGTTTCAAGATCGGCAGGACGCGATCTGCAGATGACCTCGCCGTATGCACGATGCGCCTCGGCGAGGAACCAGCACTGTCCGCCTTGCCTCATACCGGCCAGCTCTGCATCTATTGTCGCGACTGCAGCATCATGGCGGCCATCATCCGCCATGGTTTCGGCAAGTCGCACGCGCATCAGGGGCAGATAAACGGTTTGTCCCTGCTCGCGTAGCAGTTTCAGGCCCTCCTGCATCTGTTCGGTGCCGCCAACATGATCACCGGTGTGCCATCGCACCCAACCATCATGAAAGACGCCATTGGCCAGCCACAAGGGCATCATGTGCTCGCGCGCCAAGTCCAGGTAAATCCTGACGTATGCACCGCCATGTGGACATCGCCACATTGTCGAACGTGGCACATCTCACGTGGTCATGACGCAGCATCGCAAAGAAGGCAGCGTGGAGGTATGCATAAGCGATCGTCGGCACATGCTCTGTGCGCGAAGCATGGTCGATGGCCTCCTCGACGAGACGGCTGGCTTCCGCGCACATGCCGAGAGGCCACAGCGTCATGGCGAGGTACGCGAGTACAGGAATAGCCAGGTCTTGGCCAAACCGGTAGGCCAATGGGCGGTCACGGGCGTCGTTGTAGTGGCCGAGAGCGCGCTCAAGGTGTGGCCGTGCGTTGCCAAAGTCACCAGCGAACCAATGCGTCATTCCGACGATCCGTTGCGCAAGTCCCCATTCAGGTGACGTTTGCTCTTCTTCGGCCTTGCGCAGAAATTCATCCGCCAGTTCACGCATGGCGGACCGATCTCCGCTCTGAAAGCTGCCGCTCGACAGCCCGTACTCTGCGGAAAGACGCTCGGGTATGTCAGCTGCTACGGTCGTCGCGATGTCCCGAGCACGGGCGAATGCCGCCTGCGTCTCTGGCGCAGCGAAACCGCGCGCGCTTCTCAAAGCGCTGCCGACACTTATCTGCAAACGCAAACGCGAGACGCGGAGCGGCTCTGAATCGTCCAGCTCGTTGGCGATTTCAAGCGCTCTTTCGAGATGCGTGATTGCCTCAATATAGGCGGAACGCTGCAGAGCATGGTCACCCGCCTTGCTCCACCACTCGATCGCAGTTTCGCTCAGGCCGGCTTCGGTGAAATGGTAGGCGATAACCTCCGGTTCCGGCTCCGCTCGTTCCGAAACGTCATCCCGCATAGCCTCCGCAATCCTGCGATGGAGCATTTGTCGCCTGGTTTTGGGAAGGCTGGCGTAAACCACGTCCCGCACCAGGGCATGTTTAAAGGTGTAGACGACATTCGGTGATACGCCGCGCTGGAAGAGCAGCCCGGCGCCAATCAACTGCTGCAATCCACTTATAAGGTCTGCTTCTTCCATATCGGCAACCGAAGCCAGTAAGGCGTGAGAAAACTCTCGGCCCGCAACCGATCCAATCTGCGCAATCGTCTTCGACCCAAGCAGCCGATCGAGGCGGGCCATGAGGGAAGCTTGCAGCGTCTCGGGAATTGCGAGTGTCGCGCCGGCTGCGTCTGGTCCGGGCGCTTCGAGCACGGCGCGGGTCAGCTCTTCGATGAACAGCGGCACGCCATCCGACTGAATCACGATGCGTTCCAGCACTGGCGGCGCGACCACGTGATGCGTGACAACCTGCCCGGCCAGCACTTTCGCTTCTCGTCGATCCAGCCTGTTGAGCGCCATCAGGCTGACGTTGGGGAGGTCAAACCAGGGCGCCGCGAAGTCGGGCCGATAGGAGACGATCAGCAGTATTGCGAGCCTTGGGATTTGTTCGATCACTGCATGCAGCAGTTCAATCGATGTTGGGTCCGACCAATGGGCGTCCTCGAAAAGGATCAGCACCGGCTGCTTGCTTGCCAGTTTCGTAAGGCGGCGCATCAGGGCGGCGAAGGTCTGGCTCTTCCTCTGTTGTGGACTCAATGGGAGCAATGGATAGCGCCCGTTCGCCGGGATAGACAGCAAGCCCGCGAAGAGACTCATGTCCTCGGGGTGTGGGTCGGATGGTGCGAGCAATTCCTCCAGCTTCTGCAGCCGATCCCCCGTGCTATCGCCGCGTACGCAACCGGCCTCGCGTTCCATTCGCGCCGCAATGGGGTAGAGCGGGCTGCCCTTGTGATACGGCGAGCAGAAGTAGTGCAGACTGACATGCTGTTCGTCGGCAAGCGCCTCTTCGAAAGCTGCCAGTAGTCGCGACTTGCCGATTCCTGCTTCCCCGGTGAGCAGCACCACCCGCCCCTCACCGGTACTCGATTGTCGCCACCGATGCAGAAGGAGGTGGAGTTCCTCATCCCTGCCGACCAGCGGCAATACCGTTCCTGCGTAGACCGTCTCGGAGCGGCTGAGGGCTCCAGTGGCTCTACGCACTCTCCAGGCCCTCACGGGCTCATCAAATCCTTTGAGCGTAAGGTCGCCTAAGCTCTCCAGCTCGAACATTTGCCCAAGCTGCGAGCGGGTGCCCACGCTTATGACGACGGTATCCGGCTGAGCCAGCGTCTGCAGGCGTGCCGCCAGGTTTGGCGTATCGCCGACGGCAGTGATGCGCTGGGCCGCGCCAACGCCTTCCAGATCGCCTGCGAGAACCAGCCCGGTGGCGATCCCAATGCGAACCGAAAGCTGCTGTGGTCCTATCGCCTCGACGATCGCCAAGCCTGCGTGTACCGCACTGACCGCGTGCGCTTCGTCGGGATTGGGCCAACCGAAATATGCCAAAACCCCGTCGCCAACAAATCGCGCAACATAGCCCCCCTGCGCCGCAATGGCGGCCGCAACACTCGCCTGGTATGCAGTCAAGACTTCACGTAAGTCCTCTGGATCCAGCCCTCGAGCGAGCGGCGTCGAACCTACAATGTCACAGAAGAGCACGGTGATCTGTCGGCGCTCCGAAGAGGCAGCGCCCGTGCCCCTGTCAGTTGGTCTGGCGCCGCGGCGAGGGAGGGCGGCGGTATCTCGCAGCGCCGCAATGCCTGCCATCAGCCGACGCCGATGACCTATCGAGGCCACACCAAGTTCTTTCAAATCGTCCGTCGTCAGCCCGCTTAACACATCGACGGTAACGTCATTCTCGCGGAACGCCGCCTCGTAGCGGTCCAAGCCGAAAGATCGCAGCCATTGCCCTATATCCAAAGCAACCCCGCTCGGCGACGCGGAATATTGGTCCTCAGCTCAAACGGCGTCCAGCGAAACCACACGCTGTTCTGTGCTCTGTCAGAACAACAAGCTGGCCATGTGCGCGAGCGTTACAGCATCGCGCGTGTTCCTGCTGTGAATTGAATCGCCCGGTTGATTGAGATTGACAGAATTCCGCTTTCAATCTTGCGTCAGATCATGCTGGCAGTCGACGGCCGCTCACCTGGTCAACCGACCTCTGGCTACGCCGCATGCGCGATTGTCATTCAAGCACCTACAAACTACACAAACACGACGATTGAAGCCACAGGAGACGGGTCCATGCCAGAGTTCGCCAATATTATCGTCGAGACCCACGGCCGTGTCGGGCTGATCCGCCTCAATCGTCCTCAGGCGCTGAACGCACTGTGCGACGCGCTGATGGATGAGCTGGGCCGCCAGCTTCTGGCGTTCGATGCGGACAAGGCCATCGGGGCCATCGTACTGACCGGCAACGAGAAGGCCTTTGCCGCCGGTGCGGACATCAAGGAGATGAAGGACCGCACGCACCCCGAGGCCATCTTGGACGACTTCATCGGCAAGCGCTGGGAGACCGTGTTGCAGGTGAAGAAGCCGGTAATCGCGGCGGTTGCCGGCTTCGCCCTGGGCGGCGGTTGCGAGCTCGCGATGATGTGCGATTTCATTCTTGCCGCGGACACAGCGAAGTTCGGACAACCGGAGATCAATCTGGGCGTGTTGCCGGGTGCCGGCGGTACGCAGCGGCTGACTCGCGCAGTGGGCAAGTCGAAGGCGATGGACATGATCCTGACTGCGCGGATGATGGATGCAGCCGAGGCGGAGCGCGCTAATCTGGTGTCGCGCGTGTTTCCAGCTGATCAGCTCATCCCAGAGACGCTGAAGATGGCTTCCCGCCTTGCCGAGCTTTCACCGGTCGCAGTGGCGCTTGCCAAGCAGGCGGTCAACCGGGCGTTCGAATCAACGCTGATCGAAGGCGTGCGGCACGAGCGTGCGCTGTTCATGTCATTGTTCGGCACGCACGACCAGCGCGAAGGCATGGCGGCGTTCGCTGAGAAGCGGAAGCCAGCGTTTCGGCTGGGATAACACGGATTGACGTGCGGCTGATACCGCGCGCAATGATGCGGTCGCTAAGCAGAGGCGGTCGTCTAGTTCGAGACCTGTACCAGGCGAACCGCCTTCCCGAGTAACTGACGGGACTGCGACGCTTGTCATCTTGGGCGCTTGCGAGCGCGGCAGCCGCCCTGTCGGGCCCAACCTCGGCGGCGCAGGTAGATCAGCAGCCTGATCCTTTGCACAGGCTATCTGGTCTACCGAGCATAGTCGGCGCCTGCATCCCGCAACTCGAAGCCTGCCGCCGCGTTCCGTCTGCCAGCACCCTTGGATCCCCCATAACCCGAGGGAGTTCTCTGGAGGTAACGATGAACCTGCTCAAGGCAACCGCCGTGGCCGTCGTACTCGCCGTCCCGGCCGGGGCGCAAACCGTTGGGAATCCAGCCATGAACGCGCCAAGCGCGCAGAACTCCGGTGCCGGCATAGCGGGTCAGCCCGGCAACAAGAACGGCCCCGCGGCGAGGTCAGGCCAAGACCAGAACGCCAGCTCGCAGCAGGATACCAGCAAGATCCAGGGAAAGCCCGGCGGCAAAAGCGGACCAGCAGTGATGCCGCCGTCCCACTCAGCTCAAAAACAATAGCGGGAAGTTCGGGGGCAGCAGTGACGCCGGCTCAGCCGACTCGAGCCGCTAATACCTGGCGTCGCACAGCGCTCAATCGGGCGAGCGTGCCGGGGTCTGCCTCACCAGTGATTGCCTCCTGCCGCCAGTGGCGCTGGAATGCGCGCAGCAAGATAGCCAGCTGTGCATCGTCGTCTGCCACGCAGTAACCGATATCGGCCAGTGCTGCTCTGGTCTCGGCCGCCGAAGCAATTCCCGGGCTGAGCGGTTCAGTGTCCTTTGGCCACAGCCCGACGCCGTTCGCTGCCAGGCCTGCCCAGTCGAAGCGTTCACCTGGATCCTGCTTGCGGTCGGGAGCGACGTCGCTGTGCCCGACGACGTTGCGCTGCGGGATGGGGTGCCGCGCCAGGATCGACAGGCATAGGTCGCAAGTCGCGGCAAGTTGCAGCACCGGAAAGTCGCGGTAGCCCCAATCATGTCCCGGATTGACGATCTCGATGCCGATTGATCGTCCGTTCAGCCCCCGGTGACCGCGCCAACAGGATACGCCCGCATGGAAGGCACGCCGCTCCTCCGGCACAAGCCGCCATATGCCGCCGTCCTCATCAACGATGTAGTGCGACGAGACACGCGACGCAGGATCGCATAGCCGATCGATCGCCTCGCGCGCGCTCTGCATACCGGTATAGTGCAGGATCAGCATATCGATCGGCGTATCCGGCGGGCGGTCGTCTTGATTCGGGGTCGGCAGGTCCCGAATGGGCAGGTTCACAATCCGCGCTCGCGCTTGATCCGGTCCCAGGCCGCGTTGATCCGTGCCACCTTCTCGTTGGCCCGGGCAATGAA
>JBKPSV010000051.1:0-11546 GCA_046735215.1 Pseudomonadota bacterium | reverse complement strand
GGCCAACGGCTGGATTGGTTTGAATCGGGCGAGATCGTGCTGGAGACACTCGGCGCGGCTTTCGCGTTCTACGTCTTTCTTGTGCACAGCCTGACGACGCGGCGGCCATTTCTGAATCTCCGCCTGCTGCTCGACCGCAATTATGCGCTTGGCCTCGTGCTGGTTGCGGTGTTCGGCATGCTGAACTTCACGCCGATGGTCTTGTTGCCGCCGCTGTTGCAAGCCCATGCCGGCTACCCCGACACAATCATCGGTCAGATCCTCGCGGCGCGCGGGCTTGGCGCGACTGTCGGCTTCTTCGCCGCGCTGTGGATCGGCAAGCTCGACCCCCGCATCGGGATGGGGCTTGGCTTCGCGATGATGGTCGCCGCGGGTTGGTGGCTGATGAGCATCAATCTCGACGTCAGCATGGGCGCGCTGTTCCTGAACAGCATGCTGCAAGGCGCTGCGATCGGAATTATCTGGGTGCCGCTGGTGGTGGCGAGCTTCTCCACCATCGAAAATCGTTTCTGGCCCGAGGCAACTGCTATTTTTCACCTATTGCGCAATATCGGCTCCAGCTTCTTTATCTCTCTGTCCGTGGCCGACATCGTTCGGGTGACCGCGCAGAACTACAGCCGGATGAGTGAAATGATCTCACCCTATCAGCCAAGACTGTCGCTGCCCTGGGTGATGGGCCGATGGGACATGGACACGCCCCGTGGGCTGGCGCAGTTGTCTCGGGAACTCGGCCGCCAGGCGTCGATGATCGGCTATCTCGACGCCTTTGCGATGTACACCGCCGCTTCGTGTGCGGCGGTCTTGCTTGTCTTGCTCGTGCGCCGCAAGCGCGTATCGCGCGCCGATGATGGGGACGGCGCCGATTGACAATTGCCGCTCGATCATCCCGCCAGGCATGTCGCCACCAATATACGGGCATTGCTGATTATGCAGCTGTCGCCAAGCTGCGCACCACGCGGAACGCTGTGGCAAGCATTTTACCCGTCCACAGTGAACACCACGCAAACTACCGCACCAGCAAGATCAACCTCAGGCGCGCTTCCTCCGCCGACAACGGAAACAATGTCAAGCGGGTAGGTCTACCCGTTCGTTCCCATGGGACTTGGAAGGGTGCACCTGATCGGACGTCTGCCTCTTTGGGGATACTTCATCAACGTGCTCTGTGCACCGCAGAGTATGTTGGGCTATCCAAGGATTACAGGCGTCGTGTGGCTAATCGTGCTTATCTTTCTATGCTCGCAGATCCTGAGTTGTACGTTGTTCCTCGTGCTCTGGTTGTGTTGGCTCTTTCGGTCGTCCACTCGCATGCAGAGACAGGTGCGCGTGCCGGAAACACTCCCGACTGAACCTCCACGCTTGGCTGCACTTATCGTCGCGGCTGGGGCTTACACCGGGCGCCCGGCGTCCCCCGCCTCCCTCGGGCGCTCGGTCCACCAGCTTACAGAGTAGCGCGTTGATTGCCGGTAGCTGCCAGCCGGGACGCGTCCCCGGTGTGCCTCAGAAGATAAGGGTTCTCGGGGCTGCGCGCCACCCGCGGGACGACGGCTCGGGCCCCTGAGCAGGTTGCCTTCGCCAGAGGCAGCGGCAAATCAACGCTTCGGCATTCAAGCTCTGGTGACGTGTGGCGGCAGTCTTTGCCCCAGTCACACGTGTGCAACAATGCCGTCGCCCGATGGAATTCGCCCATGAGCTTTTGCGTCCATCATACGTCGTGGGGTCCGTATGCCACGACAACCCTGACAATCCGAACACTCCGGCCTGCCGTCCACATTTGGATGGCAGGCCTTTTTTCTCACCCTGGGCGGCTCGGAGGCCGTACACCGGGCGCGTCCGCATCAAGGGGCCACTTGATGGAATGCGATCCTGGAATCGCGACGCTTAAGCTGCCGTCGCGACCAGCTCGACGATTGCGACCAGCGCGACAGCGAGCAGGAAAGCGCTCGATCCGGCCGCCGCTGCAAATGCCACCATCTTCCGCATGCGACTTCATAGACCTGGCGATCTGTATCTGTCTCCCTGGCAAAAAGACTGGGCATACTTTTGGATGCCTATCGTTCGTGAGGTCCCGCCGGCGATCTGCACGCCGTGCTTCTTGCGTCGCCTAGCCGTCAGGTCCTCGGACGGGCCAGCACCCTCTGCAACGTTAACCCCGCCGCACTGCGCGCGGGACAGCATGACCGCCGGTTCGGGCCGCGATGGCCTCGGATATTCGTGAACGCGACCGTTCCGATGCGGCGGCGTTGTTCGCGCATGAATTACATTTTCTGGCTGACCGGCGTGAACGCCGCCTTCATTGCAGTTTCTGGTTTTCTCATGCTCCGTCTTGTGGCTGCTGCAGCCAGGCGGGCGATCGAGCAGGCAGTTTCCGTCTGATGATGAGCCTGTCGCTCCGCCTTCCACAGCCCTAGCCAGGGCACGCCTCCGATGATCAGGCGTAGAAATTCGGCCGCCTGACATGTGCACTACTTCATCTCTCCTAATAGCCGTTGCGGCTATGCAGGGACACTTCCTACTGGAAACTTGCCCCGCCGCGCCCCCGACTGGTGCGCGGCGGGGCTTCTTTGCTCGCCTTGCCGATCAGCGGACTGGTCAAGCTGCTAGCCGGAGGCTCGATGTGCTGCGTTACGTTTCCGGGTCGCGGCCGCCTTCTTGGCCGAAGCCGATCGGGCTGCCTTTGGCCTGGCTGATGAAGCCTTTCCGCCGAGCCGTCCACCTTTGCGGGACGATGCGTTATCTTCGGGCTGGCCTCGACCGCTGCCAGACTTCTTGCCGCCGCCAGTCTCCTTGTTAACGGTGGCCCAAGCGCGCCGCTCGGCCTCGTTCTTCGAGACGCCTCGGTGCTCGTAGCCTTCCTCTATGTGTTCCGCCTGCCGCTTCTGCTTATCAGTGTATGCCGATTTGTCGCCGCGTGGCATTGATGATCTCCCTGCGTGGGCGCAGAGCAAAACGCTGGCGAAAGGAACCGGTTTCAACCGTTGTGGGGACCGACTGTGCGGCCATCTTGCGCGCACCGTGCTGGCGCAGGTAACGCTGTGTCACAAACCGGTCCACCGCAGGAGCAGGATAGCCCTTGCATGAGCAGCCATGCTGACCTACTTTGTGCATTGCAGCAATGCGGTGTCCCTGACCGCGCCGCTGCTTTCTTGGACGTTTCCTCCCTAAACTTGGCGGTGCCGCATGGCACCGCCTTTTTCTTGCAACTCAGGGAGGCAGCGGCATTTCGGATCGCTGCCTCGCTCCGAGGAAACTTGATAGCCTCAAAGGCTGCGGCTGATCAGTCAACCGCGCGTGCGGGCGTCGCCTTTCGCAAGTTGCGCAGCGCGTCCTCGATCACCTTGGCCGCTTGTTCCGACTCGTCCGCACCGGCACGCCATCGTGCAGCGGCGTGCGTCAGAGCCTGGGCCTCGGACTTTTCCTGCATCCTCCGAAACAGCACCACGCGCTCGCGATGCATCCGCCGCGCACTCTCCAGCGCACGTTCCAGTTCGTCGTCCTGAGCCGCCAGCAGCGCTTCGGCTGTGAATGCGTGGCCGATCTGGCAACGGAACCGCGTCGAACCGGGCTCCGAAACCTCGTTCAGCACGCCACCGCATTGTGGGCAACTCAGTCGGGATGGGCGTCCCACCTGCGAGTGTTCCGGTACCAACGGGGCCTCCTGTGCGGCAATGCTCGCTTCCAGAATGAGGTGGTTCGGAATCGGGGGCATCGCGCCGGGTGTCTCGGCTACCAGGCGCCGCAGCAGGGCTGGTATATCCGCAGCCTTTGCCCGGTAGTCGACATGATCATGTACCAGCGCGTTGCGCGGCATCTCCGGCCACGTGGCATCGTCGGGTTCCTGAACCACGGCGAGCCCGCCGCAGGACTTGATCGCAAGCAGGCCGGCTGAACCATCGTCGAGCAGTCCGCTCAGCACCACGCCAATCACCCGCGACCGATAGGTAACGGCAGCAGAGCGAAACAGCGGATCGATGGCAGGGCGCGTTCTGTTCTCGTGCGGGCCACGCCGCAAGGCGATGTGACCAGGCCGCAGCAACAGGTGCAGGTCCGGAGGCGCGACATAGATCGTCCCGCGCCTGATCGCTTCGCCGTCTTTGGGATGGCGAGCTGGCATATGCCCAGCGCGGCTCAGCAGATCCGGCAGGACGCTATGCGACGTCGGACTGATGTGAATCACCAGGAAGACGGAGGCTGGGAAATCCGTCGGCAAGCCTTCGCAAACCTGCTTCATCGCCTCGATCGCGCCTGCCGAGCCTCCGATCACGACGATGTCGTGGCCTGCCATGCTGCCTCCGGTCACAATGTCGGCTGGGTCACGGAAACGTGCTATCCTCTGTTGCGTTGTTTGGCTTTGCAATCCTAATGCTGCGGCGCAGCCGTGCGCCTGGAGATTTGGCATATGGAGCCGGCTGACGACGGGGAAAAGGATTGGCGCTCTAAACTTGTGCGCCTGGAAGAAGAACTGGAGCAGACTCGGGTCGCACTCGAGGATGCCGAGAGCGAGGCAGCAGCGCTGCTTCAGGAGCGCGATCAACTCAGATATGCGGTAGCCGCTCTGGATCGCGCGCGCGTAGAGGCTGAAAAAACTGCAGTCGAGGTCCGCAATCAGGCGGCGGGCACCACGGCGCTGGTGGCGGCAGCGTTGCATCAGACCGACGCGAGCGAAGATCTCAGAGTCGCTCTGGAAGAGAGCTCTGTGCTGGCCGAGGAACTGCAGGCCGCCAACGAGGAGTTACTTGCCGCGAACGAGGAACTCGATCAGCGCGTGACGGAGCGGACGAGATCGCTCGAGGCGGCCAATGCAGAGCTTGAGCGCCTCAACTATGATTTATCCCGACGGGTGGAAGCCGAAACCGCACAGCGGGCAAAAGCCCAGGCGCAACTGTTCCAATTGCAAAAGCTGGAAGCACTCGGCCAACTCACCGGCGGCATCGCACACGATTTCAACAATCTCTTGATGGTGATCATCAATGGACTGCAGGTGTTGGCAGACTCACGGAGTGAAGCGCATCGGCAACGCGCATTAAGACGCACGCAGGAAGCTTCGTGGCGAGCCGCGGAACTCACGCGCCGCCTGCTAGCATTTGCACGGCGCCAGCCGCTGCATCCTCAGCGAGTCGATATGGCGGCCCAGGCTGAAAGCCTGCGCGAACTGTTGAGCCAGGGCCTGCGGGAAAACATCCAGCTTCGTCTGTCCGTTGCACCGGATGTATGGCCGCTGGAGGCTGATATCGGCGCGCTCGAACTGGCGCTGCTGAATCTCGCGGTGAATGCCCGGGATGCCATGCCTGATGGCGGCGAGCTGAGTGTTGCGACGCGTAACGTGACCATGGACGGCGCCAGTGCGGCGCGGCTTTCGCTGGCGCCTGGCGACTACGTGGAGATTGCGGTCAAGGACACCGGGGTGGGGATGCGCGACGACGTCCTGGAGAAGGTGTTCGAACCGTTCTTCACCACGAAGGGCGCCGGTGAAGGAACCGGGCTCGGACTTCCGCAAGTGTATGGTTTTGCCCAGCAGTCCGGCGGAGCGGCAGCGATCGCGAGCCACATAGACGAGGGAACGATTGTCACGTTGCTGCTCCCTCGATCCCGGCGGGCGGCGGAGCCTGCCGAGACTGCGCCGAAAGTTGCGGCGCCGCGGCGAGATAGCGAGCTTTCCGTGCTCGTGGTCGAAGACGAGCCATCAGTCGCAGCAATTGTTGTGGAAATGCTGGGCCAGCTCGGGCACCGCGGCATCTGTGTCTCGACAGTGGCCGCGGCGATGGCGGCGCTGAGCGGTCCCGGAACCGACCTGATCCTGACTGATGTGCTGCTGCCGGGAGGGCAGAGCGGCCTGGACCTCGCGCGCGAAGTGCAGCAAAGGCGCCTTGACGTGCCGGTGATCCTGACCAGCGGCTACGGCGGAGCTATGACGCACCGCCTGTCCGCTATGAACCTGCCGTTCCTGCACAAGCCTTATCAACTTCCCGCGCTGAATCAGGCAATCGAGATGGCCCTCTCGGCACCCGCTTTGGCACGTACTGGCTAAGAAACCCAGGCCTGCGGTAGCTTGGCGACTGCCGTGGCAACGATATTAGGAGTGATACCGGATGGATACCAAGGGAAATGGCGCCAGAACTGCCATGGAGGGTATCAGTGCCTCGGCGGCGATGACGGATCCTCTCGTGATACCTCCGCAAGTAGATGGCTCGGACGGACGCGTGCGCGCTGAGCTGGAGCAGGCGCATGTGGCTATTGAAGATATGAACGACCGCATCGTCGAACTGGCTCGGGCGAATGAGGAGCTGACAGAAAAATTGCAGCAGGAGCTGCGATCGCGGGAGGAGACGGAGCAGCAGCTCGTGGCACTTCGTTTGCACGTACCAGACCGCAAGCAGCATGACGCGGAGAAACAAATGCTGCGTCATGAACTAAGCATGGCGATCGAGGAATTGCAGATCATGCAGGAGGAGCTGCAGGCGGCGCATGATGAGCTGGGGCGGCGCCACCACACCAATCAGGTGGTCAAATAGAGTGCCGGGTTAGAGGTTCTTCTCAGCCAACTTGCGGAACTCATCAGGCACAGAGCGAGACAGTTCGAGCGCGACGGAGCCATAGCCGATCGCCTGCCATCCGAAGCGCTCACGGATGTTGTCGACGGCACAGTCCGCCTTCCAGCGCGCCAAGCCAAGCCTGGTGCCAGGGCGCAGCCGCTCATCCCCGAGCCCAAGTGGAAACTCTAGCTGCAGGTCCGCATGCTCCTCGAGATGCGACACAGAGATCGCCAGCAGCGAGATCGTCGTTTCTTCAGGATAATCCGCGAGCACTGCGCGTACGAGCTGTTCGGAGATTTCCGCGAGGATCGCAGTGGCTGAGATCGGCGCATCGAGTGTGATCGAACGAGTGACCGAGCGGAGATCTGCGAAACGGACGCGCACCGTCACTGTTCGCCCAGGTCTTGCTTTGGCCCGCAGCCTGGTCGCGATCCTGTCTGCGAGATGCCGCAAGGTGGGCCGGTATACACGCTCTGACACGGGCTGCCTGCCCAGTGCCGATTGGGCACCGGCCGACTGCACTCGCCGATGCGTCTCTATTTCGCGCGGATCGCGGTTCCACGCGAGCGCCATTAGCTTCCCGCCTATGGCGCGACCCAGCAGCCGATCAAGTGATTGGCGCCGCAATCCGGCGAGCTGCCCGATGGTATGCACGCCGATCTCGGCCAGCCGCACCATCGTGGCGGGGCCTACACCCCACATCAGCTCGACTGGCAGGCCATGCAGAAAGTCGAGCTCCGCCTCGGGATCAACAACCGCGAGCCCGTCGGGCTTCGCCACCTGCGAGGCGATTTTGGCCAAATGTTTGGTGCGCGCCACACCGATTGAAATTGGTAAGCCAAGCTCTCGGCGAATACGGCGGCGGATGGCTTTTGCAATGTCGGCCGGTGAACCGAACAGATGGGTGCAACCGGCTACGTCGGCAAACGCCTCATCGATGGAGATCCGCTCGACGAGTGGCGTGAAATCGTGTAGCACCGCAATCGCGGCATCACCCAGTCGCTGGTATTTCTTGAAGTGGCCGCCGACAAAAATCAGTTGCGGGCAAAGCTGGCGGGCACGCCGTCCGGCCATGCCGCTGCGCACGCCGAACGCCTTGGCTTCATACGACGCGGCAAGCACGACACCGCCGCCGACCGCGATGGGCTTTCCGCGCAGCGACGGGTCAAGCAGTTGCTCGACCGAGGCGTAGAACGCATCCAGGTCGGCGTGAAGGATGGTCGCCGCCGTCTCCATCCCATCCCTGCATTCAAACAGCTATAGAACATAACAGGAACGACGGGGGACGTCAATTCTGCCGCGTCCTACGAAAGAGCAAAGCCTTCGTAGGCCCGTGCAGCTACATCCTGACAGATCTCACGGTAGCGGATCATGCCGCCGGCATACGGCATGAACACGCGCGGCTTGCCCGGAATGTTTGCCCCAAGGTACCAGGAGTGTTTCGCCATCGGCAGCAGGGTTCGATTGGCAACCTCATTCACTTCAGCCACCCACTTCTCGACCGCCTCGGGTTTCGCCTCGATCCGTTCCAATCCTTTTGCTCGCATATGCGCGATGCAATCGGTAATCCAATCGGCGTGCTGCTCGATCGCTACAGGCATATTGCACAAGACCGAGGGACTGCCGGGGCCGGTGATGGTGAACAGGTTGGGGAAGCCTGCGACCTGCAGGCCGAGATAGTTGCGCGGCCCAGCCTCCCACACGTCCTTGAGCGCCACACCATGCCGCCCGCGGATATCCATACGCAACAGCGGCCCGGTCATTGCATCGAACCCTGTGGCAAAGACGATGATGTCCACGGGATACTCAGCCTCGGTCGTGCAAATCCCCGCTGCGGAAATCCGCTCGATGGGCGTGGCTTTCACATCGACCAACGAAACGTTGGGCCGGTTATAGGTCTCGAAATAGTCGGTATCGATCGGCGGCCGCTTGGCCGCGTAGGGATGGTCGATGTCCGATAGGATTGCCGCGGTCTTCGGATCCTGCACGATCGAGCGGATCTTGCCCTTGATGAAATCCGACGCCGTGTCGTTCGCTTCCTTGCTGACCAGCATGTCCTGAAACACCGCACGGAACTGCAATCCGCCGCGCTGCCACGCTGCTTCGTATATGATCTTGCGCTCCTCGGGCGAGGTCTCGACCGCCTTGCGATCGTCAACCTTGAAGAACATCCCGTTGTAGGTCTGGTGTGTCGCGGCGCGGATTTCCTCGGCGTTCTGCTTGACGTATTTCTTGAACTCAGCCGTGAGCGGTATGTTGCGTGCAGGCACAGAATAGTTCGCGGTCCGCTGAAATACTGTCAGATGCCTGGCCTGGGCAGCGATCACCGGCGCGGCCTGAATGCCGGTCGATCCAGTACCGATCATGGCGACCCGCTTGCCGGTAAAATCCACACCCTCATGCGGCCACTGGCCGGTGTGGTACCAATCGCCCTTGAAGTCCTGCAGTCCAGGGATCTTGGGTACGTTGGCGGTGGAAAGACAGCCGACGGCAGTGACGAGAAACTTGACGACGAATGTCTCGCCCTGCTCGGTGCGCACACGCCAGCGGTTTGCCGCGTCGTCATAATGTGCGGAGGCCACACGGCTGTTGAACTGAATATCACGCTTCAGGTCGAACTTATCGGCGACGAAATTCAGATAGCGCAGTATCTCGGCCTGGCCGGGATACCGCTCGGACCATTCCCATTCCCGCATCAGCTCGGGGGAGAATGTGTACCAGTAGACGTGGCTCTCTGAATCACACCGCGCGCCGGGATAGCGATTCCAGTACCATGTGCCACCCACCCCGCTGCCTGCTTCCAGCGCCTTCACCGCAAGCCCGAGGCGATCCCTCAGGCAAAGCAACTGGTAGAGCCCAGCGAAACCGGCCCCGATGACCAGCGCGTCGAGTTCGGTTGTTCCGCCAACTTTGGCGGTGCAGGCATCTGCCACGTCGTTCATCCCTTCCCATGCTCTTCGCCCGCCCAGCATCGCAGCGGGTGCGCGCTTGCTAAATAGATGACATCCCATATATTGGCAAGTCATGTAATTCTGGTGGCCGATGACACAGACCCAGCGGCTTCGCGACGGCTTCGGCAGCCTGGTCGCCCGCGCGGCGCGGCAGTGGCGGCGCGCAGTCAACCGCCGGCTGCAACCCTTTGGCCTGACCGAGGCAACCTGGCTTCCGCTGATCTATCTCGCCCGCGCCCCATCACCGATGCGACAGAAGGATCTCGCCGCAGCACTTGGGCTGGACGGTTCGTCCGTTGTGCGCCTGCTCGACGCGCTCGAGACATCCGGCCATATCGAGCGCCGCGAGGAGGGCAAGGACCGCAGGGCCAAGACTATCACCGTGACCACGCGCGGATGGTCGATCATCGAGCGCGTCGAATCTGTCTCGCGCGATGTGCGCAACGCCACGCTGCTCGGCCTGAAAAATGATGAACTCGCCCAGGCCACACGGGTACTCGACCTTGTCTGTCAGAACCTCGCACATCAGCAGGAACAGGAAGAGTAATGTCCGCGACGGTCGCGATCTCGACCGCGCCGAGCCAGGCAAACCGCATGGTGATTACGATTTGCACCGTCCTGGCCACGTTGATGCAATCGCTCGACAGCACTATCGCCAACGTCGCGCTGCCCTATATGCAGGGCACGATGTCGGCGAGCCAGGAGGAGATCAACTGGGTGCTGACGAGTTACATTATCGCGGCTGCCATTATGACCGCGCCTACTGGCTACCTGTCTGCACGCTTCGGCCGCACCCGATTGTTTGTGACCGCCGTCGTTGGCTTCACCGTAGCCTCCGCCTTGTGTGGCCTAGCAGAGACACTCGGCCAGATCGTGGTGTTTCGCGTGGTGCAAGGCATGTTCGGTGCAGCCCTAGTGCCGCTGTCACAGTCGGTGATGTACGAACTCTATCCACCGGAACAGCGTGCCAAGGCGATGGGCCTGTGGACCATGGGCGTCATGATGGGGCCGATATGCGGGCCGATCCTAGGCGGCTGGCTCACCGACAATTACAGCTGGCGCTGGGTGTTCTACATCAATGTGCCATTCGGCATCCTGACCGCCATAGGCCTGCTGACATTCCTAAAGGAAAGCGCGCGTACCGGAACGGCGAGGCTGGATTGGATCGGCTTCGGCGCACTCAGCCTCGCAATCGGCTCTTTCCAGATGATGCTCGACCGCGGGGAAACACTTGACTGGTTTGATTCGCGCGAGATCGTGCTGGAGGCATGCATTGCCGGTGCAGCGTTCTATGTATTCCTGGTGCAGTTCTTCCTCGCGCCGCGGCCCTTCCTGTCGCCAAAGCTGTTCGCAGACATGAACTTTACTGTGGGCGCGATCCTGTACGCGATCATGGGATTGATCATGTATGCATCGCTGGCGCTCCTGGCACCCTATCTGCAGACGCTGATGAACTATCCCGTCGTCACTGCCGGCATTGCGTTGGCACCGCGCGGCGCGGGGCTGATGATCGCCGCACTGATCTGCGGCAAGGTCATGGGCAGAGTGAGCGCCCGGGTGCTGGTCGGTCTCGGCTTCCTGATCGGCGCCTACGCGCTGTATGAAATGACGCTGTGGACACCGGATATATCGCAATCGACTGTTATCCTGGTTGGCTTCATCCAGGGGCTCAGCATCGGGCTCCTCGCGATCCCCATCAACATCATCGCCTTCGCGACCCTGCCATCAGCGATCCGAACCGAGGCCACCAGTATCTACAGCCTGATGCGCAACCTGGGCAGTGCAGTAGGCATCTCCATCACGGGTGCGCTGCTGCAGAGCAATACCCAGGTCAATCATGCCCTTATTGCAGCGGAGGTCAGCCCGTTCAACCGCGCACTTCAGACGGGTACTGCCTCTCACTTCTGGAATACGGAGTCTGCCCGAGGCGTTGCCATGCTCAACGAGGTGGTAACCCATCAGGCCAGGATCATTGCTTACATCGATGACTTCAAGCTGATGCTTGTCCTCGCGATTATCGTCGTGCCGCTGTTGCTGCTGGTACGCACCTCTCGCAGTCAATAGC
>JBKPSV010000050.1:0-7389 GCA_046735215.1 Pseudomonadota bacterium | reverse complement strand
GCCCAGAAGAAATGCCAGGCAACGACAATGCAGGCCGCAAGACCACGCAATGCCTCGAGTGGGGCCAGCTTGCCGCTGACCTGGCTTGCTGGAACAGCTGCGTCGGCGCGGGCCAAGCTGACGGGATTGGCGTACAATGCGCGACGGCCTTCTACAGTTAATGGAGCCCCGCGTGGTCAACGAAAGGAATCTGACGAGACTATGACGAGACGCCGCACGACAGCGTGAGTCGAACGGGCCAGTCGGTCGGGCCCAGTGACCGTGGTCCTTGGCGCCGACAACGTGTTACAATTCTGCGTTGCGCCACGGGAGGTATCGACGTCATGAAATTCATGTGGTTCCACCTCATGCCGTATACCGAGCTGCCGGATGATTTCCGTGAAAAGCATCCTTCGGTGTGGGTGGACATTCACTCGTCGTTGTTCGACCCGCAGCGGGCGCATCACATGTACAACGACTTCATGGACGAACTGGAATTTGCGGCTGCCTGCGGTTTCGATGCGATCTGCGTCAACGAGCACCATTCGAACGGCTATGGGCTGATGCCTTCGCCCAACCTGATCGCATCGTCGCTGTCGCGGCGCACCACCAACACCGCGATCTGCGTCATGGGGAATTCGCTGGCACTCTACAATCCGCCGACCCGTGTCGCGGAAGAATTCGCGATGATCGACTGCATTTCCGGCGGACGGCTTATTGCCGGTTTTCCCGTCGGCACACCGATGGATGACTGCTTCGCCTATGGACAGAATCCCTCGCAGCTGCGCGAGCGGTATTATGAAGCGCATGACCTTGTAATGAAGGCGTGGCAGCACCCGGACACCTTCGCCTTCAACGGCCGCTACAATCAGCAGCGCTATGTCAACATCTGGCCGCGTCCGGTACAACGTCCCCACCCGCCGGTGTGGATACCAGGTGGCGGCTCGATCGAGACCTGGCAGTGGTGCGCCGAGAAGGACTACGTGTATTCATATCTGTCCTATTACGGCCACAAGATCGGTAAAGCGACGATGGACGGCTATTGGGCTGAGATGGACCGGCTAGGCAAGGACCGCAATCCGTATCGAGCGGGTTTCGCACAGACCGTGGCAGTTGCCGAGAGCCGGCAGCAGGCGATCGAGCTTTATACAGAATCAGCCGAATACTTCTTCTTTCGGTGCCTGCATATCGATCCTCGGTTTGCTGCGCCGCCTGGCTATACCACGGAAGCGACGATGCGATTCGGGCTGAGCAGTCAGGTGAGCGCAGCGGCGGCGCGCTCGCAGGCGCGGCCGACCGAGATGAAAGAACTGGTCGATGCTGGTTATCTGGTGATCGGATCACCGGACGATGTGGTGGAACAGGTCCATGATCTTGCCGATAATCTGCATGTTGGCAATCTGATGTTGCTGCTGCAGTTCGGCAACATGAGCAAGGAGCTGACGAAGTACAACACGCGGCTGTTCGCGGAGCGGGTCATGCCGAAGCTGCGCGACAAGTTCGCTGAGTATGAACACCGCTGGTGGCCGAAGCCGATGGACGCAGCGATGCGGGCGGAGTTGCCGGCGTATTCACCCGGATTGCGCGCAGCCGAGTAGGTCCGATGGCCGGGACGAGCCCCGGCCGTGACAACGAGAGAGGGGTCGTCCCATGCGTCTGATGTGGTTTCACCTGATGCCCTACACCGAGTTGCCGGATGGGTTCCGTGATAAGCATCCGTCGGTGTGGGTGGACATTCATTCCTCGTTGTTCGATCCGCGCCGCGCGCATCACATGTACAATGACTTCATGGACGAGCTGGAGCATGCCGCCGACTGCGGATTCGACGCGGTGTGCGTGAATGAGCATCATTCCAACGGCTATGGCCTGATGCCCTCGCCGAACCTGATTGCCTCGTCGTTGGCGCGACGCACCACCGATACCGCGATCTGCGTGATGGGCAATTCGCTGGCGTTATACAACCCGCCGACGCGCGTGGCCGAAGAGTTCGCGATGATCGACTGCATCTCGGGCGGGCGGCTGATCGCCGGCTTTCCCGTCGGGTCACCGATGGACACGTGCTACGCCATGGTCAGAACCCATCGCTGCTGCGCGATCGCTACCATGAGGCGCACGACCTGATCCTGCGTGCCTGGACCGAGCGCGACACGTTTGCGTTCAACGGCCGGTTCAATCAGCAGCGCTATGTGAATATCTGGCCGAGGCCGGTGCAGGCACCGCATCCGCCGATCTGGGTGCCAGGCGGAGGATCGGTAGAGACGTGGCAGTGGTGCGCCGAGATGGACTATGTCTACTGTTATCTCAGCTACTACGGCTACCAGATCGGCCGCGCCACGATGGACGGGTTCTGGGCGGAAATGGCCAAGCTGGGCAAGGATCGCAATCCTTATCGTGCCGGATTCCTGCAGTTCGTCGGCGTCGGCGAGAGTCGCCAGCATGCGATGGATCTGTATGGCGATGCGGCCGAATATTTCTACGGCAACTGCCTGCATATCGATCCGAGATTTGCCGCACCGCCGGGCTATACCACCGAAGCGACGCAGCGCGTTGGGCTGGAAAGCCAGGTCTCCAAGGCGGCGTCCTACTCGGACAAGTTCAACAAGCTTGCCCGCGAGATGGATGCGATCGTGGAGAACGGCTACGTGATCATCGGCTCGCCGGATGAAGTGGCGGAGCAGTTGCGCGAGGTCGCGGTCAACCTGAACGTCGGCAACCTGATGCTGCTGCTGCAGTTCGGCAACATGAGCAAAGAGCTTACCAAGTACAATTCCCGGCTGTTCGCCGAGCAGGTGATACCAAAGCTGAGGCCGCTGTTCAGCGAATGGGAGCATCGCTGGTGGCCGCAACCGATGGCGGCGGCGCAGCGCGCGACGATCCCAGCCTATACGCCCCCTTTGGCCGCGGAATAGGTGGCTGATCTCACGACCCGCTGCTGCGTCGTCGGCGGCGGGCCGGCCGGTATGATGCTGGGCTTCCTGCTCGCCCGCGCCGGTATCGACGTCGTCGTGCTGGAGAAGCACGCTGACTTCCTGCGCGACTTTCGCGGCGACACGGTGCATCCGTCGACGATGCAGGTGATGCAGGAGCTCGGGCTGTTGGATGCCTTCCTCGCTCGCCCGCACAGCGAGGTGCGGACGCTGGCGGCGCAGATCGGCGACGAACTCTTTCAAGTTGCTGACTTCTCCCACCTGCCGACGCGCGCAAAATTCGTCGCGTTCATGCCGCAGTGGGACTTCCTCGACTTCCTCGCCGATCAGGCAAAGCTCTTGCCTGCGTTCCGTCTGATGCTGCAAACAGAAGCCACGGGCCTGTTGCGTGACGCCGATCGCGTCACCGGCGTGACGGCTCAAGCGCCGGAAGGGGCGCGGGAGATTGGCGCGGAACTGGTCATCGCCTGCGATGGCCGGCACTCGACGATGCGAGATGCAACCGGCTTCCGCGTCGTCGATCGCGGCGCACCCATGGACATACTCTGGCTGCGGATCTCCAAACGGCCGGATGATCCGGGGCAGACGCTGGGACGGATCGAAGCCGGCCACATTTTCATTATGCTGGACCGCGGCGACTACTGGCAGTGCGCCTATGTCATCGCCAAGGGTGGCATCGATGAGGTGCATGCGCGTGGGCTCGACGCGTTCCGAGCCGACGTTGCGCGACTTGCGCCGTACTTGAGCGACCGCGTGCACGAGCTTGCCACGTGGGACGATGTGAAGCTGCTGACGGTGGCCGTGAACCGGCTCGACAGCTGGTCGCGTCCAGGACTGTTGTGCATTGGCGATGCGGCACACGCGATGTCGCCGGTGGGCGGCGTGGGCATCAACCTGGCGATCCAGGATGCGGTCGCCACGGCGAACATCCTGGTGCCGCGGCTGCGCCAGGGCCATGCGACGCCCGCCGATCTGGCGGCGGTGCAACGGCGTCGCGAGCGCCCGACACGGATGACGCAGGCGTTGCAGGTCGCAATCCAGAACCGCGTCATCAGCCGGACGCTGACGCGCACCACCGCGCCGAAGCCGCCGTTAGCATTGCGGCTGGCGCGCTGGTTTCCGCCGCTGTGCCGATTACCGGCACGCATCATCGGCATGGGCTTCAGACCGGAGCACATCCGGCACTGATCCACATGCTGCCTCGCTAATTCACGTCACGGCGCCGGTTGCAAACGCTTCGGCCCATTTTGGAAATCCGCATTCGTTTGCGCGCAGAGCAGCCTGGTCCCAGTCGTAGTCAAGCGCATAGAATTCCGCTGCCCAACGATCACCACGCCGCACGAGGATTGCGTATCGCGCGTGCGGTGAGTGCGGTTCAAGACTGCTGGCGCCCGGAATGTCAGCGAAGACGGGGCAGCCGACCGAGCCTGGATTCAGGATGAGAGGTCCGCCTGGGATCTGGGTGATACTCTGGCGGTGGCTGTGGCCGCAGAGAACCACGGCGCGGGACATCGCCGCACCAAGGCGGTCACGGATCGTATGGCGTGCGGCCGGGATCATTCGATCGAGGTACAGCTCCTCGGTGAGAAAGGTGCAGTCGTCGGTGGGCGTGCCGTGCACAGCGAGTATGTCTTCGCCAATGGTGAGGGTTGGCGGCAAAGCGTGCAGTGCACGGCGCTGTTCGAGCGAGAGCGCGCTGCTGGCGAAGCGGTCGGCTTCAAGCAGAGCATCCGTCTCGGGTTCCCACATCCAGCGGTCGTGATTGCCGCGCACCGTCGGGAGTGCCAGCGCGGTGAGAAAGTTGACCGTTTCGCGTGGCCAGAGCGGGCCGGCCACGCTGTCGCCCAAGTTGACGGTCGCATCCACTGCGCGTTTGCCGATGTCGGCCATCACCGCCTCGAGTGCGAGCAGGTTGCCGTGGATGTCGGAGATAACCGCGAGGCGCATCAGTAACTCCGCCTGTGCGACAGGAAACGCCGTGGGATGTCGTCTCGGTCGGAGAGCCCTAGGGCATCACATCTGTCGGCAATCGCCTGCCACAGTATCGACATGCACATAGCGGCCGAAGGCCGCGCCGGTCAGCGACAGTTGCTGCAATGGCAATAGGTCAGGGATCTCGCCGCATCGACCTCAAGGCTGATGCCGCCGCAGAGGCAACTGCGGTTATTCATTGGGTTCTATCAACATTCCATTCCCCGATGGCTGAAGCGACCTCTAGCAGCTTCGGCACGACGTGCTGTGAACTAGCTCACAGCCTGCCTTGGCACCGACCTCCCAGCCCCCGCTGGGGGAAGCGACGACTGGTCACGTCAGCACTTCGGCGCCTTGCTCCAACAGCATGGTGATCTCGCGGGTCTGCTCGACCAGGAAGTCCATCACGACGCGGGTGCGCGGCGCGAGATTGCGGCGCGATGGATAGACGATGTGCACCGGCACCACCTGCGACGGGTAGTCCTCCAGCAGGCGGTACATGCGGCCGGCGCGCAGATCGTCGATCAGCTGGATTTCCGGCAGCAGGGCGATGCCGTGGCCGGCGCGACAAGCCCGCCGCACCGCCTCGCTGTCGTTGGCCAGGAAGGCGCCATGCACGCGGACGCTAACCGGGCCGTCCGGCCCACCGAAGCGCCAGATGTCGGGATCGGCTGCGGCGTCGTGGATCAGGCAGACATGGTCGGTCAGGTCGGTGGGAGTGGACGGTGCCCCGTGGCGTTCCAGGTAGATCGGCGCGGCGACCACGGCGCGGCCCAGGTTGCCGACCCGCCGCGCGACCAGTGAGGCGTCAGCGATATCGCCGGAGCGGAAAGCAAGATCGAGGCGTTCCTCGACCATGTCGCTGGGCTGGTCGCGCATCACCAGTTCGACCGACAGGCCGGGATAACGCGCCAGCAGAACCGGCAGGCGTGTCGCCAGAAACATCCCGCCCGCGATCGAGGTTCCGAGCCTGACGAGGCCGCGCGGTGCGCCGCTCTGGCGGCCGAGTACCGCCTCCATCTCGTCGGCGCTCTCGATCAGATGCCGCGCGTGGGCCAGCAGCGCCTGGCCATCATCGGTCAGGCTGAGCCGTCGCGTGGTGCGATGGAATAAACGCACGTCGAAGTGCTGTTCCAATTGCGCGACCAGCCGGGTGACCGCGGACTGGCTGACATGGGTCTCGCGGGCGACGGCGGAAAAAGAACCGGTTTCCGTCACCCGGACGAAGGCGCGCAGCGCTGCAATCAAGTCCATGATTTCACTGAATTGCGCAAAGATGAATTCCAGGAAAGTTGGATTATTTTCCCTCCGCAAGAGGTCCATTTACCGGCCATCGCAGACGGGCAGCAAGCCTGACCTTCCGGTCTGCGGTGGTTCCGACGGCACTTTTTCTGCCGGGAACCGATCCAGAGGAGAGAGACCATGAAGACCGTTATTCTTGCCACCGCCGCAGTGCTTGCGCTTGGCGCCGGTTCGGCATTCGCGGACGGCGGCGAGGGCACCGAGCCAAACAGCCTATTCACCGAGCTTCCTGGCGTGGTTGCTCAGGCTCCGGTGCAGCAGCAAGCCCGAAGTGCATATGCCCACACCCAGCCCAGCGGTGCAGCGACGTCTACGTTCGTGACCAACAGTCATAGCGGCACCTGGCTGTACCAGCCCGATGCCAACGCGGGCGCCAACAGCTAACCGACCGGTCGGCGGCTGTGCGAAAGGGGCCGGCTTCATGCCGGCCCTTTTTCATGCAGCGCGCAGGATCATGTCGGCGCCCTTCTCGCCGATCATGATGGCCGTGGCGTTGGTGTTGCCTGATACCACGGTCGGCATGATCGAGGCGTCGATCACTCGCAATCGTTCCATGCCCTTGACCCGCAAGTCGGTATCGACCACGGCCATCGGTCCCGGACCCATCATGCAGGTGCTGGTCTGGTGGAATGTGGTGCCCGCAGTGGCACGCACGTGGTTCAGCAGGTCCTCGTCCGAGGCAGCCTGCGGGCCTGGCAGGTATTCTTCAGTCACATATCTCCGCATTGCCTCTGTCTTGAAGATGCGGCGTGAAACCTTCAGACCGGCGACCATGGTGTCCTTGTCCGCCTGGGTCGCCAGGTAGTTCGGCTGGATTGCCGGCGGCGCGGCCGGATCGGGCGTTGCGATACGCAGCCAGCCACGACTCTCTGGCCGGCACGGGATGGCGACCAGCGTGCAGCCGGGAAAGCGATGCATCGGGTCGCCGGTCTTTTCCGCACTGCCGGCGAGGAACTGATACTGCACGTCGGGCGAGACCAGTTCCGGACGTGTGCGGACGAACAGTCCCATCGGACCGGCGCCGGTCATCAGCGCGCCGCGCTTCGCCAGCACGTACTGCATGCCATGGTGAATTCGGCGCACCCAGCTGTGGTACACCTCATTCATCGTGCACATGCCGGAAGTACACCGATAGATGATCCGCCCACCGCAGTGGTCCTGAAGATTCTCGCCCACTCCCGGCAGGTCATGCACCACGGCGATGCCGTGC
>JBKPSV010000049.1:0-3918 GCA_046735215.1 Pseudomonadota bacterium | reverse complement strand
CAGTCGCCTCGATGCCCCATGGCAGAACGCAGGTGCCGTTGCGGATCAACAGATCGAAATGAGCGGGCATGGCTCGAATCCCTATGCTTGCCGCAGCATAGCACCGCAACCAGCTATGCGAGAGACCGGGAGACACCAATGGCAGCCACCCCGCGCGTGAGCGGTGTCCTGGAAACGTCGCTCTATGTCGCCGACCTGGACCAAGCATGCGGCTTTTACCAGCGCGTGTTCGGTTTCGAGCGTTTCGTGCATGACGGCCGGATGTGCGCTCTCGGCGTCCCCGGCAGCCAGGTCCTGCTGTTGTTCCGGCATGGCAGCACCAATGAACCAGCGCCGGTGCCAGGCGGCGTGATCCCGCCGCACCACGGCACTGGCGACCTGCACCTTTGCTTCGCCATTCCGTTTGGCGAACTGGCAGCGTGGGAGGACCACCTGCGCCAGTTGGACATCCCGGTGGAAAGCCGCATCTGCTGGCCACGTGGCGGCACCAGCCTCTATTTCCGCGACCCTGACGGCAACTCGCTGGAGGTCGCGACGCCAGGTCTCTGGCCCAACCACTAAATGACCGCCCGTTGGCTGCCGCTTGCCGGCCTGGTCGGGGTCGGATTGCTGCTGCTGCTCGCCTTAGGCGCCGCCGCACTGCCGTGGATCATGCCGGCGGAAGACGCGGCGGGACGGCGCTTCGCTGCGATCGGCATCTTCGCCGGAAGCTATCTCGCGCTGGCCATCGGCAAGGTACCTGGTCTGTCCATCGACCGGGCGGGCGTGGCGCTGGTCGGCGCCTGCCTGATGGTTGCCTCGGGGGTCATGTCGCTGGAGGACGCCTATCGCGCCGTCGATTTGGGCACGATCACCCTGCTGCTTGGCATGATGATCATTGTCGCCAACCTGCGCATCTCCGGCTTTTTCGCCATGGTGAACGGCTGGGTGGGACGCCACGTCCATGGGCCATTGCTGCTGCTCGCGGCAATCGTCTTCGTATCCGGCGCGTTCTCGGCGTTCCTGGTCAACGATGCGATCTGCCTGGTGATGGCACCCCTGGTGCTGGACCTAGCCCTCAGCCTGCGTCGCAATCCGGTTCCCTACCTGCTCGCGGTGGCGATGGCGTCGAATGTCGGCTCGACCGCGACGATCACCGGCAATCCGCAGAACATGATGATCGGCAGCTTCTCGCAGATTGCCTATCCAGCGTTTACCGCTGCCCTGGCTCCCGTCGCCGCGCTGGGGCTGTTGCTGACGTTCGCCCTGCTGGCCGTGGCTCATCGCAAGGATCTGCACGGCGCCGCATTGCAGTTGCGAGCGCCGCGGCTGCGGATCCACCGGGTGCTGGTTCTGCGCTCGCTGCTCGCGACTGCGGTGGTCGTCGCCCTTTTCTTCGCGGGTCAGCCGCCAGCGAAGGCGGCCATCGTGATCGGCGCGCTGCTGTTGCTGACGCGTCGGGTCAAAAGTGCACGGGTCTATGCCGAGATCGACTGGTCGCTGCTGCTGATGTTCACCGGACTGTTCATTATCGTGGCGGGTGCCCAACAGGAACTGCTGACGCCGGATGTAACCCGGAACGTTGGTGGGCTGCATCTGGAGTTCGCGCCAGTCCTGACCGTTGTGACCGCGATCCTGTCCAATCTGGTCAGCAACGTGCCGGCGGTTCTGTTGCTGAAGCCATTCGTCACCGCGTTGCCCGACCATGACCGTTCCTGGCTGATCGTGGCGATGGCATCCACGCTGGCGGGCAATTTCACTGTGCTGGGGTCGATCGCCAACCTGATCGTCATCGAGAAGGCGGCACGGCGTGGCGTGGTGATCGGCTTCTGGGATTACTTCCGCATCGGCGCCCCGCTGACCGTGACGACGCTGGCTGTTGGAACGTTCTGGCTCATGTGGCGTTGAACACGCGGCTCAAACAGGAGAGCGCAATGGACCGCATCCGGGTTATTGAGGAATCGCTGTGGCCGCAGGTTCCCGCCAACGTGATCGAGGAAGCCAAGCAAGCAGCGCGCGCTGAACCGGCCTGGATTGCGATGCAGGGCAACGGTCATGTCGTTGCGACCGCGCCACCCGGCAGCCCGGACGGCGCGACTGGCGACGTCATCTATATCGCCGAGGTTAGTCCGGCGCAGGAGTAGGCCGCTCGCCCGCCTGAAGGCGCGCGTCGATCGTAGCGACGGCCTGCGGCAGATCGGCGATGCTGTCGATCAGCACATCCGCATCACTCAATTCCGCCGCAGCATGCAGGCGCAGTTTCGTCCGTTCGGTTGATGACAGCGCGGCCAACTCTGTCGCAGAAAGACCGACGGCATTGCCAGTGAGCGCGACCCCCACTGTCCAGGTTCCTGCCGCCCTACCTTCGCCGATCCCAGGCGCCGTGTCATCGACCTTCACCACGGTTGCGGCAGGCCAGACGCCCAATTTCGCCATGACGTACCACATCATCAGCGGCGTTGGCCGCCCAGCGGGCAAGTCGCCAGCACACACTGTCAGTTCCGGCATATAGCCGGCGGCGGCGGCGAGCGGCTCCAGAACATCCATGATCGGGCGCGTGTAGCCGGTGGTACCCGCCACGCGAATGCCGAGCGACCGAAGCGCCTTCATAGCCTCAATAGTGCCGGGGATGATGTCGGCATGATCGCGTACCGCAGCGATGTTCATCGGTTCGAACACTTGGAAAATCGCGTCGACGTCACCTTCGGAGAAGTCGCGGCCGTGCCGTGCACGCCAAGCGGCAGCGACCGTCGGGATTTGCCCCACTGCGCGGATGTGATCCCATTTCGCCATTCCCATCGGCCCGCGCGCATCGGCGATGCTGATGGTCACGCCGAACTGGGCGAAGGCACGGACAAAAGCTCCCATTGGCGCGCGGCTGCCATGGTCCACCACTGTGCCCGCCCAGTCCAGGATCGCGGCTTGTATCTTCAAGCGTGGATACCTCACGTTACAATGGATGGCCGGTGCATGTGCCGGCCATCCGTCGCGGCATACGACTAGAGCGGCTTCAGGGGCGGTGTCTCACCCGCGGGCAATGGCACGCCATCGACGTTCAGCACCATCGACACGATGCTGTAGTATCCAACTGCCCCCACCAGATCGATCACGCCTCGCTCGCCGAACCGGTTCTTGATCCGCTCGAAATTGCCATCTGATACATGCCCGCTGGACAGCAGTTCCGTGCAGAAGTCGTACACCTCTGCTTCGTCGTCCTGCATTCCTTGCGGCTTGCTTCCATTCGCGATGGCATCGCAGATCGCGGTGCTCAATCCAGCTTCGATCGCCAGCCGGCGGTGGGCGTAGAACTCATACTGCGCGCTCCACTTCCGGCCCGCCATGATGATCGCCATCTCGTTAAGCCGCGCTGGAATCGAGCTGCTGAAGCGCACATAGGCGCCGACCCGCTGGACCAGGTCGCACAGGTCCGGACTGCGCAGCAGCGCGTTGAATGGCCCGCGCAGGCCCGCACCACGGGGGCCCGCCTGGATCGAATCAGCGACCTTCTTCTGCTCGGGAGACATGGTCGCAGGTGCAAGTTCCTTGAAACGTCGTTCGCTCATCGGTTCCCTCCGTTGTGCCATTCAACCTCACGGCGACGCCAGGATCAGGCCGCCGTCAACGATGATCTCGGTCCCGGTTATGTAGTTAGCCTCATCCGAAGCCAGGAACAGCACAGCATGCGCCACATCCCATGCGGTGCCCATCCGCCCCATCGGGGTTCGTGCATTGCGACTGGCGATCAGCGCCGCGGCGTCGTTGCCCGCAACCGTGCGTGCAAGGCGATATTCGACCAGTGGCGTGTGCATCAGTCCCGGCACCACCGTGTTGCAGCGAATGCCCTTCTTGACATAGGCCCCCGCGGTCGAGCGGGTGAACTGGATCACCGCCGCCTTCGACGCACTGTAGCCGACATGCACGCGGCCGCCGTGACCGTCG